>JBEKKW010000052.1:0-14294 GCA_050010495.1 Acidimicrobiales bacterium
GAGGTCGAGCGCGACGCGCGAGCGGTGACGATCAGCGAGTTCTCCGTCGCGGCGAGCGACGAGCGCGACCGCTTCCACTTCGAGGTGCAGTGCTCGCCCGGGACCTACGTGCGCGTCCTGTTGAGTGACTTCGCCGAGTCCCTCGGCACCGTCGGGCACCTGACGAGCCTGCGGCGGATCTCGAGTGGCGCGCACACCGTCGACCAGGCCCATACGCTCGAGCAGATCGACGCCATGGTGCGCGAGGGCGAAACGGTGCTTCGCCCGCCGATCGACTTCGTGGCGCACCTCGCGCACGTGGTCGTCACCGACGACCAGGAACGTCGCCTGCGCATGGGCCAGCGCATCATGCTCAACGATCGGCCCGACGGCGACGAGGTCGCGGCCGTCAACGCTCGAGGTGCGCTGGTGGCGATACTGCGACCCCGTGAGGAGCAGTGGAAGCCCGAGTTGGTGGTGGGCGACGACGCGGCCGGGACGTCGGATTAAGTTGGCGGCGATGATTGTTCTTGGCGAGGGCGAACACGCGCCCGGGGAGGAACCGAGCGCGGTGGCGATCGGCGTCTTCGACGGGTTGCACCTCGGTCACCAGAAGGTGATCGCCGAGGTCGTGCGTCTAGCACGACAGCGCCAGGCGGTGGCGAGCGTCGTGACCTTCGACCCCCATCCGGCCACGGTGCTGGCCCCCGAGAGCGCGCCGCTGCAGCTGGGCACCATGTCCCAGCGCCTCGAGGGCCTGGCCGCACTCGGCATCGAGCGGGTGCGGGTGCTGCGCTTCGACGCCCACCTGGCCAGCGAGACGGCCCGCTCGTTCATCGAGCGGGTGCTGGTGGATGAGATGAGGAGCTGTGACGTCGTGGTGGGGGAGGACTTCCACTTCGGCCACGACCGCGAGGGCAACGTCGCGCTACTGCGCGCGGAAGGGGAGCGTCACCACTTCGTGGCCCACGCCTCGCCGATCTACGGGGGCAACCAGCGCTGGAGCTCGACGGCGGTGCGTAGCGCCCTCGGTAGCGGCGACCTCTTCACCGCCAACGCCCTGCTCGGTCGGGCCTTCACCTTGCGCGGCACAGTCGTACACGGCGACGCGCGCGGTCAGCGACTGGGGTTCCGCACGGCGAACATGGCCAGCGAGCCGCGCCAGCAGCTGCCGGCGCTGGGCATCTACGCCGGCGCCGCGCGCACGCCCGATCGTGCGTGGTGGCCGGCCGCGATCTCGGTCGGGACCCGGCCGCAGTTCTACGACGACGGTGCGGTGTTGGTGGAGGTGCACATCCCCGGCTTCGATGACGACCTCTACGACGCGCAACTCGACGTCGCGTTCATGGCGCGACTGCGCGGAGAGATGACCTTCGCCGACACCGAGCAGCTGGTGGACCAGATCGAGCGCGACGTCTCCGAAACGCTGGAGATTTACAAGAGATTTCTGCCGCAGTCCTCGGCGCTGCTAGGATAGAACACGGTCAGCGACGCTGATCACGTGAGCCGTCAAGTGGGCGACTCGCAACGGGACCCCCGACTCATAAGGCACAACACGTTATGGCTGAGAAGCAGCAAATCATCAAGGACTACCAGGCTCACGCCACGGACACCGGCTCGTCCGAAGTCCAAATCGCGATTCTGACGGACCGGATTTCGCATCTCACCGAGCACCTCAAGGTACACAAGGGTGATCATCACACCCGACGCGGACTCATGAAGCTCATCGGCCAACGTCGCCGTCTGCTCGATTACGTGCAGCGCGGCAATGTCGAGCGCTATCGCGCGCTGATCGGCCGTCTCGGCATTCGTCGCTAGCTGAGATACCACGTCGACGCCGTCGACGTGTCAACACATCCGAGTCCTCGGAGGCCAGTGGAGGATCGCCGCTTCGTGCGACGGTCGCTCACTGGGATCCGGGCGGAGTGTTGCTAACCGCATAAGGAGACTCCATGACTGACGCAATCCGCGTAAGTAGCCCCATAACGGGCACCGATAAGACCCTGACCTTCGAAGCAGGTCACCTCGCCCAACTCGCCGACGGCGCCGTGATGGCCCGCATCGGCGACACGATGCTGCTGGTGACCGTGGCCGCCGCGCGATCGGCGCGCGAAGGGACCGACTTCTTCCCCCTGACCGTCGACATCGAGGAGCGGGCCTACGCCGCGGGCAAGATCCCCGGCGCCTTCTTCCGTCGTGAGGGCAAGCTCTCGGACCAGGCCATCCTGATCTGTCGACTGATCGACCGGCCGCTGCGCCCGTCGTTCCCCAAGGGCTTTCGCAACGAGACCCAGGTCGTCGGCACGATCTTCAGCGCCGACCAGGAGAACCCGCACGACATCCTGGCCATCAACGCCGCGTCGGCGGCCCTGATGATCTCGGGCCTGCCCTTCGACGGACCGATCGGGGCGGTGCGCATGGCGTACACCACCGAGGGCGTCTGGGCGCCGCACCCCACCTTCCAAGAGGGTGACGCCGCGACCTTCGAATTGATCGTCGCGGGTCGGGCCCTGAGCGACTCCGTCGAGTCCGAGATCGCGATCATGATGGTCGAGGCCGGCGGGACCGAGGGCTCGTTCGTCAAGTACGACGACGGCGCCCCCAAGGTCAGCGAGGACGTGCTGGCGCAGGGCCTGGAGCAGTCCAAGCTCTGGATCCGCGAGGCCATCAACCTCCAGCGCGAGCTCGTCAAGGCCTTCGTGGCCGAGCGCGGGCCGATCACGATGATGACCTACGAGACCTACGACGACTACGAGCAGGACGTGTTCGACCGCGTCCAGGCCGTGGGCGAGAGCGTCCTGGCCGAGGCCAACCAGTTGACCGAGAAGCAGGCCCGCGCCGAGGCGTTGGCCGACGCGACGACGTCGATCATGGACCAGCTCTCACGCGAGTTCCCCGAGCGGGCCCCCGAAGTGAAGGCGGCGATCAGGTCGATGACCAAGAAGCTGGTGCGCCGGCGCATCGTCGACGAGGGACTGCGCATCGACGGGCGAACGGTCAACGAGATCCGTCCGCTGTCGGCCGAGATCGACCTCTTCCCGATGACCCACGGATCGGCGCTCTTCCAGCGCGGCGAGACCCAGGTCGTCAACGTCACGACTCTGGGCATGCCGCGCATGCGCCAGCAGGTCGACTCGATCACGCCCGACGAGTTCCGGCGCTACATGCACCACTACAACTTCCCGCCGTACTCGACCGGTGAGACCGGCCGCGTCGGCGCGCCCAAGCGACGCGAGGTCGGACACGGCATGCTGGCCGAGCGCGCGCTCGTCCCGGTGCTGCCGAGTGAGCAGGAGTTCGCTTACACGCTGCGCGTCGTCTCGGACGTCATGCAGTCCAACGGCTCGACGTCGATGGCGTCGGTGTGCGGTTCGACCCTGTCGCTGATGGCGGCCGGGGTGCCGATCAAGGCGCCCGTGGCGGGCATCGCGATGGGACTCGTCTACGACGAGGGCACCTACGTCACCCTCACCGACATCCTGGGGGCCGAGGACGCCTTCGGCGACATGGACTTCAAGGTGGCCGGCACGGCCGACGCCGTCACGGCGCTGCAACTGGACACCAAGATCGACGGACTGCCCGCCGACGTGCTGTCCAAGGCGCTGCACCAGGCCAAGGAGGCCCGTCTCGCGATCCTCAAGGTGATCACGGACACGATTGCCGTTCCGCGCAGCGAGGTCGCCGACGTGGCGCCCAAGATCGTGTCGATGGAGATCCCGATCGACAAGATCGGTGAGGTCATCGGACCCAAGGGCAAGGTCATCAACACCCTGCAGCAAGAGACCGGGGCCGACATCGCGGTCGACGACGACGGAGTCGTCGGCACCGTGACCATCGGGGCCAAGGACGGCCGGGCCGTCGAAGAGGCCCGCCGGCGCATCGCGCTGATCCTGGATCCGCCGACGGCCGAGGTCGGTGCCGTCTACCCGGGCCGAGTGGTTAACATCGCCAAGTTCGGCGCCTTCATCAGCATCATGCCCGGACGCGACGGCCTCTTGCACATCTCGAAGATGGCGCCGCTCAACGCCGGCAAGCGGATCGGCCAGGTCGAGGACGTGGTCGAACTGGGTCAGGCCCTCGAGGTGCGAGTCGACGACATCGATCCCCAGGGCAAGGTCTCGCTTTCGCTCGCCGGCGAGTACGCCAGTGACGAGGGTGGCTTCGACGCCCCGCGCCCGTCGCGCGCCCCCCGTGAGGGCGAGCGCAACGAGCGAGGTCCCCGTGACGGTCGCAACGACCGCGGTGATCGGGGAGAGCGAAGTGAGCGTCCCCGTCGCGAGAGCGCCCCGACGGGCGGGTCGTCCTCGGCCTTCGAGGCGGCCTTCGAGGCGGAGCTGGCGGGCGAGATCGGTGACCTCGGTCCCGGTGCCCCGTCGTTCAGCGCCGATGATGGCGCCCCGCGACGCAGCCCGCGGCCCCGCCGTCGCTAGTCGTTCGTAGGGCCGTGCCGCTCAGTCGTGACGACTGCGCGGCACGGCCTCGGAACATTTCGTAGCGTGGACCAGATGGACGACGCCACCCTCGAGCGCACTCGGTGGTGGCGTCCCCTAGTGCGGGCCGACCGGCGCGCTCTGCTGCTCATCGTGGCGCTGCCCGTGATCATCTTTTCGGTGCCGGCCCTGCTCGGACACCCGGCCCTGGCCCAGGACAACCTGATCCAGAACTTCCCGCTGCGGGTCCTGACCGGCCAGCAGATCGACAGCGGCCACCTGCCACTGTTCAATCCGCTCTCGGACTCCGGCACCCCGCTGCTGGGGGGCATGAACGCGGGGTCCCTCTACCCGATGACGGTGATCTTCGCGGTATTGCCGGCGATCCTCGCGTGGGTGCTCAACCTCATCGCCGTCTACGTCGCCTCGGCGCTGGGCATGTTCGCGCTGCTGCGCTGGCACGGACTGCGCACCCTCTCCTCGCTGGTGCCGGCCATGGTCTTCACCTACAGCGGCGCCATGATCGGCCAGCTCGTGCACCTGGGCGTCATCCAGGGTTTCGCCCTGTTGCCGTGGGGCACTCTGGTGATGCTGGCCCTGGCCCGGACCATCGAGGCCCTGCCGGGGGACGCCAGTTGGCCGGCCCGGCTTCGGGCCCTTGTGCCGGGCGTGGCCGGCCTCGGCCTGCTGTGGGGGCTCATCTCGCTCACCGGCGAGCCGCGGGCCATCGCCGAGATGGAGCTGTTGACCCTGATCGTGGGGCCGGTGGTGCTGCTGGTGCGTTCACCGTGGTGGCTCACGACGTGGCGCAATCGGGTGACCTACGTCCTCGCCGTGGCCGTCGGGGTCGGCTGGGGCGTCCTGATCGGACTGGCCCAACTCCTACCCGGCCTCTCCTTCATCGACGTGTCCCAGCGCACCGGCTTGACCTACCAGTTCTTCGGCGCCGGCTCGCTGACGCCGGAGTGGTCGAGCCTGCTCTTCATCCCGGACATCTTCGGCGGCAACGGCATCCTGCACCAGCCGAGCTTCTTCGTCCACTACAACCTGCCCGAGGTGACCGGTTACGTAGGCGTGCTGGCGCTGGTGGCGATGTTCGCCTTCCTCTCACGTCTGACCCGGCGCGGCTGGCGTGGCGAGAACCGTAACTTCGTTCTCTACGTCGTGATCGTCGTCGTGGGGCTCTTCGCGACGTGGGGCAACTTCACCCCACTCGGGCACCTCTTTCGCGCCATCCCGCTCTTTGGCAGCACCCGCTTGCAGAGCCGCAACATCGTGCTCGTCGACTTTGGACTGACGGTGCTGCTCGGATGGTGGCTGGAACGAATCGCGCAGCACGACCTCGAGGGCGCCGGCCTCGAGGGACGGCGCAAGTGGGTCACGCTGGCGCCGGTGATCACGACGGCCGCGCTGTGCGTTGCGATGCTGGCGTTCGGCCAGCAGATCGTCGAACACTTGGCGAGCGCCGCCACCGAGCCTCAGGAGCACTACGAGTGGCCGACCCTCGTGCTGCACCTGGTGCTCGCGCTCGTGGTGGTCGCGCTGTTGTATCGCGGGCGTTCGTGGGCGCGGCTCCTTCGCTGGTTGACGATCTTCGCCGCCGTCGACGTGGTGGTCTTCTTGACGTTCTGCTCCCTCGGTTTCGCCTCGGGCAAGGTCAACCCCACGCCGCCGCGGGCGGCGGCCGTCGCGGTGCTGGGCAGCCAGGGCCGCTTCGCGCTGGTCGATCCCTCCGGCGCGCACCAGGACGTCTTCGAGGACCTCGGCTCGCCGAACATGAACGTCTTCACCAAGTCGCCGAGCGTGCAGGGTTACGGCTCGTTGATCAACGAGCTCTACGGCAACGTCACCGGCACCCATCCGCGATTCAACCTGAACCCCTGCCAGTTGGCGCAGGGCCGGTTCATCCAGCTGCGCCTCGACACGATCATCGTCTCGACCGACAAGCTCGCGACGTCGCTCGCGGGCGTGCAGCCCAAGGCGCTGCGCTGCCTGCCGATCGTGCGCGAGGCGAGCGAGGAGCGCTTCTTCGGTCAGCTCTTGCACGTGCGCTCGATCGTCGTGACGGGCGCCGGGGGAGGGCGCGTGACGACCGGCCCCATCGAGGCCCAGCTGCTCAACGCCAAGGGCCGGCCCATCGCCGCGGCGCTGACCAAGGACGGCTCGGCGCGGGTGGTCTTCAACTTCGCCAAGTACCGCCAACCGGCCGCCGGTGTTGAGGTGACCTCATCCTTCGGCGCCCTCATCACCTCGACTAAGGTCGTGCCCCGCCACGGCGCGGCCTACCTGCTCAACACGCCGTTCCAGCAGGCCCTCTCGTCGCCGGCGTGGCGCCTGGTGGACACCACCGGCACGATGTCGATCTTTCGCGCCACCACATTGCGCGCGAGCGCCTACCTCTCGCGCTCGGGCTCGCGGATCGTCAAGATCGTCAACGCCCCCTGGGGCGACTCGTGGATCACGGTCGACGCCGCCAGCGCGACGGTGATGAAGCGGTCGATGGAGTGGATCCCCGGTTGGCGCGCGACGGCCGTCAACGTGCGCACCGGACGCACCACGACCCTGCACGTCGTTCGCTCCGGACTCATCCAACAGGTGCTCGTGCCCAAGGGCGACTGGGTCGTGCACTTCCACTATCACGCCCCGCACATCGAGGAGGGTCTGGTCGGCTCGGCCGTCGGCGTCATCGCGCTCGCGGGGGTCGGTCTCTACCTTTGGGTCTGGGTGCCGCGACGGCGCGCCGGTAAGGTGCAGGCATGAAGCGAATCGCCATCGTGGGCGGCGCCGGGCGGATGGGACAGGTGCTGTCGTCCGCGCTCGGTGCGATGGACGACGTCACGGTCGTCGCCCTGGTCGACGTGCAGGCGCCGGCCCAGCTTTCGGGCGCGCAGCACGTCACCTCGATCGACGGGCTCGACCCCGGCACCGTTGACGTGGTCGTCGACTTCTCGACCCCCGAAGGGGCGGCCATGTCGGCGCGCTGGTGCGCGCAGCACGGCGTGGCGCTGGTCATCGGCACGACCGGACTGGGCGACGCGGAGCGCGACGCGGTGCACCGGGCCAGCGAATCGACCGGCATCGTCATGGCGACCAACTTCTCGCTCGGGGTCGTGCTCCAGCAGCGCTTCGCCGCGATGGCCGCGCCCTACTTCGAGCGCGTCGAGATCATCGAGCTGCACCACGATCGAAAGGTCGATTCCCCCTCGGGCACCTCGCTCACGACGGCGCACGCCATCGCCGACGCCCGGCGCGAGGCCGGTCTCGCGCCCCTGGCCGATCCGACCTCGCGCCACAGCATCGAGGGCACGCGCGGGGGCGACGGCGCAGACGGCGTGCGGATCCACTCCGTGCGCCTGCCGGGGCTGGTATCGCACCAGGAGGTGCTCTTCGGCGGACCGGGCGAGGGGCTGACGATCCGTCACGACTCCTTCGACCGCTTGAGCTTCGTGGCGGGCGTGGCGCTCGCGGTGCGCGCGGTGGGTGCCACGCCCGGGCTGACCGAGGGCATCGACTCGCTGGTGGTCTAGCCCATCGTCGTCTCGCGCCCCGGCTGGTAACTTCGAGGTATGGTTTCACCCCGTTTTGGAACGGTGCTCACCGCGATGGTCACGCCGTTCGCGTCCGACGGTTCACTCGAGCTCGACGTCGCGCGCGACCTCGCGCGCTTCCTGGTCGAGCAGGGCTGCGACGGACTGGTACTGGCCGGATCCACGGGCGAGGGCAGCGCCCTCAGCGACGCCGAGAAGCTGGACCTCTTCGCGTGCGTGAGCGAGGCGGTGAGCGTGCCGGTGCTGGCCGGATCGACCTCGTCGGACACCGCCCGCTCGGTCGCCTTGACGGCCCAGGTGGCCGCGACCGGCGTCGCCGGCGTGCTGGCGACGACGCCGGCGTACGCCCGTCCGAGCCAAAAGGGGATCGCCGCCCACCTCTCGGCGATCGCGGCCAGCACGACACTGCCGGTCATGCTCTACGACATCCCCTCGCGCACCGGACGCAAGATCGAATCGTCCACGATGATCGCGCTGGTGCGCGACGTTGCCAACATCGTCGCCTTGAAGGACGCCTCCGGCGACCTGGTGGCCGCGGCCCACACCAAGGCCGTGCTGGGCGACGAACTCGACCTCTACAGCGGGGACGACAGCGTGCTGTTGGCCTTCCTCGCCATCGGCGCCGTCGGGATCGTCTCGGTCGCGGCCCACTGGGCGGCCCCGGAGTTCGTGAGCCTGGTGCGCTGCGTGGAGAAGGGCGACTGGATCGCCGCACGCGAGATCAACGAACGCTTGGCGCCCAGCTGCGCCTTCGAGAGCACGGTGCTCTATCCCAATCCCGTGCCCTCTAAGGCGGCGCTAAGGGCCCTCGGTTTCGACGTCGGCCAGTGCCGCCTGCCCCTGGGTGAGAGTGACGCCGACTGCGACGCCGCGGCCGCGGACGTCGTGGCCAAGCTTCGAGCCCAGCGTGGCTAAGGAGTACATCCGGGTCACCTTCCTCGGCGGACTCGGTGAGATCGGGCGCAACTGCCTGGCCCTGGAGCAGGACGGACGCATCGTCGTCGTCGACGCCGGACTGATGTTCCCCGAGCCGACGATGTACGGCGTCGACCTGATCCTGCCCGACTTTCGCTGGCTGATCGAACGCAAGGACCGCGTCGACGCGATCGTGTTGACCCACGGCCACGAGGACCACACCGGGGCGCTGCGCTACCTCGTCAAGGACATCAACGTCCCGATCTACGGCGCCGCGCTGACCCTCGGTTTCGCCCGACACCGCCTGAGCGAGGCCAAGGTCGCCCACGACCTCACCTTCATCGAGGTCACCGACGGCGAGCGGCGCAAGATCGGACCCTTCGAGGTCGAGTTCATCCCCGTGACTCACTCGGTGCCCAGCGCGCACGCGCTGGCCTTCTTCACCAAGGTCGGCATCGTCGTGCACTCGGGCGACTTCAAGCTCGACCTCACGCCGATCGACGGGCGGCGCACGGACATCTCGCGCCTCGCGGCCATCGGCGACGAGGGCGTGGCCCTGCTGCTCGCCGACTCGACGAACGCCGAGGAGCCGGGCTTCACCGCCTCGGAACGCTCGGTCGGGGGGGCGCTGCGCCGGTTATTCCTGGAGCGGCCCCAGCGGCGCATGGTGGTGGCCTGCTTCGCCAGTCACATCCACCGCGTCCAGCAGATCATCGACGTCGCCCTCGAGCAGAATCGCAAGATCGCTTTGATGGGCCGGTCGATGGAGTCCAACGTCAAGTTGGCCCGCAAGCTCAACCTCCTGCACGTCGACGCGGCCGATTTCATCGACATCGAGAACATCGACCGCTTCGCCCCGGGGGAGGTCTGCGTGATTTGCACCGGCAGCCAGGGCGAGCCGTTGGCCGCCCTCTCGAAGCTCTCGCGGGGCGACGCGCGCTACTTGAAGGTCGGCGCCGACGACACCGTCATCTTGAGTTCGCACCCGATTCCCGGCAACGAGTGGTCGGTCGGGCGACTCATCGACGACCTGCACCGCGAGGGGACCGAGGTCATCCACTCCGAGAACGAGCCGGTGCACGCCTCGGGCCACGCCCGCCAGGGCGAACTGCGGACCTTCCACCAGTTGGTGCGCCCGCGCAACTTCGTACCGGTGCACGGCGAGTATCGCCACATGGTCCATCACGCCGACTTGGCGCTCACGATGGGTCTGGCCCACGACCACGTGCTGATCTGCGAGGACGGTGACCAGGTCGAGGTGAACAAGTCGGGCATCCGCCGTTCGGGCCAGGTCCCGGCCGGGTTCCACTACATCGACGGCAGTGCCGGCGACCTCGACGAGCGGCCCCTGGAGGAGCGGCGCATGCTGGCCGAGTTCGGCGTCCTGCAGATCTCGGCCGGCATCGATGGCGAGCGGGGCACGATCATCCAGCCCGTGCGCATCACGACGAGGGGCTGGTTCGAGGGCGAGCACGACCGCGACCTGCTCGAGTCGGTGACGAGCAGCATCCGTGACGCCATCGAGGGGGCGCTGCGCGACGGCGACCACGACGAGGCCTCGCTCAACAAGGTCGCCCAGCGCGCGGCCGGCCGACTGCTCGGCCAGAAGTTCCGCCGTCAGCCCGTGTTGTTACCGGCCATCGTGGTCCTCTAGACCTCGTTCTTATCCGGTTCGCCGTGATCGGCGTTGGCCCGGCCCTGGCGCCAGAAATGTTTGTGGCTGATCTGCTCGTCGCTGAGCCCGCGGTCGAGGAGCGCGGCGCGCAGCACCTTGTTGACGGCGAACTCGCCAAAGAGGTAGGCCCGACCGTGACCGGAGCCGAGGTTGACGTCGGCCAGACCGCGCAGCAGGCCGGCCGGGTCGTGGCGCGCGCGGTCCTCGTGCGCGACGAACACGGCCTTGACCGCGAGGCCGTCGCTCAAGCGCGCGGTGCGCGCGTCGTCGTCGTGGTCGACCTCGAAGATGAAGGTCGCCTCACCGGACTCGAGGCTCTCGGCCATGCGGTACGAGGCGGAGAATCCGGTCATGTCGCTCACAAACAGGTGCCACTGCGCCGCGCGGTCGACTTCGATCTTGCCCCGCGGCCCCACGACGTCGACTTCGTCGCCCGCGCGCGCGTCGCGGGCCCACTGGCTGCCGGGACCGTCGTGGTTGGTGCAGATCCACAGTCGCAGTTGGTCGAGATCGCCGTCGACCTCGCGCACGCTGTAGCGCCGTCGCACGTAGGCGCCCCGGCCGCTGGCGAGGCGGATCATCACGTCGTTGCCGGGCACCCCGCCCAGTAAGCCAGCGTCGCCGCGCAGCACCACTTCGTGGATCGACGAGCTGAGGGCGCTCGAGTCGACCACCTGACAGACGCGGGCGTGGGCGTTGAGGCGCTGGGCCAGTTCAATGGAGGAGTCGTGGGCCGGAGCGGTCACCACGCCAGCCTACGAGCGGTGGCACCGGCTACGAACCTTCGTTCGGTAAGTTGGAGGGTGGTGGTACAGGCACGACACAAGAAAAAGCCGGCAAAAAAGCCGGTCAAGCGCTCGGACGCGAGGTCGGACGCGTCCACCCTCTGGCAGCGCCACGAGCGCGACATCTGGATCGTGATCATGGTGGTGCTCGGGCTGTTCGCGCTGCTCGCCGAGGCGGGGGCCCTCGGTCCGGTGGGCCGACAGATCTCGCGCGCGCTGGCCCTGGTCTTTGGCGTGGGCCGATTTGTGCTGCCCATCCTGCTCATCGCGCTGGCCGCGGCGCTGATCTCGGGCCGCATCGAAGTCGAACGGCTGCGTCTCAGCTGGGGCGTGGCGCTCAGCACCGTCAGCGTCTGCGGGCTCGGTCACCTCGCCGGGGGCCGTCCCTCGCTCAACGCCGGCGTGAAGGCGCTCGCGCACGCCGGGGGATGGATCGGGGTCCTGGTCGGCGGGGGGCTCTATCGCAGCGTGGGCGTCGCCGGGGCGCTCGTGATACTGATCGCGCTGCTGGTGATCGCGCTGATCATCACCACGGGCATCGGACTGCGCGCGCTGGCGAGCGGGACCGCGACGGTGCTGCGGGCGATCGCCAGGCGCTTCGCGTCGTGGTGGAGCGCTCGTCCGGCGAAGAGCGAACGCGAGGAGGCCCTCGACGAGGGGGAGAACGAGCCCGAGGACGAGTACGACAACGAGTTCGACACCGAGGCCGAGTCCTTCGCCTACGAGGACGAAGACGAGTACGAGGAGGAGGTCGACGAGGACGAGGAGGGTGGGCAAGAGGCCGAACCCTCGCCGCCGCGCGCACCCGCGCGACGTCGCGCGCCCGTGATCGCGGGGCCGTGGGAACTGCCGCCACTGTCGCTGCTCGTGCGCACCAAGGACCAGAAGCAGGACCGCAACGCCATCGTGCTCGCCGGCGACCTGCTGGTGGAGGCGCTGGCGGCCCACGGCGTGGAGACGACCCTGGTCGGCTACACCGTTGGACCGACGGTCACCCGGTTCGAGTTGGAGCTGGGCGCCGGCGTCAAGGTGGCGAGCGTGACCTCGCTCAACAAGGACATCGCCTACGCGATGGCCACGCCGGACGTGCGCATCCTCGCGCCAATCCCTGGACGCTCGGCCATCGGTGTCGAGGTGCCGAATCGCCAGCGCACCCTCGTCGCCCTCGGCGACCTGCTGGCCGCCGACGAGGCGATCGCCGCGCGCCACCCGCTCGACGTGCCGATTGGTCGCGACATCTCGGGCAAGACGGTGGTGATGAACCTGGGGGAGATGCCCCACATCCTCATCTCGGGCGCCACCGGCGCCGGCAAGAGCTCGTGCATCAACTCCATCGTCACGTCGATCGTCATGCGTTCCACTCCCGACCAGGTCCGACTGGTCCTGGTCGACCCCAAGCGGGTCGAGATGCAGCAGTACAACGACCTGCCCCACCTCATCGCGCCGGTGGTCGTGGACCCGAAGAAGGCCGCGGGCATGCTGGCCTGGGCCGTGAAGGAGATGGAGCGGCGCTACGACCTGCTGGCCGAGAGCGGCGCGCGCGACATCACCAGCTACCAACAGATGATCGAACGGGGCGAGATCGTCCCCGAGGCGACGACGCGGGCCCAGGTCGCCGACGCCTTCGAGCGCGCGACCGGACTCGTCTCGGACGTTGAGGAACTGGCGCCGGAGGAGCTGCCCTACATCGTGATCGTGGTCGACGAGTTGAACGACCTCATGATGGTGGCCGCTCGCGACGTCGAGGAGTCGGTCGTGCGAATCGCGCAGATGGCCCGCGCCGTGGGCATCCATCTGGTGCTGGCGACCCAGCGGCCGAGCGTGGACGTGATCACCGGCGTGATAAAGGCCAACATCCCCAGCCGCATGGCCTTCGCCGTCTCGTCGCTCGCCGACAGCCGGGTCATCTTGGATCAGGCTGGGGCCGAACGGCTCATCGGCAAGGGCGACATGTTGCTGGTGACGGCCTCGAGCAACATCGCGCGTCGCCTGCAGGCCCCGTGGGTCTCCGAAGCCGAAGTCCGTCGGGTCGTCGAGTTCTGGCGCGCCCAGGGCGGGCGCCAGGAGTCGGTCGTGGCCCTCGACATTCCGGCCGGACGCTCCGACGGGGGCGCCAGCAACGATGACGACGAGGTGTTGGCGCGCGCCCGCGACCTGGTGCTGCAGTATCAGCAGGGCTCGACCTCGATGCTCCAACGAAAGCTGCGCGTCGGATTCGCGAGGGCCGGTCGACTGATGGACCAGCTCGAGGAGGAGGGCATCGTCGCAGCCGGTGACGGCTCGAAGGCCCGTCGGGTACTGCTCACGCGCGAAGAGTACGACCAGCAACTGTCGTCGTAGTGCGCTCCACGCCCCGCCGTCACGCCCTGCGGGGCCTCTTCGCCCGTTTCGTGGCGCTGGTGCTGGGTGCGGCCGTCGGCGCTGGCATGATCGTGGGACTGCAGCTGCCCCTGCAGGGCCACGCGGCCCAAGTGCGCGCGACGATCGACACCCGCGAGACGGCGATACCGCCATCGGCGCCGCTCGAGTGGCCCGACGTCGGTAGCGCGGCCCTCATCATCCCGTCGCTCGGCGTTCGAGAGAGTTGGCACGACCAGGTCGTGCCCATCGCGAGCCTGACCAAGATGATGACGGCCTACGTGACGCTCCAGAAGCTGCCGCTGGGACTAGGCCAGACGGGACCGTGCCTCACGATCACGACGGCCGACGTCGTCACCTACGAACAGCTGACCGGCGAAGGCGAGTCGAGCGCCTACGTCACCGAAGGCGAGAACCTCTGCGAGATCGACCTGCTCAATGGCCTGCTCGTGCATTCGGCGAGCAACTACGCCGTGCTGCTCGCCGACCTGGTCGCCGGCAACACGCAGAACTTCGTGGCGTTGATGAACGAGACGGCGCACCGGCTCGGGCTCCACGACACGCACTACGCCGACGTGTCGGGCTTCAGCCCCGATTCGGTGTC
>JBEKKW010000053.1:0-14129 GCA_050010495.1 Acidimicrobiales bacterium
GATGACGTTGCGGTCGATGAGCGACTGGATGATCGCGTAGGCGTCGTCGTGGCGCAGCGCCACCTGGCTGGCGCGACGGCCGTGGTCTCGCGGGGTCACGACGTCGAACAGCCCGCCCAGGCGCTCCTCGATTAGCGCAATAAAGAGGTCAGTCAGAGCGAGACTCTTGGCGCGCACCTGGGCCATGGTGGTGCGTTCGAAGACCTCGAGCGCGCCCTCGAGCGACGCCAACGCGATGATCGAGGGCGACGACGTGACGAAGGCCTGCATGCCCGCCGCCGGCTCGTAGTCGAGCTCGAAGTCGAAGGGCCGGGCGTGGCCGAGCCAGCCGGGCAGCGGGTTCTCGAGCACGCCCTGCCAGGACGAGCGCACGTACATAAAGGCCGGCGCGCCGGGGCCGCCGTTGAGGTACTTGTACCCGCAGCCGGCCGCGAAGTCGACGTCCGTGCCGGTCACGTCCACCGGCACCGCGCCCGTCGAGTGGGCGAGGTCCCAGAGCATGAGCGCACCGGCGTCGTGCACGGCGTCGGTGATGGCTGCCATGTCCAGCATCTCGCCGGTGCGGTAGTCGACGTGGGTCAGCATCACCAGGGCCACGTCGTCGTTCAACCCGTCCTCCAACGTGTGACGCTCGATGGCCTTCACGGTGACCGGTCGCCCGGCCCGGGTCGCGACGGCGCGAACGATGTAGATGTCGGAGTGGAAGTTGGCCAGGTCGGTCAGCACCACGTGGCGCTCGGGGCGCAGGTCCAGCGCGCCGCCGATCAGCTTGGCCAGGGCGATGGTGAGGGTGTCGGCCGCCACGACTTCACCCGGATGGGCCCCGATGAGCCGGGCGATTCGGTCCCCCACGCGCGTCGGGGCGGCCATCCAGCCTTCGCCCCAGCCCCGCACCAGCCCCCGCGCCCACTCTTCGTCGAGGGTCTCGCGCACGCGGTGGCGCGCGCTCTGCGACACCGGTCCCAGTGAGTTGCCGTCGAGGTAGATCAGCGCATCGTCCAGGGTGAACTCAGCGCGCAACGGCCCGAGTTCGTCGGCGCCGTCGAGGGCCAGGCAGTCATCGCGGCTGATCACAGTATCGACCTCACGTTCCACAAGACGGGGTAGAGACGCTCACCCAACGTGGTGTCCAGGTAGGCCATCCCCTCGCTGCCACCCGTCCCCGGGCGCCGTCCGATCTGACGTCCGGCCATGAGCATGTGCTGGTGGCGCCACATCGCGAGCCGCTCGTCGTGGTCCATCAAGAGCTCGGCGACCGCGTGCAGGGCCGATCGCGGGGCGCCTCGGTGTGAACGGTAGAGCTCGCGCACGAGTTCCAGGACGTCGTCATTCGCCGCCTCGAACGTGTGGCGCAGCGCCTGCTCGAAACCCGACCAGACGTTGGGCACCTCGCTCATCTCACGCAGCCACGAACGCTGCTCGTCGCCGAACAGCTCGAAGCTCAGCATCGCCACCTTGCCCGCCCCCGAGAGGAATTCGATGGCCCGGAACTGGAACGACTGGAATCCCGAGGCCGGATTGAGCGGGTCACGGAACTCGAGGAATCCTTCGGGCGACATCGAGTCCAGGACACGCAAGTGCGCGAGTAGCAGGTCCTCGACGATGATGATGCGCCGCAGATGGGACGTCGCGTTCCACGGCTCGTCGGCGTGCAGTGCCTCGCTCGAACGCACCAGTTCGTCGATGATCACCTTGAACCAAAGTTCGTAGGACTGGTGCACCACGATGAAGAGCAGCTCGTCCGCGGCGCCGTCGGTGAGGGGGACCTGGAGCTTCAGCAGGTCGTGGATGCGCAGGTAGGTCGAGTAATCGGTCCCGTCAGCCACGGTGTGACTCTACGCCACCCTCGACGTGGGTCTTGGTTCAACGACGGGTGATCGGCTTGTAGTGCATGCGGTGCGGCTGGTCGGCATCGGTGCCCAGTCGCTTGTGCCGCTCGGCCTCGTAGTCCGAGAAGTTGCCTTCGAACCAGCGCACCACCGCGTCGCCCTCGAAGGCGAGCACGTGGGTCGAGATGCGGTCCAGGAACCACCGGTCGTGGCTGATGACGACGGCGCAACCGGGAAAACTGAGCAGGCCGTCTTCGAGCGCGCGCAGCGTATCGACGTCGAGGTCGTTGGTCGGTTCGTCCAGAAGCAGCACGTTGCCCCCGCGACGCAGGACCTTGGCCAGCTGCACGCGATTGCGCTCCCCGCCCGATATCTCGCCGACCTTCTTCTGCTGGTCGCTGCCCTTGAAGCCGAAACTCGCGACGTAGGCGCGCGCGTGGATCTCCCGGGCGCCCACGACCATGTGCTCCTGGCCGGCGCTGATCTCGTCGAAGACGGTGTTGTCGCCATTGAGTTCGTCGCGCGACTGGTCCACGTAGGCCAGCGACACCGTGGCCCCGACCTCGATCGTGCCCGAATCGGGTGGCTCCTCGCCGACGATCATCTTGAACAGCGTCGTCTTGCCGGCTCCGTTCGCGCCGATAACGCCGACGATGCCGCCCGGCGGCAGCAGGAACGTGAGGTCTTCAATGAGGAGCCGGTCGTCGAAGCCCTTGGTGAGGTTGGCCGCGTTCACCACGACGTCGCCCAGGCGGGGACCGGGCGGGATGGCGATCTCCAGCTTGTCCCCTCGGCGCTCGGCGGCCTCGGACTCGGCCACCAGATCGTTGTAGGCGTTGAATCGGGCCTTGCCCTTGCTCTGTCGGGCGCGCGGCGACATCCGGATCCACTCCAACTCGCGCTCGAGGGTCCGTTGGCGCACCTTGTCGGCCTTCTCCTCCGAGGCCAGTCGGGCCTGCTTCTGCTCCAGCCAGGAGGAGTAGTTACCCTCCCAGGGGATGCCGTGCCCACGGTCCAACTCCAGGATCCACGAGGCCGCGTTATCGAGGAAGTATCGGTCGTGCGTGATCGCCACGACCGTGCCGGCGTACTCCTGCAGCGCACGTTCGAGCCACGCGACCGACTCCGCATCGAGATGGTTGGTCGGCTCGTCGAGCAACAGCAAGTCGGGCTTGGAGAGCAGCAGCCGACAGAGCGCGACGCGGCGGCGCTCACCGCCCGAGAGCTTCGTGACGTCGGCGTCGGGCGCGGGCAGTCGAAGTGCGTCCATCGCGATCTCCAGGGTGCGCTCTAAGTCCCAGCCGTTGGCCGCGTCGATCTTCGTCTGCAGGTCGGCCTGTTCGCTCAACAGGGCGTCGAAGTCGGCGTCGGGCTCGGCGAAGCCGGCGCAGACTTCGTTGAAGCGGGTCAGGAGGTCGCGCACTGCGCCCACGCCGTCGGCGACGTTGCCGACGACGTCCTTAGTGGGATCGAGCTCGGGCTCCTGGGCCAGGTAGCCCACGCTGAAGCCGGGCGTCAGTCGGGCCTCGCCAGTGAAGCCGTCGTCGAGCCCGGCCATGATGCGCAGCAGCGACGACTTGCCCGAACCGTTGGCCCCGATGACGCCGATCTTCGCGCCGGGGTAGAAGGAGAGGTGGATGCCCTTGAGTACCTCGCGGTCCGGCGGATAGAAACGGCGCAGGTCTCGCATGGTGAAGATGAACTGGGCGGCCACGTCTTCCAGTGTGACCGAAAACGGCGCGGCGCGGCGGCGCGCACGAATCGGCCGTCAACTCGTCCGCTTAGAATCGCCTGATGCTCGACCCGAAAGCCGACGCACTGGACACGTCGCCCCCGACGCCGCGGCACGCTCCCGACTGGGTCGTGCTCGTCATTGCCTGCCTTGCCCAGTTCATGGTCGTGCTCGACGTCTCGATCGTGAACGTGGCCCTGCCGTCGATGCAACGCTCGCTGCACTTCACCCTGGCCAACGCCCAGTGGGTGGTGAACGCCTACGTGCTCACCTTCGCCGGTTTCCTCCTGCTCGGCGGTCGGGCTGCCGACATCTTCGGCCGACGCCGCGTCTACCTGGCCGGACTGGCGATCTTCACCCTCGCCAGCATCGGCGCCGGATTTGCCGCGACGGGCGCGCAGATGATCGCCATCCGCGCCCTGCAGGGCGTGGGCGGCGCCATACTCTCACCGGCCACCCTCACCATCATTGTCACCACGTTCCAGGGGCCTCGACTGCCCAAGGCCATCGGCGCCTGGAGCGCCGTCGCCGGGGCCGGCGGGGCGGCCGGGGCGCTGCTCGGGGGCCTGCTCACCGGCTACGCCTCGTGGCGATGGGTCTTCTTCATTAACATCCCGGTGGGCATCTTCGCCGCGACGCTCGCGATGCTCTTCCTTCGAGAGATGCGCAACCGCGAAGCGGCCGTCAAGTTGGACGTCACCGGCGCGGTGCTCGTGACGGGCTCCCTGGCCAGCTTGATCTACGGCACCGTCAGCACCACGAAGGACGGCTGGGGCGCCAGTTCCACGCTGTCGTGGTTCCTGGCCGGAGCGGCCATGATGGTGGCCTTCCTCTTCTGGGAGATGAAGGTCGCCTCACACCCCCTGGTGCCCTTTCGGATCTTTCGCTCCCGGTCCCTCTCGACGGCCAACATCGTCATGCTGCTGGTCGGGGGAGCCTTCTTCGCCATGTGGTACTTCCTGACTTTCTACTTCCAGTACATCCTGCGCTACGACGCCGTGCGCACGGGGTTCGCCTTCTTGCCCATGGCGCTCGCCATCATCGCCGGGGCCCAACTCAGCTCGAGGATCCTCACCCGGACCGGCGTGCGACCGCTGCTGCTCACCGGTACCTCACTGGCCACGCTCGGCTTCTTGTGGATCTCGCTGATCAAGACCGACAGCACCTACTGGGGAGCGATCTTCACGCCCTCGGTGCTGTGCGCCTTCGCCATCGGGCTGCTCTTCGCGCCGCTTGCGACGGCGGCGACCGCCCAGGTCGAACGCTCCGAATCAGGTCTGGCCTCGGGCGTGCTCAACGCGTCGCGCCAGGTCGGTGGGTCGGTGGCCCTGGCCGTGCTGGGCACGGCCGCGGCTTCGAGGACGGCCACCTTCCTGGCTCCGACCTCGCCGATCGCGCTCGTGGGCGGCTACCAGCGGGCCTTCCAGATCTCCGCCGCCATCACGCTCGTCGCCCTGGGCGTCAGCTTCGCGCTGCCGCGCCACACGGGCCGACGTCAGGCCACGGCGCCCAGCCCCTCCGAGTCCTAGCCCCGGGCTCGATCGAGCGGCCGCCGGCCGTGCTACAGGCGCGACTGGCCCCGCGACCCGAATCCGCGCACGACCGCGGCGGCGGCGCCCATCGCCTGGGCCAGGGACGGCTCGATCTCAGCGTCGGCGAGCCTCGCGGCCAGGTAGGCCCCGCTCGCCGCGTCACCGGCACCAGTGGTATCGAGGACGTCGAGGCTCTGGGAATCCTCGTGCCACAGCTGCGCGCCCTGGGCGACCAGGGCCCCCTCGCGCCCGCGGGTCACGAGCACTTCCTCGAAGTGGCGCGCGAGGAGCGTCGCCGCTTCGTAGACGTCGCCGGTGCCGGCGAGCATCATCGCCTCCTCCTCGTTCGCGAAGAGCATCGTGGCCCCGATGGCGGCCTGAAGGAACGTCGGCGCGGTCACCGTCGCCAGCGGACCGACCGAGCAGACGTCGACGGACGTCGTCATCTCGCGTTCACGCGCCAGGGCGATCGCCGAGGTGCCGGCGTCGCGCGTCCTCTCGTCGAGCAGGGTGTAGCCCGACACGTGCAGGTGGTCGAAGGGCTGCCCGAGCGCCGAGCGCACGGCGTCGATCGTGAGCAGCCCGTTGACGCCTCGGTCGGTCAGCATGGAGCGTTGGCCGTCCGGCGCGATCAACGCGACCACGACGCCCGTCGGGCCGCGGGTCTTCGCCAGCTGCACGGTGACGCCGTTGCGCGCCAGGTCGTCGGCGAACAGCAAACCGTACGGGTCATCACCGATCACGCCGACGTAGTGGACCTCGAGTCCGAAGCTCGCGAGCGCCACCGCCACGTTGGCGGCCGCTCCCCCGCGGCTCAAGCGCACGTTCGCGGGCGTGTCGCTCGTCGGCGCCACGGGCGCCATCGGCTGGACGATCACGTCGAGCATCGCGTCGCCGACGACCAGGACGCGCGCGCTCACGAGGGCGCCGTGGACATCGCGGCGGCGACCTCTCCGCCCAGTCGGGCGTTCGCGACCACCAACTCACGATTGACCTCAACGCTGAGTCCGCGGCTGTAGCGCGCGAACTCGGCCAGCAGCACGGGCGTCACCTCCTTGCCGGTGACCCCGAGTTCGCGCGCGACCTCGAAGGCGCTGGCCAGGGCCTGGTCGTGCAGCCGCTCGTCGAGCTGGTGTGACGGGGCCACGGGATTGGCGAGCAACATGCCCGTCAGTGAGAAGCGGCGATGGGCGAGGAAGGCCGCCGCCGCTTCGCGAGCGTTCGAGACGCTCCAGTCGAGCGGGTAGCCGCTGTCGCTGCGGTAGAACCCGGGAAATCTCGTGGTGCGGTAGCCCACGACCGGCACGCCCAGCGTGTCGAGTCGCTCCAGCGTCGCGGCGACATCCAGTATTGACTTGACCCCCGACGCAACCACCAGCACCGGAGTGCGCGAGAGCGTCGTCAGGTCCGACGACTCGTCGAACGTTGCGCGCGCGTCGCGGTGCACGCCACCGAGTCCGCCCGTGGCCATCGCGGTGATGCCGCACAGGTGCGCGATGGCGATGCTGCCCGCGACCGTGGTCGCACCATCGCATCCCAGGGATACCGCGAGACCGATGTCGCGCGCCGAGAGCTTCGTCGCGTCGAGTGACGGTGAGGCGAGCCGTTCGAGCTGCTCGCCACTCAAGCCGACCACCACCCGGCCGTCGAGCACGCCGATGGTCGCGGGCACGCTGCCGCTCTCTCGAACGGCCGCCTCGCACATCGCGGCCACCTCAAGATTGATCGGCGCCGGCAGACCGTGGACCACGATCGTCGTCTCGAGGGCGACGACGGCCCGGCCCTCGCCGAGCGCGCCACGGACCTCGTCACTGATCACCACGGGGGATTCGGCCAGGTTGCTCACGCAAGGCGCAGTGTACTGTTTGGCGGTGAGCGCTCAGAGTGAGATCCCCTGGTCGACGCTGCGCGAGCGGGCCCGCCACGCGACGTCGCTCGCCTACTCGCCCTACTCGCACGTGCGGGTCGGCGCGGCCGGCTACACCAGTGATCAACGCGTCGTCGAGGGATCGAACGTCGAGAATGCGAGCTACGGTCTGACCCTGTGCGCCGAGTGCTCACTGGTGAGTGACCTCGCGCGTCAGGGCGGCGGCCGTCTGGTCGCCGTCAGCATCGTCGCCGGCGACGGCGCACCGATCGCCCCGTGCGGGCGATGTCGTCAACTGCTCTTCGAGCACGGTGGCGGCGAACTCCTGGTCGACGACGGCGACGAGCGAGCGCCGCGCCCCTTGAGCGCGCTGTTGCCCGACGCCTTCGGTCCCCAGGACCTCGGAGCCCGTCAGAGCCCGTGACGACGTTCTCCGCGGTTGAACTGATCACCGCCAAGCGCGACGGATTTCCTCTGAGCGACGAGGCGATCACCTGGCTGCTGGGTGCCTACATGCGCGGCGAGGTCGCCGAAGAGCAGATGTCGTCGCTGCTCATGGCCATCTACTTCAACGGCCTGGCGCCCCAGGAGCTGCGCACCTGGACCGACCAGATGATCGCGTCGGGCGAGCGGCTCGACCTCTCGGGCCTGTCGCGCCCGACGGTGGACAAGCACTCGACCGGCGGGGTCGGTGACAAGATCTCGCTGATCCTCGCGCCCCTGGTCGCCGCCTGCGGCGCGGCCGTGCCCCAGCTCTCGGGCCGCGGCCTCGGCCACACCGGCGGCACGCTCGACAAGCTCGAATCGATACCCGGCTGGCGCGCCTCGCTCTCGAACGACGAGATACGGGCCCAACTCGAGCGCGTGGGCTGCGTGGTCTGCGCCGCCGGAGCGGGATTGGCGCCCGTCGACCGCCGGCTCTACGCCCTGCGCGACGTGACCGCCACCGTCGAGTCGATCGCCCTCATCTCGTCGTCGATCATGAGCAAGAAGATCGCCGAAGGCACCGATGCGCTGGTGCTCGACGTCAAGGTGGGGCGCGGCGCCTTCATCAAGGACGTCGTGCGGGCGCGCGAGCTCGCCACGACGATGGTCGGGCTCGGCGCGTCACACGGGGTCGTCACCGTGGCCCAGCTGACGGCGATGGACGCGCCACTCGGCCGGGCCGTGGGCAACGCCCTCGAGGTGAACGAGTCGGTCGACGTCCTTCGAGGCGGCGGGCCCCGCGACGTGCGCGAACTCACCCTCGCGCTCGCGCGCATCATGCTCGAGCTGGTCGGACTTTCGCTCGATCCGGCGTCGAAGCTGGACGACGGCTCGGCCTACGAGGTCTACCGGGCGATGATCGCGGCCCAGGGCGGCGACCCCGACGCGGTGCTCCCGCTGGGCGCCTGTCGCGAGACCATCGTCGCGCACGAGGCGGGCACGGTGTCGTCGATCGACGCGCTGGCCGTGGGGATCGCCGCCTGGCGCCTCGGCGCCGGCCGCGCCCGCAAGGAGGATTCGGTCAGCGCCGGCGCCGGCGTGCTCAGCCTCGTGGCGCCGGGCGACGAGGTGAGCCCCGGCCAGCCCCTCTTCGAGCTGTTCGCGGACGACGACGACCATCTCGCGCGAGGCCGCTCCGCCCTCGAAGGCGCGCTGGTCGTCGGGGGCGAAGAGACGCCGACCACGCCGCTCTTGATCGAGCGCGTCGACCGTTAGCCCCAAATCTCGATGAGTAGCCTGGGCCCATGGCCGGTACTGCGCTCACCAGCGACCTGATCCGCCGTGCCCCCAAGGTGGTGCTGCACGACCACCTCGACGGCGGCCTGCGTCCGACCACCGTCGCCGAGCTGGCCCGCGAGACCGGTTACCAGGGCCTGCCGACCCTGGACCCCGACGAGTTGGCCCAGTGGTTCATCGCCGACGCCAAGGGCAGTGACCTCGTGCACTACCTCGAGGGCTTCGCCCACACGACGGCCCTCATGCAGACGCGCGACCAGATCGAGCGGGTCGCCGCGGAGTGCGCACTCGACCACGCCCGCGACGGCGTCGTCTACGCCGAGATCCGCTTCGCGCCCGAGCTGCACACGTACGGCGGCCTGACCCTCGCCGAAGTCGTCAACGCCGCGCTGGCCGGCTTCGCGGCCGGCACCCGCCTGGCCCACGACGAGGGCCACACCATCATCGTGCGCACCATCATCTCGGCGATGCGCCAGGCCCACATGAGCGAGGAGATCGCGGCGCTGGCGATCAGCTTCCGCGACCACGGGGTCTGCGGCTTCGACATCGCCGGGCCGGAGGACGGCTTCCCGCCGACCGAGCACCTGCGGGCCTTCCACCTCATCCAGCGCGAGAACTTCCACCTGACCGTGCACGCCGGCGAGGCCTTCGGCCTGCCCTCGCTCTGGGAGGCGGTGCAGTTCTGCAACGCCGAGCGGCTGGGCCACGGCGTGCGCATCGTCGACGACATCACCCACGACAACGGTCACTACGAGCTGGGCCGTCTGGCCAGCTACATCCGCGACCGCCGGATCCCGCTCGAGGTCTGCCCCACGTCGAACGTGCACACCGGTGCGGCCCGCTCGATCACCTCGCACCCCATCGAACTGCTGCGCCGGCTGCGCTTTCGCGTGACGGTCAACACCGACAACCGCCTCATGAGCGGCATCACGATGAGCAGCGAGTTCGAGGCCTGCGCGCAGGCCTTTGACTGGACCCTCGAGGACATGCAGTGGCTCACGCTCAACGCCGCCAAGAGCGCCTTCTTCCAGTTCGACCTGCGCCTGGCGATGATCGACACCGTTATCAAGCCCGGCTACGCCGCGCTGCGCGCGAGCTAGAAGACGAGTCGCGACTCGAGGTCGCGGCTGACGGCCTCGAGCTGGACCGCGGCCGCGTGGCGCTGCTCGCCCAACGTGCGCCCGCGGGCCGGGCCGCCCAGGATCTCGATGTAGGCCTTGAGCTTGGGTTCGGTGCCCGAAGGGCGCACGACGACCCGTCCGTGGTCGAAGAGCATGAAGACGAGACCCTCGGTGGGGGCCAGGCCGTGCCAGCCCCTCGTGAGGTCGACCACTTCACTGACGGGCAGGTCGCCCAGCGTCGCCGGACGCGCCGCGCGCAAGTGGTCGACGGCGTCGCTGATGCGCTGACGCGCCCCCGGCCCCTCGGCCCGCAGTGACAGCTGGCGCCCGGCGTGCACGCCGTAGCGCGACTCGATCTCGTCGATGCGATCGAGCAGGGTCTGGTGGTCCTGAGCGAGGCGGTGGGCCAGCTGGCACAGCGCGAGCGCCGCCGACATCCCGTCCTTGTCGGCGACGACCGGATCGACGGCGAAGCCGAGCGCCTCCTCGTAACCGAAGCGCAGCACCCCTTCGTCACGGGCCCGGGCGATCCACTTGAAGCCGGTCAACGTCTCGACGAAGCGGATGCGCGCCACCTGGGCCATCTTCTTGAGCATCGTGGACGAGACGATCGAGGTCGCGACGACGTCCACGCCCGATTCCATCTCGCCGATCAGCGTCGAGGCCAGCAGCCAGCCGATCTCGTCCCCGCGCAGCACCCGCCAGCCGGCACTGGCCCGCACGGCGACGCCCAGGCGGTCGGCGTCGGGGTCGTTCGCGATCACCAGGGACGAGCCGGTCGCGTCGGCGCTGGCCATGGCGAGGTCCAGGGCGCCCGGCTCCTCGGGGTTGGGGTAGGCCAGCGTCGGGAAGTCGCCGTCGGGCGCGAACTGCGAGGCGACCACGGTGACCGCGGTGAACCGGGCGTTGTCGAAGAGGTCCATCATCGTCTCGCCGCCGACCCCGTGCAGGGGCGTGTAGGTGATGGCGAGCTTGCTGCCGGTGTTGACGCCGAAGCGCTGGGTGAAGTGGCGCCGGTACGCGATGAGGACCTCGGCGGCCACTTCGGTGTAGAGCACGCTGGTGCGATCGCCGAGCACCGCCCCACGGGCCTCGCCCGCGAGCCGCTCGACGGTCTGGTCGTGCGGCGGGAGGATCTGGGCGCCGTCGTCGGCGTAGAGCTTGAAGCCGTTGTCGGTGGCGGGGTTGTGGCTCGCGGTGATCATGATGCCGGCGGCGGCCTGGTGGGCCTTGACCGTGTAGGCCACCAGTGGCGTGGGCAGGGGGCCGGGCATCTCGAAGACCCGCACCCCGGCGCCGAGCAGGACGGTGACGACCTCGTCGTTGAAGGCCTCGGATCCGTGGCGGGCGTCTCGACCGACGACGACGCCACGCATGGGATCGACGCCGCTCTCGTGCAGCCACCCGACCACGCCCTGGGTGGCGCGGCGAACGGTGTAGCGGTTCATCCCGGCCGGTCCGGCCATCAACGGACCGCGCAGCCCGGCCGTGCCAAAGCGCAGGGGCGTGTCGAAGCGCCGCTCCAGTTCCTGCTCGTCGTCAGCGTCCAGCAGCGCCTGGAGCGTCGCGCGGTCGGCCTCGTCGGGGTCGCCGGCGATCCAGGCCCGTACCCGCTCAGCCAGGAGGGCGTTCACAGCACCGGCACCAGTTGCGCGAGCAGGGTGCCGAGCGATCCGGCCGCGCGCTGGCCGGCCTCGAGCACCTCGAGATGGTTGAGCGGCCCCGTCGAGACGCCCGCGGCCAGGTTCGACACGAGGCTCAGGCCCAGCACCTCGGCCCCCAGGTGGCGAGCGGCGATCGCCTCGAGCACCGTCGACATGCCCACCAGCGAGGCGCCCAGGGTTCGCGCCATCATCACCTCGGCCGGCGTCTCGTAGTGGGGGCCGCGAAAACCGGCGTAGACCCCTTCGGTCAGCTGCGGCGCGCGCTCGCGCACCAGTGTCCGCAGCCTCGCGCTGTAGAGGTCGCTCAGGTCCACGAAGCGTGAACCGTAGCCCTCGGGCGGCGCCTCGCCCTCCAGGGGCGACGTGGCCGTCAGGTTCAGGTGGTCACGGATCACGACGACCGTGCCCGGCACTACCTTGGGGTCGATGCCGCCGCTGGCGTTGGTCAGCACCACGCGGGTCGCGCCGGCGGCGATGAGGGTGCGCACCGGGTGACAGACCTGGTGCGCGCTGTGACCCTCGTAGAGGTGGACCCGCCCCGAGAGCAGCGCGACGTGCAGCCCCGCGACGTCGAGTGAGAGGATCGCCCCGCCGTGGCCCGCCACGGTCGGGGCCACGAAGCCGATCAGCGTGGACGTGGCGACCTCGCTGTGCGCCTCGCCCAGCGCGACGGCCCCTTCGCGCCAGCCCGACCCGAGCACGATCGCCACGTCGTAGCGATCGACGCCGCTGACGTCGCGCAACTCCTCGCTCGCGCGCCGGGCCAGCTCGTAGGGGTTCATCGTCACTGGCCGATGGTATGCCACACGGTGGAGGTCTCGACGAAGGCGCGCAGGCGCGCGAGCGGCGAACCCTCACCCTTGGCGCGCGGTCGAAGGACCCGCTTGATCGATTCAGCCCCCAGGGCGGCCAGGTCGTTGGCCACGTCGTGGTCGACGCCCTCTAAGTCGAGACCGTCGATGTCCTCGTGGGTCGCCACGGTCGGCGCCAGCTCCGCGGTGATCCCGGTGACGATGTTCAAGAGCCCGGCCGGGAAGTCGGACGTCACGCTCATCTCGCCCAGCAGCACCGCCGGCGTGGGGCGGCGCTCGCTGGCCAGGGCCACGACGGTGTTGCCCACGACGATCGGCGCCAGGACCGTGTCGACGAAGCCCACGAGGGACGAGTCCTGGGGGGCGATCACGGCCACGACGCCGCTCGGGGTCGGCAGCGAGAAGTTGAAGAACGGCCCGGCGACGGGGTTGGCGCCCCCGAGCACCTGGGTGACCTTGTCGCACCAGCCGGCGTACCAGACGATGCGGTCGATCGCGAGCGAGACCTGCGCGGCCGCGCTGCGCTCCTTGAGCCCCTCGGCCAGGGCCACGTGCTCGGCCAGCTCGGCTCGGCGCGACTCGGCCATCTCGGCCAGGCGGTAGACGACCTGGCCGCGGTTGTAGGCGCTGGCCGCCCACCAGGCGGGCTGCGCCGCGCGCGCGGCCGACACGGCGTCGCGCACGTCCTTGCGCGAACCCTGGGCGACGTTGGCCAGGAAGTCGCCCCCACTTGTGAGCACTTCGTAGCTGCGCCCAGACTCCGAGCGGGGAAAGGCCCCGTTTATGAGGAGCTTGTAGGTCTTGCGCACGTCCTGGCGCTCAGACATTGAGGTAGGCCTCCAGGCCGTGGCGCCCGCCCTCGCGGCCGAATCCCGATTCGCGCATCCCGCCAAAGGGGCTCGACGGATCGAAGCGGTTGTAGGTGTTGGCCCAGACCACCCCGGCGCGCAGGCGCTGCGCGACCCACAGCGAGCGACTGCCCTTCTCGCTCCACACCCCGCAGGCCAGGCCGTAGTTGGTGTTGTTGGCCTTGGCGACCGCCTCTTCGGGCGTGCGAAAGGTCAGCACCGACAGCACCGGGCCGAAGATCTCCTCGCGCGCGATGCGGTGCGACTGCGAGACGTCCGCGAAGACCGTGGGGGCGAACCAGTAGCCCCGCTCGGGCAGCGTGCACGAGCTGGTGTAGCGCGTCGCGCCCTCCAAGGCGCCGTAGGCCGTGAGTTCCTCGATGCGGGCCAGCTGGGCGGCCGAGTTGATGGCACCGACGTCGGTGTTCTTGTCCATCGGGTCGCCCACGCGCAGTTGCTCCACCCGGCGGATGAGCCGGCGCAGCACCTCGTCGGCGATCGACTCCTGGACGAGCAGGCGCGAGCCGGCGCAGCAGACGTGGCCCTGGTTGAAGAAGATGCCGTCGATGATGCCCTCGATCATCTCGTCGATGGGCGCGTCCTCGAAGACGATGTTGGCCCCCTTGCCTCCCAGTTCGAGCGTCAGCCTCTTGTCGCTCGATGCGGTGGCGCGCTGGATCAGCCGACCGACCTCGGTCGAACCAGTGAAGGCGATCTTGTTCACCCCGGGGTGCTCGACCAGCGCCGCGCCGACCGATCCGTCGCCGGTGACGATGTTCACGACCCCCTCGGGCAGCTCGGCCTGCTGGAGGATCTCGGCGAGCACCAGCGCGCTGAGCGGCGTCGTCTCGGCCGGCTTCAAGACGCAGGTGTTGCCGGCCGCCAGCGCGGGCGCCAGCTTCCAGGCCGCCATCAAGAGCGGGAAGTTCCACGGGATGATCTGACCGGCCACGCCCAGGGACTTAGGGTCCGGACCGAAGCCGGCGTGCTCGAGCTTGTCGG
>JBEKKW010000054.1:0-14105 GCA_050010495.1 Acidimicrobiales bacterium
ACTTGATCGGCGACACGTGGCTGACGATGGCCAGGTGGCGCTCGGGATCGTGCAGGAGGCTGAGGGGATCGCCGAGGAGCTGCTCGAGTCGCGCGTGGACGCGACGGTCGAGGTCGGCCAGCGATTCGCCGTCGCCCAGGGGTCTCGCGTGGTCGCTCTCGAAGGCCCGCCACTGCTCGCCCGCCACCGAACTGAGCGGCTGTCCCTCCAGGTTCCCGTAGTCCACCTCGACGAAGGACTCGCAGACGGACGCTTCGATCGAAGGAAGGGCCAACTGGGCCGTGCGCCGAGCGCGCCGTAGCGGTGACGTCCACACCTCGCGCACGCCCGCGAGGTAGGGCGCCAGCGCGGTCGCCTGACGCTCGCCCAAGGCGGTCAGGTCGGGGTCGCTCCGCCCGGCCAGCAGGTGCGCGGCGTTGGTCGTGGACTGGCCGTGACGGATGAGCACGATCACGGCAGCAACAACCGCCCGCACTCGGGACAGGGCATGAAGGTCCCCTCGGGCTGGGCCTTGAACCGATCGAGGTCCAGGGGCGAGAGCAGGATGCGACACCCGTCGCAGCGTCCCGCGTCGACCTGGGCCGCCCCCGACGTGCCGACCCGGGCCAACAGGTCCTCGTAGCGGGCGAGCAGGTCGGGCGACAGCGCGGCGGCCCGCTCCTCGCGCGCGGCGCGAAGCGAGGCCAGCTCGTCGTCGAGTGACGCCTGCAGTTCGAGGATCGCGGCCTGGAGTTCGCTGCGGCGCGCGACGTCGGGCTGGGCGCGGGCCTTGACGTCGGCGACGGCCTCGTCGAGCGGCTCGACTTCGATCAACAGTTCCAGCTCGCGGTCCTCAGCCGCACTGAGCAGTTGCCGCACGTGTTCGAGTTCCTTGTGCAGCGCGGCCAGTTCGCGCGCGTTCGCCGTCGACGAGGCGAGGATCGTCTCGAGGTCGCCGCAACGTTTAGCCAGCCGCTTCGCGTCGGCGGTCGTGGCCTCGTAGCTGGCGCGCACCGGGGCCAGCGCCTCCTTGGCCTGGGCCAGTTCGCGGCTCAGGATTCGTAACTGCGCTTCGAGGCCCTCCAACTGCGCCTGCTCGGGCAGGTGGGCCCGTTGGGCGCCGACCCGGTCGATCCAGCGGTCGGCCTCCATCAACTGACGCAGGGCCTCGGTCTCCACGGGGTCAGTCTTGCACGCGCCATGTCGCGTACCCCCGGGCCAGCTTGGCCAGCGCGTGGCGCAGCGACGGCTCGGCGCGTTCCTGGGCCGCCTCGAAGTCGAACCAGAAGACCTCGGGGCTCTCGTCCGCCTCCGGGGCGGGGTCGTCGCCCGGCGCCTCTACGACGTAGCGCAGGTCGTAGTGGGTGTGGCCCCGCGGACCGGGATGGACGTCGACGTGAAAGAGGTTCACGGGATCTCGGTGACGGGCGACGAGTCCGGTCTCTTCGAGCGTCTCGCGCAGCACCGCCTGCTCGGGCCCTTCGCCGCGATCGACGTGGCCGCCCGGCTGGACCCAGATGCCCAGGCGGCGATGGCGGTGCAGGATCACCCCGCGCGCCGAGACCACGAAGGACGACGCCGTCAGGTGAAGGGCGTTCTGCCCCTCGTCGAAGCAGTCCCCGGGCCAGGTGAGGCGCTCGAGCGTCGCCGCGATCGAGCGGGCCTCGCGGGCGTCGACGGGCGTGATGCGCCCGATCTGATTGCGCAGCCCCTCCAGCGAGTTCATCCCTGGCGGTCGTAGAGCCGTCGCACCGACTCGGGCAACTCGACGGCGCCGCTCGCCATCGCGCCGTCGCTCGACGGCTCGGGGGGACCGAAGTGTAGGTGGGCCGGCACGGTGCCCGACCAGATCGGCAGGTCCCGGTCGTACGCGAAGTCCTCGGTCGGCCCGGCCGAGACCTTGGCCGAGGCCTCTCCGATCTCGACGCGCACCACGAGGGTCAGCTTCAGCTCGCGTTCGTTCATCGGGCGCACCTCCGCGGCGCGACCGGGCAGGATAGCGTCGACGAACATGTCGAGCACGCGGCGCTTCTCCTCGGGCTCCTCGACCTCGTTCGCTCTCCCGATCACGACGGCCGAACGGTAGGCAATCGAGGACTCGAAGCCGCTGCGCGCCAGGCGTAGCCCGTCGTAGATCGTCACGGTCACGTAGGCCTCGCCCCGGCCGAGCACCGCCTGCATGAAGCCGTTGGAGCGGTTGCCGTGCAGGTACAGGACCCGGCCCTCGCGCGCGTGCAGGGTCGGCAGCGCCACGGCGCGCCCGTCGACGATCCCCGCGACGTGGCACAGCCGCGCCTCGTCGAGGATGGCGTAGATCGTCGCCTCGTCGTAGCGGGCCTTCTCGGGCAGACGGCGCACCCGGGTGCGCGCGCCGGGGCCCAGGTCGTGCTCGCTCATGCGCGCAGTTCGCCCCCGAAGAAGATTCGGGCCTCGCCGGCCACCTCGACGTTGCGCTCGAAGAGCCGCGCGTACATCAGGCCCCCGCGGGCCGACGCCTGGCGCACGCTGACCGTGGGCGAGCCGACCTTGTCGACCCACCAGGGAGCGATCGCGCACATCGCGCTGCCGGTGACGTGGTCCTCGGCCAGGCCGAGGCGCGGCGCGAAGACCCGGATCGAGACGTCGACCCCCGGCCCGCCCTCGCAGGCCGCGATCACCATCGAACTGGGCACCAGGAAGAGGCTCATCGGATCGACCGCGAGGCCGCACAGGGTGTCGTAGTCCTCCACCACGGCGAGCACGCTCTGCGCGCCGGCCTGGAAGAGCTCGCGCAACGGGCCCAGCGTGCCGTTGAGGACCTCGGGGTCGAGCGGCTCGATGTAGGAACGGGGCAGGTCGATCCCGAGCATGCCGTCGGCGAGGCGGCGACCCGAGAGCAGTCCGGCGCGGGTCTCGAAGAAGATCTCGTCGCTGGTCACCCCCAACTCGCTCACCAGCACGTGCAGGGTGGCCAGCGTGGCGTGGCCGCACAGGTCGACCTCGACCGTCGGCGTGAACCAGCGCAGGGACCAGTTGTCGCCGTTGCGGCGCAGGAAGGCCGTCTCCGAGACGCCCAGTTCGAAGGCGATCTGCTGGAGCTCGTGATCGGCCAGGGGTCGTTCCAGCAGAATCACCACCGCCGGGTTGCCGCGCTCGGCGGTGCCGATGAAGGCGTCGACCCACCAGAGCCGGTGGCCGAAGCTCACGTTGACCGATTCCACGTACTGAGCCTTGCACACCTCGACTCACGAACACCTAAGGTTTTGAAGTGCGGGTCGCGACGTTTAATGTTCACGCCGGCGTCGACGGTTGGGGGCGACCGACATCGGCCCTCGACCACGCGGCCACCCTCGGGGCCGACGTGCTGGTCTGTCCCGAACTGTGGCGCGCGCTCGACGGTGCGGACCTCTACCGCGAGTTGGCCGACCGTCTGGGCATGGAGGGCCGGTTCGCGCCCCTGGCGCGCGGCGAGCGGATCACCAACGGTTCCGGAGGTCGATCGTGGCAGCCCCTCCTGGCCCACCTCACCGGGGAGCGGGGCCTCTACTTCAGCGAGCACCGGTCGCTGACGACGTTCCAGCGGGCCGAGCGGGCCCGGCGCGAGGGCGCGGAGGCGGGAGAGTGGGGGCTCGGTCTGCTCACCTCGCTGGCGATCGAGGAGATCCGGGTCATTGCGCTCGGGCGGCTCTGGCGTGAGAAGGTCAGCCGGGCCGTGATCGTCGCGCGACTGCGCGACGGCGAGCATTCCTTCTACGTCGTGGCCGTGCACGGCGCGCACATCACGCACGGCTCGTACTTCCTGTACCGGCGCATCAGCGCCATCGTCGACTCGCTCGACCCCGGTGTGGCGGTGTTGCTGGTCGGCGACTTCAACTGCTGGCGGCCGCTGCTGCGCCTCTTCCTGCCCCGGTGGCGCTCGATGGTGCGGGCACGTACGTGGCCCTCACGACACCCCCACTCCCAGATCGACCACATCCTCGGGCGCGGCCCCTGGCAACGGCTCGGCGGCGGGGCCAGCGAGGGCGGCAGCGACCATCGCGCCCTCTACGCCGACCTCGAGCTTCGCGGACGGCCCATCAGCTGAGCTGGACGGTCTCATCCACGACCACCAGCGTCTTGCCGTGGTTGGCCCCGCCGAAGAGCATGTTGAGCGCCTCGGGCGCCCGCTCGAGGCCGTGCACCAGGTGCTCGCGGTGGCGCAGCGTACCGCCGTGGACCATGGCCGCCAGCGCCGCCTGGGCCTCGGGGAACCGCGAGGCGTAGTCCAGGATGATGAAGCCCTGCATGCGCCCCCGGCGCACGATCAGCATCGACGTGTTGGCGAGGCCGGCGCGCTCGGTGGTGTTGTACTGCGAGATGGCCCCGCACAGCGCGACGCGACCGTACAGGGCGAGGTTGGCGAGCGCGGCGTCGAGGATCTCGCCCCCCACGTTGTCGAAGTACAGGTCGACGCCCTCGGGGCAGGCCCCGTGCAGTCGCCGGGCCAGGTGGCCCTCGTGGTAGTCGAGACACTCGTCGAAGCCGTACTCCTCGACGACCTCGGCGCACTTGGCCGCTCCCCCGGCGATGCCCACGACCTTGGCGGCCCCGCGGGCCTTGGCGATCTGGCCGACCACCGAACCGGTCGCGCCGGCCGCGCCCGAGACGAGCACCACGTCGCCGCTCGCGAAGGCGCCCACCTCGAGCAGTCCGAAGTAGGCCGTCACCCCGGTCGCCCCGAGCACGTTCATCACCGTCGCGAGGTCGAGCCCCAGGGCGGTGGGCACCACCTGGAAGGGATGGGCCCCGTCGGCCACCACCCACTCCTGCCAGTTCGTCAGTCCCACCACCACGTCGCCGACGCGGTAGCGCTCGAGGTTCGATTCGGTGACGACCCCGGCGCCGCTCGAACGGATCACCTCGCCGATTCCAATGGGCGCCAGGTACCCCGGGGCGTCGTTCATCCAGGTGCGGATCGTCGGGTCGATCGAGAGCATGCCCACCTTGATCAGCGCCTCCCCGGGGCCGCACGTGGGACCGGCCCCTTCGACGAGCCGGGTGGTCGACGCGTCGACCGCACCGACCGGTCGCCGCTCGAGCACGATCTGACGATTGCTCATGGTCACCTCCCCCTCGGTCACGTCAGACGGCGCCATCGCGCCGGACTCGGCCAACGTAGTCGAACCCGCGTACGGGCCACGCCGGGACCGAGCAGGGCGTCAGCTACTCGCTCGGCGGCGCCGCGTCGGCGAGGCGGGGCGCGACCAGGACGTCGCGGGCCACGAACGCCGGACGCACGCGGGTGCCCAGTTCGATGTCGGCCGCGATGTCGCTGCGCACGTCGACGCGCACCGCCACGTCGCCCAACTGCACGATCAACCGAGTGGTCGCGCCGAAGAAGCTCTTGTGGGTCACGAAGCCGCTCGCGGCCGGGTCGACCTCCACGGCGACCTCTTCGGGCCGTATCAGGGCGTCGACCGGTCCCGAGAGGGCCGAGACGTCACCGGTGCGCACCGGGAACTTCTGGCCGAAGAGTTCGATCTCCTGGCCCGCCAGGACGACCGGGACCCGGCTGGAGACGCCCACGAACTGCGCGACGAAGGCCGTGGTCGGGCGGGCGTAGAGCACCGAGGGCACGTCGACCTGCTCGATGCGCCCGCGCGACATCACACAGACCCGGTCGGCCATCGAGAGGGCCTCCTCCTGGTCGTGGGTGACGAAGACCGTGGTGATCGCGAGGCGCTGCTGGAGCGAGCGGATCTGGTCGCGCAGTTCGGCGCGGACCTTCGCGTCGAGCGCCGAGAGCGGCTCGTCGAGCAGCAACACCCGTGGCTCGATGGCCAGGGCCCGGGCCAGGGCGACGCGCTGCTGCTGGCCCCCGGACATCTGGTGGGGGTACTTCGACGCCTGGTCGCTCAGCCCGACCAGGTCGAGCAGCTCCCCGGCCTTTTGACGGCGCTGGTGGCCCGACTGCTTGCGCATGCGCAGGCCGAAGGCGACGTTGTTGAGCGCGTTCATGTTGGGAAAGAGCGAGTAGCTCTGAAAGACCATGCCCATGTCGCGCTTCTGGGCGCTGACGTTGGAGAGGTCGACGCCGTCGACGATCACTCGCCCGCTGTCGGGACGCTCGAAGCCGGCCAGCGTGCGCAGCGCCGTCGTCTTGCCACAGCCCGAGGGTCCGAGCAGGGCCACGAACTCGCCCGCCGCGATCTGCAGGGAGAAGCCGTCGAGGGCCCGCACCTGGCCGTAGGTGCGCACCAGCTGGTCCAGCTGGACCGTCGCGCCGGCGCTCGTGGACGGTGCGCCGCTGGTCAGTGGTTGCTCTTGGGTCTGGGTCACAGTAAGCCCGTCTTTCGTTGTGCTCGTCTCGATTGTGATCGGTCAAAGGTGAAGATCAGTGCGGTCAGCAGGACCCAGGTGCCCACGAGGCCCATCATCGAGGCCGCCACCTGGATGTGGCCGTCAGTCGCGTCGTTGAACTGGACGATCCACACCGGGATGGTGGTCCAGTTGTCCAGGCTGGCCATGGTGTACTCGCCGAACACCAACGCGAGCGTCAACACCGTCGCCGAGAGCAGCGACGCGCGAAGGTTGGGCAGGATGACGCTGCGCATCGTGCGGAACCAGTTCCCGCCCAGGGAACGTGACGCCTCGGTGAGGGTCTTGAGGTCGATCGCGCTCAGACCGGCGTCGAGGGAGCGGTAGACGAAGGGCATCGCCAGGATCACGTACAGCAGGCTCAGCAGGTAGGGCGAGGACTTGAGGGTGAGTGGGGCCGAGCCCTCGACGCCGAGGATCAGGATGATCGGCGGTATCACGATCGGCAGGACCGTCACGACGTCCATCGCCCGGCGCATCCGGGGGAGCTTCAGGTGCACGTAGATCGCGGTGGGGATCATGAGCGCCGACGAGATCACGACGGTCACCAGCGCCAGTCGAAAGGAGAGCCAGAAGGCGCTGGAGAAGCCGGGCGACGACGGCAGGTTCTGCAGCGCCTGGAAGGAGAACTTGCCGGCGATGTTCTCCAGCGCGAACTTGAGCCCCGCGAACAGCGGCAGCAGGAAGTAGAGGCCCGCGAGCAGCAGCACCGCGCCGCGCCACCAGCGGATCCGCCACCGGCGCCTCGGGCCCGAGGCGCGGGCCGGCACGCCCTCCTTCGAGTGGGGGTCGGCCAGCTCGAGGAACGCGATCTCCTGGTTTACTGAAGCCACTTCGACGACCTCCTTCGCACGAGCGTGTAGAGGATCATGGTGATGGTGAGCACGATGAGCATCCCGAAGGCGATGGCGTAGGCGATGTTGGTCTCGCCGCTGATGACGTTGCCGTTGAGGATGTTACCGATCTGGATCGGCGAGAGCGCGATGATCCCGGTGGTGAGCGACTGGGCCGTCGCGTAGGCGGCGAAGGCGCTGCCGAACAGCAGCAGCATGCCGCCGAGCACCGAGGGCATCAGCACCGGCACCCCGACGTGGCGCCAGTAACTCCAGCTCGACGCGCCCATATTCTCCGCGGCCTCACGCCACGACTGGCGAAGTCCGCCGAGAGCGGGGGTGATGACGAGCACCATCAGCGGGATCTGGAAGTACATGTAGACGAAGGCGACGCCGTAGAAGGAGTAGAGGTTAAAGCCGTAGTGCCAGGGGTTGAGCTTAATGTAGTTGAGCCACACAGTCAGCAGGCCGGTCGTGCCGAGGGACGCGATGAACATGAAGGTGAGGTTGACGCCGCCGAAGTTGGCCAGTACGCCCGAGGCCGTCGCCACCAGCCGGCGCAGCACGCTCGAACGCGAGGTCTGGATCGCGTAGGCCAGGAAGACCCCGAGGATGCCGGGGATGATCGACGTGATCAGCGCCAGGCGGATGCTGTTCTCGAACCCCACCCGGTAGATGCCCTGGGCGACCAGGCTCAGGTTGCTCCCGGTGAAGTGGCCCGCGTTGGAGAGGAAGGCGTTCTTGATGACGAAGACGACCGGGATGCCGAGCCCGAGGATCGTGTAGATGACGAACGGGGACATCGCGAGGGTCGGCGTCGCGAATCGGAACATCCGTTTGAGCGGCGACGTCGTATTGGTGGCGCCAGCCTCAGACCCGGGTACCGAAGTACCCGGGTCTGAGGTCACCGCGTCAACATTTGACATGGCTGAATTTAATCAGAACTGCCAGTTAGCCGCCGACTTGGGTTGCCCAGGTGTTGTCCACCGTGGTCGACGCTTGGGTGAGCTCCGCCGTCGTCGGGAAGTTCAGCGTGGCGCCCGCGGGCACCGCCGGCAGCTTGGCCACCCAGGCCTTGTTGGCCGTACCGGCCGACTCCATGGAGGCCAGCTCCACGGGACGGGCCAGGCCCTTCAGCCACAGGTTCTGTCCGGTGGTCGAGTACAGGTACTCCTCCCACAGACGTGCGGCCGCCGGGTCGGGAGCGGCAACGTTGATGGCTTGCGTGTAGTACTCACCAACCACCGCGTCGCTCGGCACGATGATCTTCCAGCTGCCGAGGTCGGGCGAGATACCGCTCGCCTGGAGGTAGTCCCACCAGATGAGGATGTTCGTCGCGCCGCTCTCCACCGTCGTCGCGTTGCCGATCACCGGCACGAAGGTGCCGTTCTTGGCCAACGTGGCGAAGTAGGTGACGCCGGGGGCCACGTTCGACAGCGAGCCGCCGGACGCGATCGACGCCGCCAGCACGCCGGCCAGGGCCGCCGCGGCCGTGGTCGGGCTGTTGTTCAGCGCAATCTTGTAGCCGGAACTGGCCGGCGCCGACTCCATCTGCGCGAACGAGGTCGGGCAGGTTACGGCCGCGGAGTTGCAGCCGATGGCCACGTAGCCGCCGTAGTCGTCGTACCAGTCACCATTGGCGTCTTTCAGCGCCGCCGGAATCTGGTTCCAGGTGGCCACCTTGTAGGGCGCCAGCTCCCCGGACGTCGCAGCCTGGGCGGCGTAGTTCGTACCGACGTCAATGACGTCGGGGTCGTCCGAACGGCCCTTGTCGGTCTGCATCGCGCTGATCTCCTCGGCGCTCGAACCCTCGGGGTTCTCCGAGTTGACCTTGATGTGGTACTTCTTGGCGAAGGAGGTGATGATCTCGCCGTAGTTCGCCCAGTTGTTGGGCAGCGCCACGACGTTCAACTTGCCTTCCTTCTTCGCTGCGGCGATCAGCGCCGTCATGGACGTGGGTCCGCTCTTGGTCAAGGTCTTCACGTGCGCCCAGTTGACTGACGACGCACCAGCCGAAGTTGATGAAGCCGAAATTCCCACCGCCACCATGCTGGACATAGTCGCCGCGGCCACCAGCACCGCTTTGAACTTTCTATATGCCACTTGTACAACCTCCCCTGAATTTCGAACCACCGGAGTGGAGATTCTGGGCCAGACTATCCGCTCGGTACACGCCGCGCTGGTCGACATCAGGGCGGCGCGAAGTTTTATTTTTTGTAAATGAAGGCAAAGTGAACGTGAGGTGAATGAAAAGTTAAACGACGCGGCGACGTCGCCACCATCGACGGGTCGCCACGAAAACTTCGACCAATTCCCGCTCGCGTCCACGAATAAACTTGTTCACCGTTGTTTCACATTGTGGATTTACCGCTCGTCACCGCCGCCGCGGTCATCGCCGCGCGACTGGGCGTAACGAACCAGTCCGACGACGACGTCCGCGTCAATCGCGCGTACCGTCCACCAAGGGAACTCGGTGGGTACCTACGCCCCCGCTCACGCGGTCACTCGTGCAGGTCCTGGAGGAATTCGATCGCCACCGTGAGGCCGCCCCCCGGGGTGTCCTCGAAACGCAGTTGCCCGCCGAGCAGGTTGACCAAACGGGCGGCGACGGCCAGCCCCAGTCCGGCCCCCTCCTCCTCGTCCTCGAGGCGCTCGAAGGGGGCGAGGATGCCCCGGCGTTGGGCCTCGGGGATGCCCGGTCCGCGGTCGATGACGAGCAGTTCCAGGAACAGGCCCACTACCCCGGCGCAGATCCGCACCGGCCGATCGACCGGGCTGAAACGGCAGGCGTTGCTCACGACGGTGGCGATGACCTGCTCGACGAGTTCGGGGTCCGTGCGCAGCATCGGCAGCCCGTCGTCCAGGTCGACGTCGAGCGTGCGACCGAGGGTGTCGATCGTGGCCAACGCGTTCGCGACCAACTCCCTCGCCGAGACACTCAGCGACTGCGGTTTCACGGCCCCCGCCTCGAGCCGACCGGCTTCGACGAGGTTGGCGACCTGACGGATGAGTCGGCGGATCTCCTGGTCGACTTCGACCAGGGTCTCACGCTGGCGTTCGTGCGAGTCGGCCGAATCGAGAGAAAGCATCGAGGCGACCTTGGCGTCGATGACGGAGAGCGGCTGGCGCAGGTCCTGGGATATCGCGCGCAGCAATCCCGTTCGCAGGGCCTCGGCCTGGTCGATGGCGTGCTGCTCGTCGGCCGCTCGACGGGCCCCGACTTCCTGGAGACCGGCGGCGAACCGGTTCGCGAAGGCCGTCACCAGCAGGCGGTCCTGGGTGTCGAGCGCGTCGCCGGCCAGGACGATGACGTGGTCGTCGTCGATGACGAATCGCGAACTGGCCTCGCTCTCGTCGACCGGCTCACCACTCTGCAGGTCGGGCACCCACAGTCCGTCACGTCTCGAGAGCAGCACGACCCCGGGCAGGTCGAAGATGGCCCGCAGCGACTCGAGCAGCGGCAACAGGTCGTCGCGCGTCGTCGCCACCGTCGCCGCGGCGCGGGCCAGGACCTGCGCCTCGGTCCTCGCCCGTTCGGCCTCGTTCGAGCGCTGACGAAACTGGCCGACCAGCACGCTGGCCCCCACGGCGAAGACCAGGAAGGCCACGATGGCCACGACGTCGTCGGGCCGCGCCACCGCGAAGGTGTGCACCGGCGTTACGAAGTAGTAGTTCTCCAGGGCCGACGCGACCAGGGCCGCGACGACGCCGACCACGGATCCGCCCCAGGTCGACAGGATCAGCACCTCGACGAGGTACACCAGGAACACCGTCGACAGCGAGAGGCTGGAGCGGGCCTCGGTCATGGCGAACGTGATCAGCGGCATCGTCAGGGCCACGATCGCCAGCGCCACCAGGGTGCGGGGCCACGAGAACCGACTCTTCCGGCGCCGCCTGCGCACGGGCCTGGGCCGTTCCCCGCCGACGGCGATGATGTGCACGTCGAGGTCGCGCGCCAGACGCAGGACCTTCTCCACCACCCCGCCGGTCAACGACAGCGACGAGCGGGGCCGGCTGGCGCCGAGCACGATCTGCGTGCCCCGTTCGGAGCGGGCGAAGGCCACGAGGGCGCCGGCGACGTCCTCGTCGACGATCTCCTGGAACGTGCCGTCGAGCTCGCCGACCAGCTCTCGCGCCTTGGCGGTGTCGGCCGCCTCCTTGAGCAACCCGCCGGTGTTGACCACGTGCACCGCCATCAGTTCGGCGCCGGTTCGCGACGCGATGCGCGCCGCCCGGCGCAGCAGGGCCTCGTCGGTCCCGGTGCCGGTGAGGGCCACGATGAGTCGTTCCCGGGTCTCCCACGCGTCACTGATGCCGTGGTCGGACAGGTAGTGCTGCAGGGAGTCCTCCACCCGGTCGGCCAGCCACAGCAGGGCCAACTCGCGCAGCGCCGTCAGGTTGCCCGAGCGGAAGTAGTTCGAGAGCGACGCGTCGATCTTGTCGGGCGCGTAGATGTTGCCGTGGGCCATTCGCCGCCTCAGCGCCTCGGGCGTGATGTCGACCAGCTCGATCTGTTCGGCGCGGCGAACGACCGCGTCGGGAATGGTCTCGTTCTGTTTGATGCCGGTGATCTTTTCCACGACGTCCGACACCGACTCCAGGTGCTGGATGTTGACCGTCGTGATCACGTTGATGCCCGCGTCGAGCAACGCCTCGACGTCCTGCCAACGCTTCTCGTGGGCGCCCCCGGGGACGTTGGTGTGGGCGAGCTCGTCCACCAGCACCACCTCGGGACGGCGTTGGAGGATCGCGTCGAGGTCCATCTCGTCGAGCTGCACGTCGCGGTAGGTTCGCGTGACCCTCGGTATCACCTCGAGGTTGCGCAACTGCTCGACGGTCTTCTGGCGTCCGTGGGTCTCGACCAGCCCCACCACCACGTCGGTGCCCCGTTCGCGCCGACGCCAGCCCTCATCGAGCATGTGGTAGGTCTTGCCCACGCCCGGGGCCGAGCCGAGGTAGACGCGCAACTGGCCGCGGGACATGGACACAGTTTCCCCTAGGGACGGACCTGGTGCGTGTCAATCACTTGGGGGATGATTGGCACGCACCGCGCCCGCTCGGACAGGCCGGTCAACGAGTCGTCACTTGAGTTTGACAAGCGCCTCGTTCAGTTGAAGCACGTCGATGTACTGCGCACCCATGAAGCCCAGCTCGGGACCGTGGGTCTCGCTCTTTATCAAGGCGCGCAGCGTCGACGGCGCGATGCCGGTGGCCTTGGCGACCATCGGAATTTGCACGGTGGCGTCCCGGGCCGAGATGTCGGGGTCGAAACCGCTGCCCGACGTGGTCACGAGGTCGGGCGTCGGCTTGACGCCCAGTTGGTGCCAGTACGCCACGAGCGCTTTGGTGTCTTCGTACAACGTCTTGGACAGCGGACCCAAACTGGTCCCCTCCGACTCGCCATCCACGCCATTGGCGACGAGGGGGTTGTCCCCTCCCGACACGTCCTCTTTGGGGTTGGCCGCGTAGGGTCCGGTGTCGTCGGGCCGGCCGTGGAAGACGCAACTGCCGAGCGGGTGACCGGGGCACTTGGTGTCGGCCCAATTCTGGCCGATCAGGGTGGAGCCGTTAGCCGTGATCGAGCCGTCGGCCTGGTTCTTGAAGAACAGCTGCGAGACGCCCACGCCCGCGAAGGCGTAGGCGAAGCCGAAGAAGACGAGGCAGATGACTGCCATCACCAGGGAGCGGCGCAGGTGTACGAGCATGGGGATCTCTCTTTAGTAGGCGTGCAGGGCGACCAGCAGCAGGTCGATGAGCTTGATGAAGATGAACGGGATGATGATGCCGCCCACCCCGTAGATCAGGACGTTTCGCCGCAGTATCGCCGTGGAGTTGGCGGCGCGGAACCGCACACCCCGTAGCGCCAGCGGAATCAGCGCCACGATCACCAGGGCGTTGAAGATCACCGCCGAGAGCACGGCGCTCTGGGGGCTGTGCAACCTCATGATGTTGAGCGTGCGCAACTGGGGGTAGGCCACCACGAAGAGGGCCGGGATGATGGCGAAGTACTTGGCGATGTCGTTGGCGATCGAGAAGGTCGTGAGCGACCCGCGCGTAATGAGCAGCTGCTTGCCGATCTCGACGATGTCCAGCAGCTTGGTCGGGTTGGAGTCGAGGTCGACCATGTTGCCCGCCTCCTTCGCCGCCGTGGTACCGGTGTTCATCGCGACGCCGACGTCGGCCTGGGCGAGGGCCGGCGCGTCATTGGTGCCGTCGCCGGTCATGGCGACCAATTTGCCCCCCTCCTGCTCCTGGCGGATGAGGGCCATCTTGGCCTCGGGGGTCGCCTCGGCGAGGAAGTCGTCGACGCCGGCCTCTTGGGCAATGGCCGCGGCGGTCAAAGGGTTGTCGCCGGTGATCATGACGGTGCGGATGCCCATCTGGCGCATCTCGTCGAACTTGTCACGAATGCCCTGCTTCACGACGTCCTTCAGTTCGATGACGCCCAGGATGTCGGCGCCGTCGGCCACCACGAGCGGGGTGGACCCGGCCCGTGAGACCCGCTCGACGATGGCGTCGAGGTCGACCGGCACGGTACCGCCCTGCTCGGTGACCCAGCGCTTCACGGAGTCGCCCGCGCCTTTTCTGATCTGACGGCTCCCGATGTCCAGTCCCGACATACGCGTCGTCGCGGTGAAGGGCACGAAGACGTGATCGGACTCGAGGGAACGTTCGCGGATGTCGAAAAGCTCCTTGGCGAGCACCACGATGGACCGTCCCTCGGGGGTCTCGTCGGCGAGCGAGGCCAGCTGGGCGACGTCGGCGACCTCCTGCTCGCTGTGCCCACCGACCGGGAAGAAACTCGACGCCATGCGGTTGCCCAGGGTGATCGTGCCGGTCTTGTCGAGCAGCAGCGTCTGCACGTCGCCGGCCGCCTCGACGGCGCGCCCACTCATGGCCAAAACGTTGCGCTGGACGAGACGGTCCATGCCCGCGATGCCAATGGCCGACAACAGC
>JBEKKW010000055.1:0-13743 GCA_050010495.1 Acidimicrobiales bacterium
GCTCGCTCAACCCCTTCGCCCGGGCGGTGACGACGAACTCGGCGTCGAGGATGTCGATCATCCCCACGCGCAGGCTCCGCACCAGGATCGGGACGATGCCGATCGCGGCGGTAATCGCCGGCAGAATCAGCGACTCGAGGTAGCCCGCCGGTCCGCTGCCGATGCCGCCGACGGGCACCAGGTGCAGGTGCACCGCGAAGATCTCGATGAGCACGATCCCGAACCAGAACGAGGGCATTCCTAGTCCGAGCACCGTGACACCGCGCACCGCGTGGTCCGCGAACCGGTCCTTGTGCGCGGCCGCCAGCGCCGCCAGCGGGACGGTGACCAGAACCGCAAAGATCGCGGCGAGGGCGACGAGCGACGCGGTGAGCCCGATCCTCTCGCCGATCAGCTGGGACGCCGGCACCTGGTAGATGTAAGAGGTGCCGAGGTTCCCGTGCACCAGCGCGGAGAGGTAGTGCACGAACTGGATCGGCAGGGACTCATTCAGTCCCCACTCCTTCTGCAGCGCCGCAATGGCCCGGGGCGTGGCGTGCTCGCCGAGCAACGTTCGCGCGGCGCTCCCGGGCTCGAGGTGCAGGAACAAGAAGGTGACGACGCTCACACCGAACACGACGAACACCGCCGAGGCGAGTCGCCACGTGATGTATCGCGCCATCACCTCAAGTTAGCCAGACGTCCTCAAGTCGGTAGGCGCCCCCGGGGTTCACGGCGAAGCCCTGCACCGTTTTCGAGGTGGCGTAGATGTAGGGCGGATAGTCGAGCGCGACGAAGGGGGCGTCCTCGGCCACGATCGACTGGATCTGGGCGTAGAGGGCTGCCCGCTTGGTCGTGTTGAACTCGCCCTCGGCCTGGTGCACCAGGGCGATCGCCTTGGGGTTGTCGTAGTGGGACCAGTACGACGACGACCCGCCGTCCTTCACGTCCACTTCGAAGGAGGCCATCTCGTCCGGGTCGCTGATGTCGTTGATGGCGTAGTCGATGAACATGTCGTAGTCGAACTTCTGGAACGTCGACTCGAACGCGGAGTGGTCGAGGCCCGTGATCGTCACGTCGATGCCGAGCGGCTGCAACTGGCTCTTGATGATCTGCGCGTAGGTGACGAACTTCTGGTTGCCGCTGTCGACGAGAATCTTCGTGGCGAAGCCCTTGGGGTATTTCGACTGCGCGAGCTCGGCCTTGGCCTTGCTCAGGCTGTACGCGAGCACCGGCGTCGACGCCGAGTAGTACTGCAGGCTCGGCGGGAAGAATGATCCCCCCGGCAGACCGGTGCCGAAGTTCGCCGCGTGCACCAGCGCCGGGCGGTTGATGGCGTAGGTAATGGCGCGACGCACGTGGCGGTCCGCGAACTGGGGCAGCGACTCGTTCAGCACGAGCAGGTCGACCTCCCATGCCGGGAACTCGTCGAGCACGACGTTGGCATTGCTCTTAAGCGAGGCGACTTCGGCCGGCGGGACGGTGTCGATGATGTTGACCTGTCCGCCCTCGATCTGCAGCACGCGCTGGTTGTCGTTGTCGACGTAGAGGAATTCGATGGCGTCGAGGTAGGGCTTTCCCGCCTGCCAGTAGTGCGGGTTGGCCTTCAGGGTCAGCGACGTGGCGTCCGGGGTGAACGAGGACAGGGTGAACGGCCCCGTGCCGACCGGGGCGGCGAAGAACTCCGCCTCGGTCTTGCCGCCAAAGTTGGCGGGGATGATCGCGTTGGCGAACACCGAGATGTCCGAGATGATCGGAGCCCACGGCGCGCTCAACTTCACCACGACCGAGGAACCGCTGGCCTCGATCGAGGTGATCGCTCCGTCCAGGAACGAGAGCGGACCGGCGGCGTTGTGGCGGGACCGGTTGATCGAGAACACAACGTCCGCGGGCGTCAACGGTTTGCCGTCGGAGAACTTCACGCCGGGACGCAGCGGGAAGGTGATGGTCTTGTTGCCGTTGCTCAACGTGCTGCCCGTGGCGAGCCACGGCGTGAGTTGGCCGGCGGGGTTCGTGATGTAGAGCGGTTCGAAGATCTTGTCGAGGGTGTAGATGTCGCCCGCGATGATCGTGTTCGCGGGGTCGAGCGTGGTCGGCGCGACGCTGCGGGCGAACTTGAGCGTGCCCCCGCGCGTGGGGGTGGCATGCGCGCTGAGCCGCGCCACGTGCTCGGTGCCCTTCGTCGTGGCCGCTCCGCTGGCCGTGGAGACCAGGGGGCTCAGCGCGATGGCGGCCGAGGTGCCCAGTCCGTAACGGAAGATGTCTCGGCGAGAGATGGGTGTTCGGTGAAAATCACGTTCAGTCACGTCGTGGCCTCCCTATCGTGGCCCGCCAGTGCGGGCGCTTTAAAAGTTGAGTTATCCTATCAACTCACTAGGGTACATTCAATTCATCCCGGCGGGCGTCGGGGATCGAGCACGGGACCCGTCCCCGGGGTTCGTCAAGGCCACTCAGGACGTCGGAACTCGATGGATGAACGCCCTTCGTCGATCGACGCCCTTATGGCGTTCGCCGGCCTCGACCACCAGGTTGGCCCGCGACGCGACGTCGTCACCGGCGCGCAGGATCCGCTCCTGCTCGGCCCAGCTCTTGACGAACGGCTGGTACATCTCCCAATCGGAGCGGCTCCGCAGTCGGTCGTCGCGAAGGCTCTCGGGGGCGTTCACCCACACCAGGTACGAGAGGAACGGCGACAGCTGGCGATGGCCGACCCCGCAGCCGTCCACGATGAGTACCGGCGTCGGCGCGATCTCGTTCCACTCAGCCGCTCGCATCAGCTCCCAGTCGAAGCGCTGCCACGACGCCGCGCGGCCCTGGCTCACGGGGGCCAGGATCCACTGTTCGAGCAGGTCGATCGACGCCCGCAGGCCGTCCCAGCCGGGCACCAGGTCGTCCGTGTTGATCACCGTGCCGCCCAAGTGACGGGCGAGGATCTGGGCGAAGTGGCTCTTGCCCGAACCGGACAGTCCGTCGACGCCGATGATCGGGCAGACGTGGGGATCGGAGAGGAACCGGTGACGCAGCTGACACGCCAGGGCGCGGTAGGTGGTGACGCCCACCGTCTCCGTACAGTCGACCTCGCTTTGCGCGGTCATCCGGTCCGACCATCGTGTGTGGCCCTCCCGCTGGCGTCCACCGCGAAGGACTCCGTGTCAAGCAGTTGGGCGATGCCGTCGCGAATCGGGTACGCCAACCCGAGACGTGGGTTGTAGACGACGCCGTCGCCGTGGCGCCAGATCAGCGGCCCTCGATCGACGGGGCAGACCAGCAACTCTTCGAGCTCCACGTGGAGGCCCTCGGTCGCCGTCACGTCGAGCTCACCGGAGCCTCGTCGCCCTCGCGCCCGACGAGGTAGAGATGGTCCACCAGCGCGACGGCCAGACTTCCGGGACCCCGGGCGTCGTGCGCCGCTCGCTCGCCGGCGATGGCGAAGACGGCCGAGCCCGAGACCGCCGCACGAAAGACGGAGTCCTGCACACCCACGAACGCCGCCAGTACCGCGCCCAGCGCGCAGCCCGAACCGGTCACCTTGGTCAACAACTCGTGACTGCCCGGTACGCCGACCACCTCGTTGCCGTCCGTCACGTAGTCGACGACACCCGTGACCGCGACGACCGCGCCGGTGCGCGTGGCTAAGGACCGCGCTCCGTCGAGTGCCTCAGAGGAGTCCGCGGTCGAGTCGGCGCCCTTGCTCTTCGATCCCTCGCCGGCCAAGGCGAGGATCTCCGAGGCGTTGCCTCGGATGATCGTCGGGTGATGGCCCAGCAGTTGCTGCACGACGTCGGTGCGAAAGCTGAGCGCCCCCACGGCGACCGGATCCAGCACCCACGGGGTGCCGGCCTGGTTCGCCGCCCGCGCCGCCTCGAGCATGGCTCCCGCGTCGATGGCTGTCACCGTGCCGACATTCACGAGCAGTGCGTCGGCCACCGGGGCGAACTGCCCCACCTCTTCCACGGCCACCACCATCGCCGGCGACGCCCCGACCGCCAGCAACACGTTCGCGGTGAAATTCGTCACGACGAGATTGGTCACGCAGTGCACCAGTGGGTTCTTCTGGCGCAGCCTCGTCAGGTCCTCGACGATTGAGGCGTCGGGCCACGTGGTGTGAGTGAACGTTTCTTTCAGTGTCATGATTCCTCTTCCTCTTCTGAGTTCCTGGTGCGGGTCTCTCAGGGCTTCTCGACGGTGATGCCGAGAATCAACGGCAGGGGGTTCGGGCCGGTCTCTACGAGTCTCGTGAGCCGGAACCCGGCGGCCAGATGCGCGTTGACCAGTGCGGCCAGCGGACGATGCCACGCACCGACGTGCGAGCGAATGGTCGAGTCGTGTTGCTCACTGGAGCGATAACTCGTGGTGGTGTAGCCCGGCTCCACCACCACGGTGTCGTCGTCGCGAAGCTCGGAGTGCCCGCCGTTCAGCGCCGGGTGCACACAGATGCTCACGTAGCGCCCGCCCGGCACCAGCACGCGGTGGACCTCGCGAAGGGCCGCTTCCAGGTCGTCGAGGTCCGAGGAGACGAACGTGGAGTACGCGTTGGCCACGGACTCATCCGCCAGGGGCAACTGCGCCGCGTCGCTCTGCACCACCGGCAGTCGGCCCGAGGCGATCTGCAGTTGGTTGAAGGAGAGGTCGACACCGAACGGTTCGTAGCCCAGGCGACGGACCCGTTCGGCGGCGAGGCCGGTGCCGACGCCGACGTCGAGGATCCACCCCCTACCCGGACCCAGCTGGTCGGCCAGTGTCGCGTACGCCGACACCGCGAGGGCGCCGCGCTCGCCCGGATCGCGCATGACCTCGTCGTACCACTCGGCGAGTCCCTCGTAACGCGCGACGCCGGCGCTCACACCGAGTCCTCGACGGCCGCGCGCTCGGGCGCCACGGCGTCCGCGGGTTCGCGGATGCCGAGTGACACGAGTTTCGCGTCACTCGCCGCGACCGCCGCCTCGTGGCCGGACAGATCGATCGAACGCGACAGGACGGCGTAGAGCACGCCGCTCACCAGCAGTTCCACGATGAACGAGACGTCCAGCCCGTTCGTCGCCTTCGCGACCGGTGAGACGTAGAACGAGAGACTCCAAAAGGGTACGGACGCGGCGAAGCCGATGAGGTACGACGTGATGCCCCGCCAACCCCACAGACCGTAGATGCCGTGACGGTTCTCGAGTTCGGTGACGGCGTAGTGACCCTTACGCACGTAGAAGTAGTCGTACAGGTTCACGATGGTCCACGGCGTCAGCAGGTACAGCGACAGGATGAGCCCGTCGTACACCGCGGTCGTCACGTTGTGAAAGACGAACAGGCCGAAGACGAGCCAGACGATGGCGACGGCCACGGTCGCGACGGCCCGCTTGGCGATCGTCGTTCGAATCGGGCGGAAACTGTCGATCGCCGTCAGGATCACGAGCTGGCCGCTGTAGGCCATCTCGCCCATGGTGGCGACGAGCGCCACGATGGCCACGATGATGAGCGCCGTGCCGAAGCCCGAGGCGAAGTGGTTCCCCGCGTCGCGCACGCTCGCCAGGGCGTCGGTCGCGCCCAAGTGAGCCGCCAACCACGCGCCGATCGCGGCGAGCCAGGTGAGTGAGAGGAAGGCGCCCACGAAGACGGCGCCGACGACCTTGCCGAAGGGCGTCCAACGCGGGAGGTAGCGCGAGTAGTCCGACACGACCGGGGCGTAGGAGATGTTGTTGCTGGCCGTCGCCGAGAAGACGATGAAGAACGAGATCCAGCCGAAGCCGAGGTGCGTGGCCGGAGCGCCGCCGGCGTGGCCACTCACGATGGCGACGGTCAGGACGAGCCAGAGCGGCAGCGAGATCCAGAAGAGCCAGCGAAAGGCCCGGTGGAGCCAGTCGTAGCCCCAGACCGCGAGCACGACCGCGGCGACCGCGATGATGATCCCCAGCAGGTAGGTGTTCCATCCGAAGATCGAGTGCAATCCCTGATCGATGATGACCGTGTCGACCACGGCGAAGATGATGTAGGTGAACAGGGCCAGGAAGAGCGGGAGCACGACGCCGCGATAGCCGAACTGGGCCCGCGATTGGATCATCTGCGGCAGCCCGAGTCGCGGACCCTGCGACGCGTGCAGCGCCATGAACACGGTGCCGAAGGCGTTGCCGAGGACCACGGCCAGAATGGTCCACCACACCGTGAGACCGAGCGCGATCCCCGTGAAACCAACCGCGACGCTGAGGGTCTGGGAGTTCGAGAGGAACCAGAACACGCCCTGTTGATGGATGCTGCCGTGACGCTCGCTGTCGGGTATCACGTCGATGGAGTGAATCTCGATCGCGGCCAGGACCACTGGCTCGTCGGTCCCTTCCGGTGGGATTCGCTCCCGATTCTCTGTGTCCTGGGCTGTCATGATTGTCTCCCCGCTCCTATTCTCTACAATTCCGATTATTTCAATCGAGATTATAGAGATTGGTGAGCGGCAACGCAAGGCTTTGTGATCAGCGCTGATGAGGTGTTTTGGAGAGTCGTCGAAGGCAACTGGAAGAAGCGGGTCCTAACGCGCGACCTCGTCGTCGAGGAAAACGCGGAGTCGGGCCGCTCGAAGCGTCGCGACCACGACGTCGCAGACGGCGTCAAGTTTCTTGGTATCGCCCACCCCCACGACGCTCAACCCGGCGCGTCGCGCCGCGGTGGCGCCCCGAGGCGAGTCCTCGACCGCGATCGCGTCAGCGGGGTCCTCGCCGAGACGCCGACAGGCCTCAACGTACAGGTCGGGTTCCGGTTTGGGCCGCAGGGCCCCACCAAGAGCGACGGTGACGTCGAACACGTCGGGGATCCCGGCCGCGCGCAACGACGCCGCCACGGTCTCGATCGAGCCGTTGGAGGCGATCGCCAACGCCCGCGTTCCGTGCAGCGTCTCCAACAGTTCGACGGCACCATCCATCGCTCGCAGGCCACCACCGACGTTCACGAGCACGGCGTCGTAGATCTCGGCGGTGACCATCGCCTCGTCGAGCTCGTGGCCGAGTTCTCGTTCCCAGAGCACGACGGCCTCGGGTGCCGAACCACCCAGCATCGACGCCGCCTGACCACTCTCGAAGCGAACGCCGTGGCGGCGCGCGACGTCACGCAACGCGCCCATCCACGCGCTCCGTGAGTCGACGAGGAGGCCATCACAGTCAAAGACGACCGCACGCACTCACTCCACCACGAGCGGTAGTGCGGGATCGGCGCTCCACTCCGAGAGCGACCCGTCGTAGAGTTTGACGTCGTCTCGTCCCGCCAGCGACAGGGCGAACACGTCGACGGTGGCCGAGATACCGCCACCGCAGTAGGCAATGACCGGCCTGTCCGGCGACGACAGTACGGGTTCGAGCACGAGGGCGAGTCGCGCGGGGTCGTGGAATCGTCCCGTGGCGGACTCGAGCAGGTCACCGGAGGGCACGCTCAGCGAACCCGGTATCCTCCCGGGCCGGGCGTAGGCGCCCGGCCCTTCACCACGGAAGGCCCGGGCGGACAGCGCGTTCACCAGACAGACCGGCGCACCGTCGAGCCCGCGAAGGACGTCGTCCTTGGTGGCGAGAAGTTCGGGGCGGGTCGTCGCGGCGAACGTGGCCGAGCGAACGGCCGATGGATCTGACGACACGGGCAGGCCAGCACCGATCCACGCGGCCAGCCCACCATCGAGCACCCGCACGTCACGAAAACCGAAGTAGCGCAGCAGCCACCACAGCCTCGTCGCCCACATGGGCGACTCCTGGGCGTAGACCACCACGCGCGTGCCTTCGCCAACACCGAGCGCACCGATCGCACGAGCGAAGTACTCGGGCGCCGGCACGGTGAAACGATGGGGCGACTCTGGATCCGACAACTCGCCCGCAACGTCGGCGAACACGGCACCAGGAATGTGACGCTGGTCGAAGGTCTGGCGACCGCTCACCACTACGTACGGCCCGCCTTCGATTTCCCGGCGCAAGAAGACCGTCGCGTCGAGGACACGGAGCGCCGTCTCGTCGAGCTCCTCGAAGAGTTCGCTCGCCTGGACCAGTTGTGCCTCGCTCACACCACCCCGATCGTTTCGCCGACTGGTCGACTAATTCCATTGGAATACTAGAGAGTATGGTAACGACAGCGGAGCGGCCCTCACGGAACAAGTAGGAGGATCTGATGGTTGACGTCGGCGTGGTGCTCCCCACCCGCCTCGGCCCGACGGCCTTGGCGCCCGAGGAGCTGATCGCCATCGCCGAGTTCGTCGACCACGTCGAAGGCTGGCACGACGTGTGGGTGACCGATTCGATTATCTCACTTCCCTTCTACGACTCGGTCGTGCTGCTCGCCGCGTGCGCCGCGAGAACACAACGAGTTCGCCTCGGTGTCGCCTGCGAGGCCAGTCTCGGGCTTCGTCAGCCGCTGGTCGTCGCCCAACAGTGGGCGAACCTCGACCAGTTGTCGAAGGGCCGCATGACGATGGTCGCCTGCCCGGGCGAGGCCACGGGCCCCACGCGCGAGAAAGAGCTCGCGGCCTTCAACATGACCCACCGAGAGAAGGTGGAACGTATGGAGGAGAGCATTGCCTTTCTTCGTCTCGTCAGTGGCGGCGGGGCCGTCACGTTCGAAGGCTCGCACTTCTCCATCGAGGACCTCGAACTGGCACCGGCCTTTGTCCAGCAGCCGTTGCCCATCTGGATGACGGGTAATCCTCCACTGGACGCGACCGACGAACGCGTGCGTCGAGTGCTCGCGCGAGTCGCTCGTTTGGGCGACGGTTGGCTGACGTTCGCGGTCACCCCTTCGGAGCTGGCGAGGCGCACGAAAATGCTGCACGAGCTTCGCTCCGCCGCTGATCGCGACCCCGACGAGACCTTCGCTATCGGCGTCTTCTTGAACGTGAACGTGAACGCGAACGCGGACATCGCCCTCGAGGACGCGCTCGCGACGTGGCGGGGACAGTCGACACGAAACGTCTCGCCAGACGACCTTCGCCAGGTCGCCGCGATCGGCAGCCCCGAGCAAGTCGCCGACTTCGTTGGCCAACTCGTTGACGCCGGCGCCACCACCGTGGCGCTCGAGCTGTTGAGCGCGGACCGAGCTGGGCAAGTTGAGACGGTCTCCGAGCACCTGCTGCCCTTGCTCGTGTCGTAGCGAGACACGAGAGTTTTGCTGAACGCCTGGACGCGACGGCCAAACTACGCCGAACGTGAGCCCGCCCGGAGTCTGGCGTAGAGCGTACGGGGATAGCGAGCGTACCGGAAGAGCCGCGTCGCGTAGACCTCGCGTAGCTCCTGGCGCGCCCGGCCGATTTCGGCAATTAACTCGGTCGGCGACTGCCCCCCGAAACTCGTGAGCGGGCTGTCGAACCAGTCCCGGTACTCCCGCTCGATTCGATCGACCTGGGCGTCGAAGTCGGTGTCCGTCGGCCGCGGCGTGTTGAGCGTCGCCTGGAGCGACGCCTCGCGTCTAAGGGCGCCGTCCATCCAGCCACTCCCCTCGTCGAGCCCGAGCAGGACGCCGAGGTCCACCGCGAGTTCTCGCAGGGATTCCGCCCGCCAACGATTCGCCGACGTGTGGATGCTGAGCGACAGCGCCAGCACGAGGGCCGCGCGTTGCACCACGGCGTCGCGATCGTACCCGGCAATGTCCCACTTGGAGTCGATGAAGACAATGGATCCGTCATCGGTCAGCACGGCATTGTGCGGAAGCAGGTCGGCGTGAGGCACTGCGCCCACCTCGATCGTCCGGTCGAGCGCGTCCCGCCACGCCACGAGAACCTGGCCCAGTTCTTCTCGGGAGCCCGCGTCGATGATCACCCCGAGATAGTCCTGGCCATCGACGAATCGCTCCGGCGACGATTGGACTCTCACGCGGCTGTCGTGCGGGCCCGGGAGAAGGGGTCGGCGCACGACCTCGAGTCCATCTTCGGCGCGACGTACTCGACTCTCGAAGGCGAAGATCGAACGCCGCCCGTACGGCGAGTAGTAGGCCATGAGGGTTCCCACGGGCCACAGCGGACTCGGTCCGTCACCGCGATGACCGAGGATGACAAGTGAGTTCGCCGTCTCGGGACCCAGCCCGGCCTCCACCAGATTTCTCCACGCCCTCGCTTCATTGGCGAGTCGGAGAACGGCCACGTTCCAGTCCGGGCTCGGGAACTGGGGCGTCGTGACGGCGAGATCGGGTCGGGCACTGAACAGTTCGTCGTGCATCACGCTGCGCGTCAGTTTGTAGTCAGGAAAGGCGCCGAAGGTCGTCGCGGTCAGCCCGGCGTCGATGACGAAACCTTCGAGTTCGCGCCGACTGAACGTGCGAGCGATGCTCGTCTCGTCGTAGCCCTCGATCCCCTCGAACTGTCGTCCCGAGTGGTCCTCGGGCGCGCCCACGATGTACTTCACGCCGAGGCGATTCTCGATGGCCAACACCAGGGTTCCGCCGTCTCGAAGCAGACTCGCCGCGCGCTTCAGAAACGATGAGTAGATGGTCGGATCGGGGCTTCCGCGACCCACGTACTCGAGCACTCCCACGACCACGACGACGTCGTACGCTCGGACCACCGGGACGTCCTCGAGCAGGCCCACGAAGACCTCCACGTTGGCGAGGTCTCGGGTCCGTTCGCGCGCGCACCGGGCCCGTTCCGGCATCGGCTCGATCGCGTCCACGAACTTTGAACGTTCGGCCAGATACGTCGTGAGCGCACCACAACCGGCACCCACTTCCAGCACTGCGTCCTGCGCACTCAGCTCGAGTGAACGAAGGACGTTCGACCGCGCCGGATCGAGGTGATAGCGCGTGGCCCACGTGCCGGCCCTCGCCACCAGCTCGTCGCTCGCCGACGAGAGGTCGGTCGAGGACTTGAGGATCTGGAGGACCTCGGACTCGCCGCCGTCGCGGTACGTCAGGCCGCTCTCGCCGAGGAGTCGCACGCCCTCGATCTGCGTGCACTCGACTCCACGCAGCGGCGTCGCCGGTATTACGTCGGGGTCAGCCATAACACGTCTTCCTTCGGAACTGGAAGCATCGACGAGACACCCCTACGTTCGATTCTCAATCACTTCTCTTTGAACTCTGGAGGGTTCTGCGGACGGCTTGGTGCTCACCCTGACGTGAGAAACGGTATCAGCCCGACTGTGGTCGGGTGTGCCGTCCGGTGATCGGAGCACTCACCAGACAGCACTCCCACCGGAGCCACGCTCACCGCCAGGATTCACCAGAAGCAAGTCATCTTCGTCGTGGCGAGGTTCACCGCTCGTTCGACCCATCACTCGTCGATCCGGTGGCTCCGTTGGAGCCACCTCGGCGAGCGAAGACCCCCAGACCCAACAGCGCCAGGATCACGATCAAGATACCGGGGATCTCGAAGAACCACGTGAAAAGTCGGAAGTTGGGCAGACTGTCGACTTGCGCGTAGTTTTGCACGTTGGCCTGCATCGTCTCGATGAGCGGCTTGTAGTGCGCCAGCCCCGGCGACACCTGGGCGAAGACCGGTACCAATTGCGGGAAGCTGCCAAGGAGTTGAGCGAAGGCGGGGTATTTCGAACTCAGGAACTGCTCCACCTGGGTGGGGGTCATGTGCAACGCGCTCGCGAGCCCCGACACCAACTGACCCGTCTCCCCGGCCGCCGCAATGCCGCCGACGGCGACGGGCTTGAGCTCGACGAAGGTGTGGTTGTAGTAGTTCGCCGTCACCTTCACGCTGGACGGCTGCATCATCGGATGAAAGTTGTCGAGCATCGCCTGCCCGGCGCTGGACTTACTGGGCAGCGATATGGCGAAGGGAGCAACTATCAAGACGATGCCGATGATCAGTATCGGCCAGTAAAACGCTCTGCGGGTCATATCTGCTCTCCTTGTCGTGTGCGACGCGGCGACACCTTCAGACTCCTGAAGCCCCACCCGTGCCCTATTTTCTAGTTATTCTAGTAATATTATGGAAGTAGTCAAGTATCGTGACGAAGTGGCTGCTCCTCCCTCTCAAGCGACGCGCGTGAACGATCACCGAAACCTGTGGCGCAGACCAGTCGTGTGGATCGTGTTCCTCGTTCTGCTGGCCAACGCCGCCTACGTCCTCGGGCTCGCCAACAGCGACCCCCTCTCGTGGACCTCGGGCGTCGCCCACGCGGTGTGCGGTCTGGTCTGTGGTCGTTCATCCATCGACATCAACGTCGGCACGATCACGCAACCCCTGGCTCACCGCGCCGCGTTGGATCTGACGCACGGTCACTGGCCCTGGTGGAACTACTTCGAGGGGTTGGGCCAACCCCTGGCCGGCGAGATGCAGTCAGCGGCCCTGTTTCCGCTCTCACTGTTGTTCGCCTTACCGGCCGGGCTCGTCTGGTTCCACGTCACTCTCGAGGCGATCGCCGGCATCTCCACCTACCTCTTGCTGCGTAGGTTGCGTGTGCCGGCTGGCCTCTGCGGCGCGGGCGGCGTCCTCTTCGCGCTCAGCGGCACCTTCGCCTGGCTCGCCAACTCGGTGGTCAATCCAGTCGCCTTCCTGGCGATGCTGCTGCTCGGCGTCGAACTGATCATCGATCGTGCGTCCGAGGACGCTCGCCGAGGCTGGCAGCTCGCCGCGCTCGCGTTGGCGCTGTCGCTCTACGCGGGCTTTCCCGAAGTCGCCTACTTCGACGCCCTGTTCTGCCTGGCGTGGGCACTGGTGCGGATTAGTTCGCTCCCTCGGGCGCGGCGCCCGCGCGTCGTACGTCGCCTCGGCCTCGCCGGCACTGTCGGCGTCGGCCTCTCGCTGCCCGCGCTCGTGCCCTTCGCGGACTTCCTGCACGTCGCCTTCGTCGGCGGTCACGCGAGCGCGGTCAACGGATCGTGGTCCCTCTCCCTGAAGGCCCTTCCAATGCTCGTCGACCCCTACGTCTACGGCACGATCTACCAGAACCCGCATCTCTCGACGGTGTGGGGTGAGATCGGTGGGTTCTTCGGCACCGGCGTCATCACGCTGGCCATCGTCGGCACGCTGGGCCGACCCCTGCGCCAGCTGCGTGTGCTCTTGGCGGCGTGGGTCGTGGCGTCGCTCGCCGGATCCTTCAATATCCTGCACGCGCGCTCCCTCTGGAACCTGGTACCGCTCGTCGGTGCCGCGTCGCTGCCGCGCTACGTGATGCCCAGCTGCGAGTTGGCCCTCATCGTGCTCGCGATCCTGGGCGTGCGCGACTTGGCTGAGCGCGCCCGCGCGCGCCAGTGGCTCCTGGGCGCGTCGGTGTTCATGGCCCTCGTCGTGCTCGCGATCGCACTCGGCGCGCGGCCACTCAATCGCGGACTCACTCTCACGACGAGCCAGCGGGTGCTGTTCGCCCTTGTCGGCACGGCGCCCTTCATCGTGCTCGGCGTCTTGGCCGTGCTGAGCCGGTTCCCGACGACGGCCTTCACGCTGGTCGTCGTCGCCGCGACCCTTGTCGGCGAATCGTTCCTCTGGTTCGTCGTTCCCACGATCGCCGCACCTAAGAGCATCATGATCGACTACGCGCCGATCAACTACCTGCGAGCGCACCAGGGCGAGGAGCGATTCCTCGACCTTTCGGTCCTGTACCCCAACTGGGGGTCGCAGTTCGGACTCAACTCGCTGAACGCGACCGACCTGCCCTTCCCCCAGTCCTTCAAGAGCTACGTCCAGCGTGATCTCTACCCGGGACTGAAGCCGGCCGACGCGTTCACCCGGGACCGTCCCTCCAGTGTGGACGCCCAGGAGCAGGAGTTGGCGGCCCACTTCGTCTCCTACGAAGACGCGTCGGTGAAGTACCTGCTGGCGCCGAGCTCGCTGGTGCTGGCGCCGGGGTTGAAGACACTCGGCGTGCACGAGGTCTT
>JBEKKW010000056.1:0-14291 GCA_050010495.1 Acidimicrobiales bacterium
GCAACATTTCGGACTACGAGGTCCCATCGAATTCCTTGATCGAGTGCCTGAGAGAGCACGTTTCGAATTCGTCGGACAGTCGAAACCGAGAGGCCGTCATCTGTCTTCTTTGAAAGAAAGCGATCCACGTCGGCGGTAGTCAATTGGGCGACTTTTTTCCTTCCTATCGCCGGTTTGATGTGATGCTCGGCCATTGCTCGGTAGTTGCTGGCGGTGCTCGTGGTCACCTGGTGACGGTTGACATCATTTAGCCATCGGTCGACGAGTTGCGAGACTGTTAAAGAGGTGTCGGGAGCCGGAAGCCCATCGTCAAGTTGGCGTTGCAGTCGACGCATTTTTTGAAGCGCCTCAGCGCGGGACTTAGCGCTGACAACCTTTCGTTTCGGGCGTCCATTTGCGTCGACGCCGATAGTGATCGCACCGAGCCATCGCTTATCCGTTGCGCGTTGATATATGGATCCTTCGCCGTTCGCACGCTGCCCAGGCATTTGGCCCCCCTGACAATTCGTTGCTGAAGTCGTTGCTAACATCGACGATTCGAAGCATATATGCGGGAGCCCGTTGAAAGCTAAATACCTTTTCATCAGGTACTACAATTGTGGAGGTACGGGGATTCGAACCCCGGACCCCTTGCATGCCATGCAAGTGCTCTACCAGCTGAGCTATACCCCCAAAGGCCTCTCGATGATACCAGTTTGGACTGCGCGGTCTTGACGCTCGTCGTTGAAATAGAAAATTCTGGCCTTTGCCATAGAGGGGAAGGCACGACGTAGGCCATCGGGGTGAACGCCAATAGAAAATGTTGACGACCTTGGCAACGACGGGTCGGCATAATCTCTGGCACTTCATAGATGAGCGGGCACGTGGTACATTTCGGCCCCGAAGTCAGTGACGGCAGGAGTTGTGATGAGCGCACTACCAACGGAGCAGGAGTTGGCTCAAAGGGCCCGCGAGGCCATGGAGCGATGCGGCGTCGAATCCGAGACGTTAGTGGGGGAGCGCGCTGTCGTCTCTCCCATAAATGGAAGAACTTTGCATTCAGTTCGATGGTCGACGCTCGAGGAGGTGCGCTCGGCTGTTGATCGCGCGTACGAGTCGTTCCTCACCTGGCGCACGGTTCCGGCGCCTCAGCGCGGCGCGGTCGTGAAGCACTTTGGAGAGTTGCTCACGACTCACAAGCAGGACCTGGCGTCGCTGATAACCCTGGAAGTGGGCAAGATCACTTCCGAGGCCCTGGGAGAGGTCCAGGAGATGATTGACGTGTGCGACTTCGCCACGGGACTTTCTCGTCAGCTCTACGGCCGAACGATGCCGTCGGAAAGGGCCGGCCATCGCATGATGGAGACGTGGCACCCATTGGGCGTCGTCGGAGTGATCAGCGCGTTCAACTTTCCCACGGCCGTGTGGTCGTGGAACGCCGCGATTGCCCTGGTGTGCGGCGATTCGGTGGTCTGGAAGCCCTCAGAGTTGGCGCCGTTGTCCGCGATGGCCAGCGCCGCATTGCTCGAACGGGCCCTGCGCGACTTCGATGCACCGCCCTTCGTCAGCCAAATCGTCCTGGGTTCCCGAGAGGTGGGTGAGGCGCTGGTGGACGACGACCGCGTTGCGCTTGTGAGTGCGACCGGTTCAACTCGAATGGGTCGTGAGGTTGGTCCCCGGGTCGCAAGCCGGTTCGGGCGCTGTCTCTTGGAGCTGGGTGGCAACAATGCCGCCGTCGTCACTCCGAGCGCGGACCTTTCCCTCGCAACCCGGGGCATCGTCTTCGCCGCCGCCGGCACGGCGGGGCAGCGCTGCACGACCATGCGCCGGGTTATCGCGCACGTCGACATCGTTGACGAACTCACAAGACGGCTCGCCGAGGTGTACGGCCGATTGCCGATCGGCAGTCCATTGGATTCGACGACGTTGGTCGGCCCTCTAATTCACGGTGGCGCGTTCGCGTCGATGCAATCGGCGCTGGAGGCCGCCACGACCGAGGGGGGAACCGTTGTGGTGGGCGGGGAGCGCCGGCTGGCTGACGTCGCGGCCGACGCCTTTTACGTCGAGCCGGCCATCGTGCGCATGGTGCAACAGACCGAGATCGTCCGCCGCGAGACTTTCGCTCCGCTGTTGTACGTCATGGCGTACGACTCGTTCGATGACGCGATTGCTATCCACAACGATGTTCCCCAAGGACTGTCGTCGAGCATCTTCACGTCCGATCACCGAGAGGCCGAGCGCTTCATGAGTGCCAGTGACTGCGGGATCGTCAACGTCAACATCGGCACGTCGGGCGCAGAGATTGGCGGGGCCTTCGGAGGGGAGAAGGAGACCGGGGGCGGTCGCGAGTCCGGATCGGATGCGTGGCGCGCGTACATGCGCCGGGCCACGAACACGGTAAATTTTTCGGGCGAGTTGCCCCTGGCGCAGGGCGTTGAGTTCTCTGTGTAACGTCAACCAGTTCGCTGAAGCACGTCGTTCGTATCCGCTCTGAGGGTCAGTGTTGACCTTTGACTCACGTGGTGTATAGTTGGTGTATGGCACGTACGAATATTGACATCGACGATGAGGCCTGTCGTGTTGTCATGAGTAGATACCACTTCGCCACCAAGCGTGAGGCGGTCAATTTCTCCCTTCGTCTGCTGGCCGCCGAACCACTGGACGTGGGTGAGGCCAGGGCCCTTCGTGGTTCGGGTTGGGACGGCGATCTCGACGCCCTTCGTGCCGCGCGCGTTTGATGATCCTGATCGATACGTCGGCCTGGATCGAATTTCTTCGTGACACCGGCAGTCCCGTCTGCGAGCGCGTTGACGCACTTCTCGGTGGGGAGACCGCCATCTGTGAGCCCGTGTTGATGGAGGTCCTCGCTGGCGCCCGCGACGACCGACATCTCAGTGACCTTCGAAGGCTGTTAGCCGGTGCGACACTCCTCGGGACTGAAACGATTGACTACGAGGAGGCGGCGTCGTTATACCGAATCTGCCGGCGGGGCGGTAATACGGTGAGGAAGTTGATTGATTGCCTCATTGCTTCGGTGGCCATTCGGGCCGATGTCTCCGTGCTCCACAATGATGCGGACTTCGAGATCTTGGCTCGCCACACTTCAATGCGGATTGAGCCCGCGGTCTGAACATGACTGTCCGGTGGGAATGCAGTTCGACAAAGGATCAAGATTGAAGTTGGCCAAAATGAAAACCGGTTGGATCGACTCGTGGATTTGAGTAAGTTCATCCACTGAACACTGACGGGGAGGTATCGTGACTTCACCTGAACAATTGACGCTTCAGTTGCGCGTGGAGCTCGAAGATGTCAAGCCGAAAGTCTGGCGACGCATCCTGGTGCCCACCAGCGTGAGACTATCTAGACTGCACGACACGCTGCAGGTCGTGATGGGCTGGTCCAACTCTCACATGCACGCCTTCAAGGTCGGTGACCTGAGTTACGGAATGTGTTTCGACGACTATCCCGAAGAAGAAATCGACGAACGAACTGTAACCATTCGTCACGCCCTGCGGGGAGTTGACCGCTTCCTCTACGAATACGATTTCGGGGACGGATGGAACCATCTGATAGAAGTCGAGCGCGAGATACCTTGCAATCAGGGTCTCAAATTTGCGGTCTGTCTCGCGGGTGAGAACGCCTGTCCGCCGGAAGACTGCGGTGGGCCTGGAGGATACGAACGCCTCCTTCAGGCACTCAGTGATCCCGGGGACGATGAGCACGACGACTTCGTCCGCTGGATTGGTGGCGATCGATTCGATCGCACGGCGTTCGAATTGGCCGAGGTGAACGCGGCGCTACAGCGAATGCGCCAGGGTGGAAGTTAGTGAGGGACCAAATCCAGTCACTTGAGCGATGAAGAGACGAAGGCCAAAATGGTGGGAATGAGCAGATAAAGAGTGGCGGCACTCAATGTCCCACGTATCCGAAATGGCAACGTCGGCACCTTCCACACGCCTTCCACGATCTCGTTGAGTTTGTCGCTCGACAGTGACGGGTTCAACATCAGGTGCTGGATGAAGTGCTGCTTTTCGAGCAGCACCCCACCGGTGACCAGGGTCGTCGGATAGACGACGGTGATGATGTTGGACACGACAACGATGCCGATCACGACCGCCGCCACCTGGTTGAACGGGAGCCACACGGCGAACACGCCGATGGCGAGTACGTAGCCCAGCAGGGTCGTCATGTAGGTCCACTGCATGAAGTAACGAAGGATCCTCATGCCGTAGTAGCCATCGGTGTTCACACGCAAGTTGGGCGTTGCGCCAAAGCCCTTGTCGAGCGCGGTGCCACCGAACACGGCGAAGATGAGGCCGAGGGCCAGCTGTTTCGTCAGGTGGTAGAGGTAGTAGGTGCTCACGATCACGAGCAGCGCCGCGAAGAAGCTATGCGTGTGGGCGTTCGCCCACCAACCGTTGTAGACCTCCTTTCTCCAGAGGGTGTTCGACAACTTGGACGGGTTCCAACTGCTCAACAGTCCATGATGTTCGATGTATCGGTAGACCGCATAGCTCTCGATGAAGGAGACCAAGAGGAACAACGCGGAGACGGACTTGAGCCCTACGATTTCGAAGGCCTTATTGACTCTCCTCACAATGGTCTTGATGGCCTCGACGTCGAGACCGTCCATTCGGTACGAGACGTTTTTCACGATCATCGGGACGACGAGTTCGATCGAGGCCACTTGTTCGGCACAGCAGACGGGGGTCAACAAGGCAGTGAGCAGGACGACGAGCGCCACGGGATCGCAGAGGATCGGCAGGCTGACGTGGGTCGGTCTGGCGTTCGCCAGCGTCTGTAGTCCGAAGGCCGCCAGGACGTGATCAGGCCCGGTGAGCACATGGTTGATGTAGGCCAGCACCAGCAACGCGATAAGAATTGGAGCCGACAGCGCCAGGATTCGGACCTTCGCCGGCTGCTTAGGCAGGAGTTTCGACGTCAACGAGCCCGGGCGGCCGTAGAGTCCTCCGATCGCCTGCGGCTGTAGCGGGGGGATCACCGAAGAGGTGTCGATCAGATTGGACGTCGCCGCTTGGTCTCGGTTCACGAAACGCCGCCTCTCGAACCCACGAGTACCACCCTTTCGCCAGCGAACAGCGACCCGCCAAGGAAGTTAACGTACAACATTCGACGAGAGGGTGCTCGAAACATTGTCCGATGGACGGGCGACCCACTACAAGCTGGTTATCGCGAGAAGAGGCCACCTCGGGGCGCCCAAGCGCCGAGCACGGCGCCCCGCGCCGTGCCTAGCCGGTCAGCAGGTCGGTCAGCTGACCACTGTGTGAGAGGAAGGGGCAGTGGTCACTCGCCATCTCCACTACCTCATCGCAACGCGTCGACACGAGATCCTGCAGCGAGGGATCGATCGCGTGGTCGTGGCGGCACAGCAGATAGCGGGATCTGACGTCGACGGATTCCGCCATGCGGGCGGCGCGAAAGCTGGCGAGCGTCTGCGTGGTTAGTTGCGCTTTGGCCCATTCACGGAGTTCGGGGGTGCTCTCTTGATAGAGCGCCATCGCCGCCAAGTCGAGGTCCAGTCGAAGGATGTCGCCGTCGAGGTGGATGGCGTTATCCATCTCGGTACGGACCTTGACCAGGCGGATGACGTCCGAGTGGCTCTGCCCGATCTCGGGCACGGTGGCCGCGACGTAGAACAGTTCGGCCAGCTTGGGTATCTGGGGCGCGGCCTCGGTGATCACCGATCCGGCGTAGCTATGGCCCACGAGCACCACGGGGGCCCGCAGGGCGTTCGCGGCCTCCGCGACGACGGCCGCGTCGGCGGCCAGATCGCTGCTCGGGTCGGCGCCGAGACGACTGCTCGGCAGGTCGACGGCGCGCCACGTGATGGCGCGCGAATCGAAATGGGTGGTGACCTCGTTCCAGCACCAGGCACCTCCCCAGGCGCCGTGCACGAGGACGTAGGCGGGGTTCGTCACGGTTCCACCTCCTCTCAAGAGAGAGGTTAGGCCCTCAAAACCCGTAGAATACATGGATGGCCCGCACCTACGACGTCGTTGCCGTGGAAGCCAAGTGGCAAGCCCACTGGCTCGACGCCGGCACGTACGAGGTCGACAACGACGACCCCCGCGAGCGCTTCTACGCCCTGTGCATGTACCCCTATCCCTCGGGGGCGGCCCACCAGGGCCATATCCGCAACTACACCTTCGGCGACCTGGTCGTTCGCTACCAGACCATGCTGGGCAAGGCCGTCCTGACCCCCTTCGGTTTCGACTCCTTCGGTTTGCCGGCCGAGAATGCCGCCATCAAGGCCGGTAGCCACCCCCGCCTCTTCGCCGAGGCCCGGATGAAGGAGCTCAAGTCCTCGGTGCGCAAGCTCGGGGCCGTCTACGACTGGCGCCGCGAGGTCCACAGCCACGACCCCGAGTTCATCAAGTACAGCCAGATGATCTTCCTGGCCTTCTTCGAGGCCGGCCTGGCCTACCGGGCCGAGGCGCCCGTCAACTGGTGCCCCGGGTGCGCGACGGTGCTGGCCAACGAGCAGGTCTTGGCCGACGGGACCTGCGAGCGATCGGGCGACCTGGTCGAGCGGCGCAACCTCGAACAGTGGTTCTTCAAGATCACCGACTACGCCGACGAGCTGCTCGACGACGTCGACGCTCTCGTGTGGCCCGAACGGGTGAAGAACATGCAGCGCAACTGGATCGGCCGTTCCGAGGGAGTCGAGTTCGACCTGCCCCTGGCGAAGGATCCGACAAGGGCGCTACGAGTCTTCACGACCCGGGCCGACACCGGCTTCGGCGTCACCTACGCCGTCGTGGCGCCGGAGCACCCGATGCTCGAGGAACTGACGACCGACGACCAGCGCGCCAGCGTGACCGCGCTCGTCGAGCGGGCCACGTCACTCAGCGACCTCGAGCGCACCGTGTCGTCCGACGCCGGCATCGGGCTCGAGAAGCGCGGCGTCTTCACCGGCAGCTTCGTGATCAACCCCTTCAACGACGAGCGGGTGCCGGTCTACATCGCCGACTACGTGCTCGGTACCTACGGCACCGGGGCGATCATGGGCGTGCCGGCCGAGGACGAGCGCGACTTCGCCTTCGCGACCGTGCACGGCCTGCCCATCGTGCGCACGACGCAGCCGCCCGTTGACTTCGAGGGCGGCGCTTACAGCGGCGACGGGACGCACATCAACTCGGGCTTCATGGACGGCCTCGACGTCGTCGCGGCCAAGGCGGCCGCCGCGGCGTTCTTGGAGACGAAGGCCCACGGCGTCCACAAGGTCAACTACCGCCTGCGCGACTGGCTGGTCTCGCGTCAGCGCTTCTGGGGCTGCCCGATCCCGATCATCTACTGCGACACCCACGGCCTCGTGCCGGTGCCGCTCGACCAGCTGCCGGTCCTGGCGCCCGACGACGTCACGATGAACAAGAGCGGCCAGTCGCCACTCGCGACCCACGAGGGCTTTCGCAACACGACCTGTCCAATCGACGGCGAGCCGGCCCGGCGCGAAGCGGACACCATGGACACCTTCACCGACTCGTCGTGGTACTTCCTTCGTTACTGCGACCCCTTCACCCCCGGCCGCCCCTTCGACTCGGCCGAGGCCGCCAAGTGGATGCCGGTCGACCAGTACATCGGCGGCATCGAGCACGCCATCCTGCACCTGCTCTACGCGCGCTTCTACGTCAAGGCCATGATCGACATCGGCCTGGCGCCCGAGCTGCCCCGTGAACCCTTCACCCGCCTCTTCACCCAGGGCATGATCCGCCTCGACGGCTCCAAGATGTCCAAGTCCAAGGGCAACCTCATCGCCCCCGAGGAGTACTACAAGTCGGTGGGCGCCGACGGCCTGCGGCTCTTCCACCTCTTCGTCGGCCCGCCGACCGACAACGTCGACTGGACCGACCAGACCGAGGAGGTCATCGAGGGCTGCGGCCGCTTCCTGGAGCGTCTCTACCGCATGGTCCACTACGACGAGGTCAACTGGCACGAGGAGTTCGACGACGGCGACCTCGAAGTGCGCCGCGCCCAGCACCGCACGGTCGAGCGCGTCACCCAGGGCCTCGAGCGCTGGAGCTTCAACACGTCCGTCGCGGCGATCATGGAGTTCGTCAACACGGTCTCGAAGTGGGCGCGCAGCGAGCACGGGGCGCAGCGCGCCACGTTCGACGAGGCGATCGAAACGTTGCTGTTGCTGCTGTCACCGATGACGCCCCACCTGACGGCCGAGCTCTGGGAGGAGCGCTACCCCGGCGAGCCGTCGGTCCACCTGCGCCCCTGGCCGCTGGCCGACCCCGCGCTCGTGAAGGAGGAGACCGTCACCATGATCGTCCAGGTGAACGGTAAGGTGCGCGCCCGCATCGAGGTCGCCCCCTCGATTACCGAGGCCGAAGCGCAGGCCCTGGCCCTGGCCCACGAAAAGGTGCAGCGTTCCCTCGACGGCCAGGCCACGATGCGGGTCGTCGTCAAACCCCCGCGCCTGGTAAACATCATTCTCTGATGGCACGGCGCGTCGTTTCCACCGCGGAGAGTTCGGTCTCGATCGAACCGCCGCGCTTCGACCGGCCCGAGGTCGAGGTCCGCGCCTCGCCGCGGCGCAAGAAGACCGGCACGGCCCACTGGTCGGGCAGCCGCATCGTCGTGCAGATCCCGGCTCGGCTGCGCGGTCGGGAGCGCACGCTCTTCGTGGACAACCTGGTGGAGCGCCTCCTCACCCAGCGCCCGCAGAACAACGCCGGGGATGCCTCGCTGGAGGAGCGGGCCCGGATGCTGGCCGGTCTCTACAACGACGGGGTCGAGCCGAGTTCGGTGCGCTGGGTCACCAATCAGCAGGCCCGCTGGGCCTCCTGCTCACCGGCCTCGCGCGAGATCCGGGTCTCGAACCGGCTGCGCCAGTGTCCCGAGTGGGTGATCGACGCGGTGCTGGTCCACGAGCTGGCCCACCTGCAGGAAGCCGACCACTCGGCCCGTTTCTACGAGATCGCCGAGCGCCATCCCCGCCAGGGCGAGAGCGCCCTCTTCCTCGAGGGCTACGCCTTGGGGTTAGGGCTGCGTATCGAGGACGGCGACGTCGACGCGACGTTCATCTAGGATCTCCTCCAGTTCGAACCCGAAATCAAAGGGGTTCGCCCCGAGGTTCCCCTCAGAGCGAGTGTGGCGTTCGAACTTTCACCCCCCCGTGGAAGATTTCGTGATCGGCTTGGGCGCGCACGCGCCGCCCGACGCGAACTTCTTGTCATTGACGACGGCCAGCGCGTGGGCTGCCGCCTTGAGTATCGGCTGGTAGGCGGGATTCGGTGTCGCTGGATTGATCAGCGTGTTGTAGAGCTCGATGAAGTCCACGTGGCCCTGGGCGCCGCGCGCGAGAGCGCCCTGAAGGCTGGCGGGGGAGACTACGGTCTTGCTCTGACCTTGCGTCTGGAATCCGGTGGCGGCAATCGAGCAGTTCTCGCTCTCGATGAACTGGGAGTTCACGCCATGGGTGTTCGGTTGCAACCCGTCGCCCTGGAAGACGAAGCGGCGGGATCCGACGATGGACCGTCCTTCGTCAAAGACGGTGTGCAGCGTGATCGAGGATTCACTCGGGTCGACGACCCCGTTGTCAATGGCCAGACCTTGATAGATCGAGAAGGAGATGAACTGGCGCGAGAAGGCCAACTCGTACGCCCGGAACATCGTCGACCAGGCCTGCTCGTAGAGACTCGGGGTGTAGCCCAGCGCGATCCACGCCGCCAGATCGGAGGTCGAACCGGCGGGCGGGAGCGGAGCCAACTCGTTCTTCGAGAGCAGCGCGGGGTCACTGCCTCGAGGTGGGTTCTGGTCCGGTAAAGACATCTCTTCCGACACCGAGGTCGGCCCGTCGGCCGCGACCATGGACAGCTCCGCGTTCGAGCCGTAGCGCGCGGCCATCCACTTCACGACCGCAGTCCAGTCGCTGAGGTAGGGATTCTCCCACGGCACGGGCAGGTAGTCGGCCCCCTCGGTTGGATGATAGGTCTGGCCGAACCACTGTCGGGGCAGGCTCGGCAGCAGCCAACTCGGCGTGGCGAAGCCGGGCACGATGTCGAGCACGACGAACTGTTTGCTCTGGTCGGCTTGGCAGAACGCCTGGTCGATGGCGTCAACGGTCGTCATGTCGATCTCGTTGGGACTGGGTTCTAGGTAGCGCCAGCCGACGTAGATCTGCACGCCCGCAATGGCCTTGTTGTCGAACACGTTTGTGGGGAAGAAGGTGGCGCCCGGCTTGTAGACCTGAAGGTCGATGAGCCCGTGCGGTTGGGGGGCTGGCCCCGTGCTGTCGACGAAGGTGCACGACGGGGCCGCGTCGGGCGACGGCGTCAACTGGTGCGCCACTAGGTGCGGCGACGTCACCGTTGAATGGACCTTGAGCGCCGCGCCCGCGCGGCCGCCGTCGGACGCGGCGGCGACCACGCCCAGCAGGAGCGACGTCGCAGCCGCGATCGTGATCAGTCGCTGCTTCATGGCGCCGCGCCGTATCCGAGCGGTGACCACCTGTCGAGCCGGCCCCGTCGCATAAGGGGTGAATCTACTTCGGTGGGCCTCGGTTCGCTGGACGTACGGCGAAGGCGAGAGGGGGCTAACTGGCCTCGCCGCGCAGGAAACGCTCTAACTCGGCCGCGAGTTCGTCACCGCTCGGTAGGTCCTCGCCGAGGGACGTGCCCTCGGACTGGTCGGCGGCGTTCTCGAGCTGCATGACCATGGAGTGGTGCTCGGGATTGTTGGTGATCAGGTCGTCGACGCGCTGGCGGGCCTCGTCGGCCGAGGCCCGCAGGGGACTGGCGTCCAGGGTCAGCCCGGTGATGCGGGCCAGCCCGTCGATCAGGGCCGTCGCCGCCTGGGGGTAGGGCATGGAGGCGACGTAGTGGGGCACCCGGGCCCAGAGCGTGATGATGTCCATGTCCACCTCGGCGAAACCCAGCTCCAGGGCCGAGCTGATGCCGGCCGGCACCTCGAGCTCGCCGGTCACGGTGCCCACGAGGGGCAGGAGGTGCGCGCTCGCCTCGGGGGCGGTGCCGATGATGCGCACCGGCCGGGTGTGGGGGGTCGGGGCCGGGAAGGCGCCCAGTCCGACGATCATGCGCACGTCGAAGCGGCCGGCCGCGTCGGTGACGACGTCGACGAAGTCGCTCCAGTGAAAGTCCGGCTCGGGACCGACGAGGAAGATCATGTCGGCGCCGTCGCCGTCGCGGCCGTAGCGCAACTGGATCTCCGGCCAGGTCAGCTCCGTCGTGACCCCGTCGCAGATGCGCACGATCGGGCGACGGGCCCGCTGGTCGATGAAGTACTCGGTGTCGAACGTCGCCAGGACCTCGGTCGTGATCGTGCTGAGTAGCGCCCCGATGGCCAGGTTGGCCCCCAGACCGGCGTCGATCCAGCCCTCGAGGCAGATCACCAGAACCGGTTCCTTCAGTTCGGGGTCCGCCAGGAAGATGATCCGGTCGTAGATTTCGTCGTCCATCAGTCTTGCTCCAAGGTCTGCTTCGCTGTCCTAGCCAGCATGGCGATGTGGGCCGGAAATTCAGAGACGCTACCCATGTCTCCTGCAGTCGCTCCCGCGCTGTAGCGCGCGAAGACCCCTTGCATGATGCAGGCCAACTTCCAATAGCCGAATGCTCGATAATAGGCGATGTCGCTGACGTCGAGCGACGAGTGGCGGGCGTAGGCGTCGAGTACCTGATGGCGGGTGGCGAAGCCCGGCGCGGTCGTCGGCGCGGTGCCGAGCAGCGCGACCATCTCGTCACTCGGTTCGGCCCAGTAGTCGAGCAGTACGCCGACGTCGGCCATGGGGTCGCCGAGCGTGCAGATCTCCCAGTCGAGGATCGCGCGGACGCGGCCTTCTTCATCGAGGACGGTGTTGTCGGTGCGGTAGTCGCCGTGCACGACGCAGACGCGCTGTTGATGCGGGATCGAGGCGGCCAGCTGGTCGCCGACAGTTTCGATGAGGCCTTCGTGGTCGACGCCCTCGACGGCCATCTGCTCGTACTGGCCGCGCCAGCGGCGCAGTTGGCGCTCGATGTAGCCGTCGTGGCGCGCGAGGCTGCCCAGTCCGGCCCCGTCCACGTCCACGTCGTGCAGTTGGGCGAGGGTCTTCGCCAGATTGTCCCCGATCACCCTGCGAACGTCGATATCGAAGATCGCTTCGGCCTGCTCGGCATTGCGCAAGATGGCCCCCTCGACGAACTCCATCACGTAGAAGGGCCGGTCATTGACGGCCTCGTCGACGCAGAGCCCGAGCGGCTCGGGGACGGGCACGCCCAGGGGAAAGAGGGCCGAGATGATGGTGTGCTCGCGCACCATGTCGTGGGCGGTCGCCAGGACGTGACTCGTCGGCGGACGGCGCAGCGCGAAGCTCGAACCGTTCGCGTCGGTGACGCGATAGGTCAGGTTCGACCTCCCGCCGGCGATCAGGTCGAAGGTGAGGGGCGCGACGGCGCCGACGTGTTCGCCCATCCAGGACGTCACGGCGTCGTCGCGGATCCCGGCCACTGTCTGCATACGCGTTGACGCTAACAGCGTGCTGCGACCTCGCCGACGCCTCGACCTCGCCGTTAGTCTGGAGGTCGTGGACGTGACGGATGCGACATTTGGTACAGAAGTAATGGAACGTTCGATGACCGTGCCGGTCATCGTCGACCTGTGGGCCACCTGGTGTCAGCCCTGCAAGACCCTGAGCCCCATCCTAGAAAAGGTGGTCGCCGAGACCAATGGCGCCGTGCAACTAGCCAAGGTCGACGTCGACGCCAACCCCCAGATCGCCCAGGCCTTCGGCGCCCAGTCGATCCCGGCCGTCTTCGCTATCGCCCAGGGCAAGATCGTCGACACCTTCGTCGGGGCCGTGCCCGAGCCAGTCGTGCGGGCCTTCGTCGAGAAGTTGGCACCGGGCGCCTCCGTCGTCGACCAGTTGGTCGGCCGGGGCGACGAGACGTCACTGCGGGCGGCGCTCGAACTGGACGCCTCCAACGTCGACGCGGCCGTCGCGCTGGCGGAGCTGTTGCGCACGAGCGACCGATTGGACGAGGCGCTGGCCGTCCTCGCCCCCTTCGAGCACGTGCTGGCCGCCAAGACGGTGCTCGCGCGCATCCACCTGCAACAGAGCGGCGTCAACATGGATGGTGACATGGACCTGACGCTCGAGCACCTGTTGGAGCAGGCCAAGAGCGACGAGACGGCCCGGGCCAGCCTGCTCGAGATGCTCGACGCCCTCGGGCCCCAGGACCCGCGCTACGTCTCCTTCCGCCGTCGCCTGGCCAACTACATCTACTAAGTGGAGAGCTATCGCCCCGCGCAGCCGATTGTGCTCGACGTGGGCGATGACTCCTACGACCTGACGTCGAGCCGGCCGCCACCTACGACCTCGACGACCTCTACCGCCGGGCCGATGAACTGGTCGAGGAGGGGGCCGACCTGCTCGACATCGGGGGAGTGAAGGCCGGGCCGGGCGACGAGGTCACCGAGGAGGAGGAGCTCGAACGGGTGGTGCCCGTCGTCAGAGAGTTGGTAACGCGCTTCGACCTGCCCGTGAGCATCGACACCTGGCGCGCCAGCGTGGCGCAGGCCTGCTTCGACGAGGGCGCGAGCATTGGCAACGACATCAGCGGTTTCGCCGATCCCCACTATCTGAAGGTCGCGGCCGCCGCGAACGCGACGGTCGTGGCGACGCACATCCGCCTGGCGCCGCGCGTGGCCGACCCTGAACCGCACTACGACAACGTGACCGCCACGGTGCGCGACTTCCTGCTGCAACGTCGCCAGTGGGCGCTCGACGCCGGCGTCGAAGCCACTCGGGTCATCCTCGACGCCGGACTGGACCTCGGCAAGACGGCGGCCCAGTCGCTGCAGCTGCTGCGCGACTCGTCGATCCTCGCCGGCCTCGGCTCGCCCCTGCTGCTCTCGGCGTCGAACAAGACCTTCCTCGGCGTGCTCTTCGACCTTGACGTCACTGAAAGGCGTGAGCCCTCGCTCGGTGCGACAGCGCTCGGGGTGGCGAGTGGCTGTCGCATCATCCGCGCCCACGACGTGCGCGGCACGGTGCGGGTGCGCGACACGCTCCTGCGCATCCTCGAGGCGGCCTCGTGAGCGTCGTCTGCGTCGTCGGCACCGACGCCACGATGGTCTACGACGCCGTGCACAACGTGATCACCGACCAGCTCGGCGACCTCGACCCCTCCTTCGCGCTCGAGGACTTCACGGCCAAGGACGTCACGGTGACCGGGGTCGAGTCGGTCGTCTCACGGGTCATGGGGGCCCTCAACACGCCGGCCTTCCTGGTCGACCGCCGGGTCGTGGTGGTGCGCGACGCGCAGCTCTTCCTCGCCGACGAGGTGGCG
>JBEKKW010000057.1:0-12865 GCA_050010495.1 Acidimicrobiales bacterium
GCAGTCGTGCTCGGCGGCGTAACTGGAATGCGTCACGGCCAGGGCCAGCAGCTCACTCTCGGGGGGCAGGCCCAATCGTTGCGCTAGGTCATGCAAGGGTGCGAGCAACAGGCTCACGAACCCCGTTACGCGGCCTGTAACTTGACGGCCACGTAGTCCACGGCGTCGCGCACCGACAAGAGACCCTCTAGGTCCTCGTCGTCGATGTGAAAGCCGGCGACGTAGGCCGAGAGCTGCTCTTCTAGGGCCTCGACCAACTCGATGAGGGCCAGCGAATCGGCGCCGATGTCGCTGAAGGGGACGTCCTCGGGGATGTCGTCGGGGCTCTTTTCGAGGATTTCGGCGAGCTGCTCTCGAACAATTCCCAGGATTGCGGTTCGATCAAGCGATGATGAGGTTCCTGCGTCAGCGGTCATGACCACTCCTTCATGTTGCTGCTCTAGATTACCGAGCAATGGTGCGGGTGGCGCCGGTTAGCGCTCCTCATCAGGTCGTATGGTCACGCGCAGTTTCTCGACCACTCCGGCCGCGTCCATCTGCGCGCCCACGCGCAGCGCGTTCATGATGGCCGTCGCGTTGGAGGACCCGTGGCTGATCACGCAGATGCCTCTTAGCCCCAGCAGCATCGCCCCGCCCTGGTTCTCGGGCGTCAGCGTGCGCACCATCGGCACCAGGTGCTCGAAGAGCACGTCGCCGGCGGCGCGCGTCTCGTCGTTGGTGTTGATCACGTCGAGCACGGTGGCGAAGATGAACTTGAGCGCCCCCTCGAGGGTCTTGAGGGCCACGTTGCCGGTGAAGCCGTCGGTGACGATGACGTCGACGCCCGAGGGGATGAAGTCACGGCCCTCGACGTTGCCCGCGAAGTTGATCGTCGTCATCGCCGCGAGCAGTTCGTGGGTCTCCTTCACCAGTGGCGAGCCCTTCGACGACTCCTCGCCGATCGAGAGCAGCCCCACGCGGGGCTCAGCGACGCCGTAGTGGGCGCTGACGTAGCTCGAGGCCATCTGGGCGAACTGCACCAGCATCTCCGACGTGCACTCGGCGTTGGCGCCGGCGTCGACCAGCACGGTCGGTGTGTGGCCGGGGTTGGGGATGGGCGTCGCGATGCAGGGCCGCACGACCCCGGGCAGGCGACCCATGCGCAGCAGGGCCGCGGCCATGGTGGCCCCCGTGTTGCCGGCCGAGACCATGGCGCTGGCCTGGCCGTCGCGCACCAGTTCCGCGCAGCGCACCAGCGAGGAGTCCTTCTTACGTCGCACGCTCGCGGCGGGGTCGTCGTCCATGGCGATCACCTCGGTGCAGGCCACGACCTCGAGGCCGAGCGGGTCGCCCATCAGTTCGGGCACGCCCACCAGGGTCACGGCCAGGCCCAGTTCGTCGACGGCCCGGCGCGCGCCGGCGATGATCTCCCCGGGAGCGAAGTCGCCACCCATCGCGTCCACGGCGATGGGCAAGCTCAACTTAATTGACCTCTACGGCGACGCGACCTTTGTACCAACCGCAGTTCGGGCACACGATGTGGGGCAACTTAGAGGTGGCGCACTGGGGGCAGACGCTGCGGGCCGGACGCTCGAGGCGCCAGTTCGCCGCGCGGCGGCTGCGCGTCTTGGCTTTGCTGGTCTTGCGCTTGGGGACGGCCATCGATCTTCACTTTCCACTGAACGGGCGGACCCGTCACGCTTCTTTGGATTCGTCGACCGGTACGTCAATGAATCGGAGTTCATCAAGTGTAGCCCAGCGCGGGTCGACCGGGCCCTGGCAGTCGCAGGTCTCGTCGTTGAGGTCCGCGCCGCAGTAGGGGCACAGGCCCTGGCAGTCCTCGCGACACAACGGCGCCAGGGGCAGGTCCAGCAGGATCGCGTCGTGCACCAGCGGCGCCAGGTCGACGAAGTCGTCCTCGATCACGTAGGCCTCGTCGTCGGGCGGGAAACCGGCGTCGACGAAGCGCTCGTTGACCGCGACGTTCGACAGACCCAGCACCGGCGTCGAGCACCGTCGACAGATCCCGTGCCAGGGCGCCTCGACGCGGCCCCGCGCGCGCAGCCCCCCGCTGAAGCTCTCGAGACGCAGGTTGACCTTGACGGTGGCCTCGGCGAAGACGTCGGTCTCGGCGTAGCCCCGCGGGGCGAACTCGTGGGGCTCGTCGAAGGGCGCCTCGAGCGTGACCTGCATCGAGGAGGGCACGTCGCGCAGCAGCTGCGCCACCGGGACGAGGTAGTTCGACACCTAGTGGGCGTCCTGGTCGAAGAAGGAGGCCTCGTCGTCCGGGGCTCGGTACTCGCCCGTCGGCGGGGGCGGCGCGGCGCCGAGGAACTCGTCGGCCCCAGCCGGCGCGTTGGTCGAGGGCATGCTCTGCGCGTTCAGTCGCTCGCGGCCCGAGCGGATCGTCTTGAGCAGGCGCTCCATGACGATCTCGTAGCTGCCGAGCTTGGCGTCGAGATAGTCCTCGTGCTCGTTGACCATCTGGCGCGCCGAGGCCTGGGCCTCGGCGACGATCTGCTCGGCCTTTAGGCGCGACTGGCGCACCACCTCGGTCTTGTCGACCATGCGGGCCGCCTCGGCGCGCACCTGGTCCATCAACTGCTGGGCCTTCTGGACCTCGGCCGCCATCAGCTCCTCGCGGTCGCGCAGGGCCCAGCGGGCCTCGCGGATCTCGTCGGGCAGGCTGTGCAGGGCCTGCTCGAGCAGGCCGAGCACGTCCTCGCGCGGCACCAGGGCCGAGTTCGACAGCGGCATCTGCTTGGCGTTGGCGATGATGTCGATCAGCTCGCGCAGGTCGGCCTCGATGTCGCGGCGGGCGTGGCGCCCGCTCGGCTCCTCCTCCTCGTGCTCGCCGTCGTAGCCGTCAAAGGTTGTCACGGGGGCCCTCCCGGGAACTTCTCGGCCAAGCGCTTGAGGACCGGCTCGGGCACGAACTGCGAGACGTCGCCCCCGTAGCGCGCGACCTCTCGCAGCAGACCCGAGGCGATGAAGGAGTGGTGCGAACTCGAGGGCAGGAAGAGCGTCTCGACGCCGGAGAGTGACCGGTTCATCTGGGCCATCTGCAGTTCGCTCTCGAAGTCCGACACCGCGCGCAGCCCCTTGACGATGGCCGTGGCGCCGACGTCGCGCGCCACGTTCACCAGCAGGGTCGAGATCGAGACGATTCGCACGTTCTTGATGTGGGCGCAGCTCTCGGCGATCATGTCGCGCCGCTCGTCGAGGTCGAAGAGGGGCTCGGACTTCTGGGGGTTGCGGATCGCCGCGACGACGATCTCGTCGAAGATGTGCGAGGCCCGCTCCACGACCTCGAGGTGGCCGTTGTGGAAGGGATCAAAAGAGCCGGGGATCAGGCCAACCGTCACTGGTCTTCCCCTTCGCGCGGTTCCAGCATCGTTACGAGCGTAGTGCCGTACCGCTTGGTCTTGGTGACGATCCAGCCCTGGGGTGCGTCCATGTGGCGGTCGTTTTCGATCACCACGCGCGTGGCCTTCACGTCGCGCAGCACGCTGTTGAGGTCGAGCGGACCGTAGGGCGGATCGGCCAGGACGAGGTCGAGGTCGCCGGCCGGCTGCCAGATCGGCAACGTGGCGCGCACGAAGACGGCCGCGCCGTCGAGCTTGAGCGGTTCGAGGTTGTCGCGCGCCGCCGCGAGGCAGGCCGGGTCCTCGTCGATGAAGTAGACCTTGGTCGCGCCGCGCGAGAGGGCCTCGATGCCCATGGCGCCCGACCCGCAGTAGAGGTCGGCGACCACCAGGTCCACCAGACCGCCGCGGCTCTCGAGCATCGAGAAGATCGCTTCGCGGGCGTAGTCGGTGGTCGGGCGAACCGTCGGCGGGAACTTTGCCTTGAGCGGTCGTCCCCGAGCCGCCCCCCCAATTACTCGCACCCTGCCAGGGTACGCCCTGGACTACGCCGACACGCGCCTCACGGGACGGCTTTAGGACTTGAAGAGATAGTCGGCCTCGTCCTCGTCGACGAAGAGGCGCAACTCGTCGACCATCTCCGACTCGGGACCGAGGTCGCCGTGACGCACCATGGCGAGCGCGACGTCGCGCGCCTGCACCAGCAGATCCTCGTCCCGTCGCAGCGACGCGAGGCGCAGGTCGCTGCGCCCGCGCTGGCGCGCGCCGAGCAGCGTGCCCTCGCCGCGCAGCTCGAGGTCGACCTCGGCCAGGGCGAAGCCGTCGTTCGACGCGACGAGGGCTTCGAGGCGGCGCACCCCCTCGTCGCTCGGCGCCTCGCCCAACAGGTAGCAGTAGCTCTGGTCCCCGGAGCGACCGACCCGTCCGCGCAACTGGTGCAGCTGGGCCAGGCCGAAGCGCCACGCGTCCTCGATCACGATCACGCTCGCCTCGGGCACGTCGACGCCGACCTCGATCACCACCGTGGCCACGAGCACGTCGAGGCTGCCAAGGCGGAAGCGGGCCATCACCTCCTCCTTCTCCGGCCCCTTCATCTGGCCGTGCAGCAGTCCGACGCGCAGTCCCTTCAACTCGTTCGCGACCAGTCGATCGCGTTCCTGCACCGCGCTCGTCGCCTCGATGCGATCCGAACCCTCGATGAGGGGGCAGATGACGTAGGCCCGGCGGCCCTGGGCCACCTCGTCGCGCACCCGCTGCCAGCACTGCGCCACCTCGTCGTCGCTGCGGGCCCACTCGGTGATGATCGCAACGCGGCCGCCCGGCATCTCATCGAGCACCGATCGGTCGAGGTCGCCGAAGACGACCATGGCCGCCGTGCGCGGGATGGGCGTTGCGGTCATCACCAACAGGTCGGGGTCGACCTCCTCGTCCGAGCGGGCGCGGCCCTTCTCACGCAGCGCCGCGCGCTGCTCCACCCCGAAGCGGTGCTGCTCGTCGATGACGACGGCCCCGAGGGACTTGAAGCGCACGTCGTCGCTCAACAGGGCGTGGGTGCCCACCACGATGTCGACCGAGCCCGCGGCCAGACCCTCGAGCACCGCCTGACGCTCCTTGGCCCGCAGCCGCCCGGTGAGCAGTTGGATCGACAGCGGCCGTTCGCCGCCCAGCACGGCGTCGTCGTGGATGCTCAGGTGCTCGAGGTCGCGCCGTATCGAGACCAGGTGCTGCTCGGCGAGGACCTCGGTCGGGGCCATCAACGCCCCCTGGCGCCCGCCGTCGATCGAGGCGAGCAGCGCCGTCAACGCGACGACGGTCTTGCCCGATCCGACGTCGCCCTGCAGCAGTCGATGCATCGGCATGGCCGAGGACATGTCAGCGGCGATCTCGCCCAGCACCCGGCGCTGGGCCCCGGTGAGCGTGAAGCGGTGTCCGGCGAGGAAGCGGCGCACCAGGGTCGACGAGGTTGTCGCCAACTCGCCGGGCGAGATGTCCAGGTCGTCGAGATCGATCGGGTGGCGCACCCCGGCCGAACTCTCCTCGAGCCGGGCCCGGCGCAGCGCCAACAGCAGTTGCAGGCGCAGGAACTCGTCGAAGATCAGGCGCCGGCGCGCCGGGACGACGTCGGCCATGTCCTGGGGTAGGTGCACGCCCCACATCGAGGTGGTGCGGTCCACCAGGTCGTGCTCGGCCCGCACCCGTTCGGGCACCGGGTCGGCCAGGGGGCCGGCCCGGCGCAGCGACTCCTCGACGAAGCCGCCCATCTCCCAACTGGTGAGTCCGGCCTTGCCCGAGGCCGGGTAGATCGCGACCACGCGGCCCACGCGCGAGGCGTCGCGCTCCTCGCCGGTGGCACCCACGATGACGTCGACGACGGGGTTGGTCATCTGGCGCTGGTCGCGGTAGTCGCTGAGCTTGCCGAAGAAGAGGGCCTGCACCCCGAGGGTGAGCTGGCGCTCGCGCCAGGCCTGGTTGAAGAAGACGATCTTGAGCGTGCCGCCGTCGTCACTGACGGTCACCTCGACGAGCACGCGGCCCTGGCGGGTGCGCCGGCTGGTGACGCGCTGCACCTCGGCGAAGACGGCCGCCTCCTCCCCCAGCGCCAGGTCCGAGAGGTCGACCCGCTTGGTGCGGTCGATGTAGCGCCTCGGGTAGACGGTCAAGAGGTCGAAGACGTTGTCGATCTCGAGCGAGTGCAGCGCGGCGACGCGCTTCTCGCCCACGTGTCGCAACTGGCTGACGGGGACGTCGCCCAGTTGGCGCAGTCGGCGCGGCGCCGCCTCGCTCACTCGATGCCGAAGTAGTACGGGTAGAGCGGCTGGCCGCCCTGGTGCACCTCGACGCTGAGCGAGGGGAACTCGTCGGCCAGGTACTCGGTGATGCGCCGCGTGTTGGCCGGCGTCGATCCGTCGCCCTCGATGATGGTGATCAGCTCGTGCTCGGGCTTGACCAGCGTCGCCAGCAGCTGGTTGGCGGCGCTGGCGATCGAATCGGCCACCGAGCGCACGCCGTGGTCGCCCAGTCCGATCCAGTCCCCGACGTGCACCTCGCCGGCGTCGGTCGACGTGTCGCGCACCGCGCGGGTCACCTCGCCGGCCACGACGTGCAGCGCCGACTCGCACATCGCGTGAGCGTTCTCGATCGCCGTTGCGTCGGGGTCGTAGGCCAGCAGCGCCGCGAAGCCCTCGACGATCGAACTGGTCGGCACGACGGTGACGTCCTGGTCGACCAGCGTGTTGACCTGCTCGGCGACGGGGCGGATGTTCTTGTTGTTGGGCAGCAGCACGACCTGGCTCGAGCCGGTCTCGCGCACGGCCGCGACGAGGTCGGCCGTCGAGGGGTTCATGGACTGGCCGCCCTTGACGAGCGTGCGCACGCCGAGCGAGCGGAAGATGCGCCCGACGCCGTCGCCGACCACCACCGCGACGACCGCCGTCGTGGGCGCCGGGCCGAGGTCGACCTCCTCGGGCTGGACGGCGCTGCCCTCGCGCACCCAGCGCTCCTCGACGATCTGCTCGCTCAGGTCGGTGATGCGGATCTCGCGGGGCCGCCCGGCGTCGAGCGCCGCCTCGATCGCCGCGCCGATCTCGTCGGTGTGGATGTGGCAGTTGTACAGGCCGTCGCCGCCGACGATGACGATGGAGTCGCCGATGCCGGACCACACCTCGCGAAAGGCGTGCATCTTCGCGTCGTCGGCGTCGAGCAGGTACATCACCTCGTAGCGCAGGTCGGCCACGTCGTTGCCGTCGGGCTCTTCGTGCACGTGCACGACGATCGACTCGATCGGCGGGGGCTCGGGCAGCGGGTCGTCGGCGACCACGTTGCACAGCGCGTCGTAGAGCAGCACCAGTCCGGCCCCGCCCGAGTCGACGACGCCGGCCCGCTTCAGGACCGGCAGCTGCTCGGGCGTGAAGGCCAGGGCCACGCGGGCCTTGTCGCGCGCGCCGCGGGCCAGGGTCGTGAGCGAAGTGGTCGCCGCGCGGGCCCCCTCGGCGCCGGCGCGGGCGATCGACAGTATCGTGCCCTCGATCGGTCGTACCACGGCCAGGCGGGCCAGCGCGTCGGCGTGCTCGAAGGACTGGGCCAGCAGTTCGGGCGTGATGGCCTTGGCCGCGCGGAACTTCTCCACCAACCCGCGCAGCAGTTGGGAGAGGATGACGCCGGAGTTGCCGCGCGCCCCCATCAGCGATCCGTGCGCGATGGCCTGGCAGACGTCCTGCATCGAGGCGTCGGCCTCGAGCGGCTCCAGTTCGGCGATGACCGACTCGACGGTCAGGGTCATGTTGGTCCCGGTGTCGCCGTCGGGCACCGGGTAGACGTTGAGCCGGTCGATGACCTCTTTATGGGAGCGCAGGAGCGTGGCGTAGGTGGCGATGGTGGCGCGCAAATCCCGAGCGGACAGCGTCTTCGAAGGGGTCATTGCTGGCTAATGCTACAATGGACCTTCGACTTACGCCGGGCCCGAGCGGGCCGCGGATCGATCAAGGAGCACGTTCATCATGGCATCAGTCTGCGAACTCTGCGGCAAGAAGCCCTCGTTCGGCATGAACGTCTCGCACTCGCACCGTCGCACCAAGCGCCGTTGGAACCCGAACATCCAGCGCGTGCGCGCCCTCGTCGGTGCGACGCCGACGCGCATCAACGTCTGCACCGGGTGCCTGCGCTCGGGCAAGGTCACCAAGCCGGCCCGACGTCAGGTCGGCGCCTAGAGCCCTAGAAGCGGTGCTGGAACCCTCGACGTTCGAGGGGCTCTGCGCCTAACGTCCGCACCGACTCGTCACGTTCGACGCGCCCGATGGTGATCGGCGCCGCCAGGCCGCGTTGCGTAAAGATCCGCATCAGTGTGGCCACGTCGTCGCTCACGATGAGCAGTTCGTAGTCCTCGCCGCCGGCCAACGCCTCCTCTAGGGTCGCTCCGCGCGCGACCGGGACCTCACCCAACGCGAAGCCGACGCCCGAGGCGTCGCACAGGCGGTGCAGGTCGAGGGCGAGGCCGTCGCTCAGGTCCATCATCGCGTGCACCCCGGCTTCGCGCGCGGCGCGGCCCTCTTCGAGGCGCGCCCGCGGTCGACGATGCGCGAGCACCAGTTCGTCGTCGAGCGCCGCCCCCTCGCGCCGGCGGCGCAGCCCGGCGCTGGCGCGTCCGAGCTCTCCACTCACCAAGATCACGTCGCCGGCCCGGGCTCCACTGCGCAATACCGCCTCGCCCGCGGGGCACTCCCCCACGACGGTCACGGCGACACTGACGTCCCTGGACCGCGCGAGGTCCCCACCGACGACGGGACAGGCCCACGTCTGCGCCGCCTGCGCGATGCCTCGGTGCAGGCCCACGAGGTCGGTCCCGGGCGGGGAACTCACGGCCACCAGGATCGCGCGCGCGCGGGCCCCCATCGCGGCCAGGTCGGACAGGGCCGCGGCCACCGCTTTAAAGCCCAGGTCTTCGAGGGGAAATAGGGTCTTATCGAGGTGGACCCCGAGCACCGCGACGTCGGTGCTGATGAGCATGGAGCCCAGAAATGGAGCCAGAACGGCGGCGTCGTCGCCGGCGTGGACCTCACCCGGGGGGATCGTTCCCCGACCGACGATCTCGGCGATACGCTCAAGTACGTCGTCTTCGCGATTGATGACCCCGCCTGGGGGTGCGGGTGGGTCAGTCGGCGCGGGCACGGCTCGGACTTATCAGGATCACGGCGCAACGGTGCACCGTGTGAAGTTTGAGAGGACCCCCAGTGACGTACCCCACCCCCCACAAGCGACTCATCTCCTGGGTTGCCGAAATCGCCGCGCTCACAACTCCCGATCGTATCCATTGGTGCGACGGGTCGAGCGAGGAGTACGACCAGTTGTGCCAGCTGCTCGTCGACAACGGCACCTTCACCAAGCTCTCGGACGCGAAACGTCCCCACAGCTACTACGCCTCCTCGGACCCGGGCGACGTGGCGCGCGTCGAGGACCGCACGTTCATCTGCTCGGAACTGGAGATCGACGCCGGACCGACGAACCACTGGACCGACCCCACCGAGATGCGCGCCACGCTGCACGATCTCTTCGAGGGCTCGATGAAGGGACGCACGATGTACGTGGTGCCCTTCTCGATGGGTCCGCTCGGTTCGGCCATCTCGCACATCGGCGTCGAGATCACCGACTCGGCCTACGTGGCCGTCAGCATGCGCATCATGACCCGCATGGGCCAGGCGGCCCTCGACGTGCTGGGCGAGGACGGCGAGTTCGTGCCCTGCCTGCACTCGGTGGGCATGCCGCTCGACGAGGGCGTGGCCGACGTGCCCTGGCCCTGTGACGCCGAGCACAAGTACATCGTCCACTTCCCCGAGACCCACGAGATCATCTCCTACGGCTCGGGCTACGGCGGCAACGCGCTGCTGGGCAAGAAGTGCTTCGCGCTGCGCATCGCGTCGGTGCTGGCGCGCGACGACGGCTGGCTGGCCGAGCACATGCTGGTGCTCAAGCTGACCAACCCGGCCGGCGAGTCGCGCTTCGTGACCGGAGCCTTCCCGAGCGCCTGCGGCAAGACCAACCTCGCGATGCTGGTGCCCACCCTGCCCGGCTGGAAGGTCGAGACCATCGGCGACGACATCTGCTGGATGAAGCCGGGCCCGGACGGGCGCCTCTACGCCATCAACCCCGAGGCCGGCTTCTTCGGCGTGGCCCCGGGGACCAACATGGTGACCAACCCCAACGCCATGCACACCGTCAGGTCCAACACCATCTTCACCAACACCGCGCGCACCGCCGACGGCGACATCTGGTGGGAGGGCATGGAGGCGCCAGAGTCGGACATCATCGACTGGCGGGGCCAGCCCTGGTACGCCGGCGCCGCCACGCCGGCCGCGCACCCGAACTCGCGCTTCACCTCCCCGGCCAGCCAGGACCCGGCGATCGCGCCCGAGTGGGAGGACCCCGCGGGCGTGCCGATCGACGCCATCCTCTTCGGCGGAAGGCGCGCCAGCGTCATCCCGCTCGTCACGCAGTCGCGCAACTGGGAGCACGGCGTCTTCATGGGATCGATCGTCACCTCGGAGACGACGGCCGCGGCCACCGGCGCCGTGGGCAACCTGCGCCACGACCCCTTCGCGATGCTGCCCTTCTGCGGCTACAACATGGCCGACTACTTCAGCCACTGGCTGAGCTTCTCGGGCCGCTTCAGCGAGGAGACCCTGCCCAAGATCTTCTACGTGAACTGGTTCCGCAAGGGCGACGACGGGCGCTGGCTCTGGCCGGGCTTCGGTGAGAACAGCCGGGTCCTCGAGTGGGTCTTCGAACGCTGCGCCGGGCGCGGCGAGGCCGTGGAGACGGCGATCGGCCTCGTGCCGGCGCCGGGCGCGATCAACGTCGAGGGCCTGGACGTCAGCGAGGCCGACATGGCCAAGCTGCTCGACGTCGACGCGCAGGAGTGGCGCGACGAGGTACCCAACATCCGCGAGTACTACGTCCAGTTCGCCGATCGCCTGCCCAAGGCGCTGGCGGCCCAGGTCGACGAGCTCGAGTCCCGCCTCGGCTAGGTCAGTCGACGGTCTCGGCGTCGGCGACGATGAGCCGCGGTCCCGACGGCCAGTCGAAGTAGCGCCAGGTCCAGTTGATGACGACCCGCAGGCGGTTGCGAAACCCGATGAGGTAGAAGAGGTGCAGGGTCAGCCACGCCATCCAGCCGAGCCGTCCCTTGATCACGACGCCCAGGGGCAGGCTGGCCACGGCGGCGTTGCGCCCGATCGTCGCCATGGTGCCCTTATCGCGGTAGTGAAAGGCCGTCGTCGCGCCACCACGTTGTAGGAGAAGTATCTGTCGCGCGCAGTGCTGGCCGGACTGGATGGCGACCGGCGCCAACTGCGCGCAGAGCTGGCCGCGCGAGAGCACGGCGGCCGCGTCGCCGACGGCCCACAGGTCGCTGCGGCCCGTCACGCGCAGGTCCGGCGCCACGACGACCCGTCCGTTCGGCCCGACCCGGTCGGCGGCCTCGGGGGCGAGCGTGCCCGCCACCGTCACGCCGGCCGCCCAGATGACGGCCGCCGTCTCGAGCCGCTCGCCGTCGGCGAAGAGGATGGCCCGCGGCTGCACCTCCACGACCGATCGACCGAACTGGACCTCGACACCCATGTCGGCCAGCTGGTCGCGCGCGTAGCTGGCCGCCGACGAGGGGAAGCTCGTGAGCAGGCGCGTCGTCAGGTCCACCAGGATGACCCGCACCGTCAGCGCCCCGAAATCCAGGCCGTCGCGGCGCACGACGATGCGTATCAGCTCCGCCAGCGCGCCCGAGGTCTCGACGCCCGTCGGACCGCCGCCCACGACCACGAAGTTGAGCTCGCCCGGACCGCTCTCCTGGCGCACGTCCGCGGCCTCGAGCTCGGTGAGCAGTCGGTTGCGCAGGTGGCGCGCGTGCGCCAACGAGTAGAGCGGCATCGCGTACTGCGAGGCGCCGGGGATGGCGAAGTAGTTGGCGGTGGCGCCGGTGGCGAGCACCAACTGGTCGTAGGCCAGCTCGGTGTTGTCCTCGAGCACCACGACACGTCGCCCGTGGTCGACGGCGCGGGCCCGGCCGTGGCGGAAGGTGACGTTGTCGGCGTGGCCGAAGATCGTGCGGATCGGGTAGGCCACGTCGGCCGGCTCCAGGCCGGCCGTCGCGACCTGGTAGAGCAGCGGCAGGAAGGTGTGGTAGTTGTGCTGGTCGACGATCGTGACGCGTACGTCCTCGTCGGCCAGGCCCCGCGCCGTCGCGAGGCCGGCGAAACCGCCGCCGATGATCACGACGTGCGCGCTCGAGCGCTCGTTCAACGTGGCAGCGGCGCGGGGGGTGATCGCCATGACCCCTTCAGCATAAGAAGAATCGCTGCGCCTAACGGCGGGCGAAACGCCGGCCGACGCCGTAGACGAGGCCGCCGGCGAGCATCAGCGCCGCCAGCAGCGCGTCCCCGAAGGAGAAGTGCATGGTGATGGCGACCGGGATGACGGCCCCCACGACCCACAGCAACTGCTGGCGCACCGCGAAGCGCGCGAAGGTCCGGCCCTGCGCGCCCGGCGCCACGTGACGCTGGGTGATCGCGTCGAAGCTCGGCTGCACGACGGCGGCGCAGAGCCCGAGCCAGCCGGCGAGGATCACCTGGGCCACCAGCGTCGGGTGGGTGGCGGCGACGCCCGCGCCGACGCCCGTCGCCAGCAGCGCCACGGTGAGCAGGGTCGATTCGGGCACCGCGTTGCGCACCCTCGTCACGATCCCCAGCCCGAAGAGCGACCCGAAGGCGCTCAGTCCGAGCGCCAGGGCGAACCAGCCCAGTCCCGCGTGCTCACGGCGCAGCCCGAAGGCCAGGAGGAAGGTGGCGAACCCCACGGTGAAGCGCATGAGCGCCGACGCCGCGAGGCCCCAGGCGACCTCGACGTCGCCCATGGGATTGAGTTCGTTGAGGTCCCGTTCGGCCTGGGTGAGGCCGGCCACCTGCTCGCGCACCAGCTGGGCCGGACGCTGCAGTCGCATGCTCGCTACGGTCGCGCCGGCGTAGACGCACCCCGCGACC
>JBEKKW010000058.1:0-12733 GCA_050010495.1 Acidimicrobiales bacterium
ACGGAGGATTCTTCGTGCTCTCGCACTTCCACTACACCATCATGGGCGGGCTCTTATTCGCCTTCATGGCCGGCATCTACTACTGGATGCCCAAGATGACGGGCAAGATGATGAACAAGAAGTTGGGCCTGGTCCACTTCTGGGGGATGTTCATCTTCTTCAACCTGACCTTCTTCCCGATGTTCATCATCGGGCTGCTCGGCCAGCCGCGCCGCGTCTTCACCTACGCCAAGAGCCTGCAGGGTCTCAACGACTTCTCGTCGGTGTGCGCGTTCCTGCTGGGTTTGTCCTTCCTGGTCTTCTTGATCAACCTGGTGTACTCGCTCTACATCAACCCCGAGAAGGCGTCGTCCAACCCCTGGGACTCGTTGGGTCTCGAGTGGCAGACGGCGACCCCGATCCCGCCGCACAACTTCGACCGGATCCCGGTGATCATGAGCGACCCGTACCACTACAGCGAGGCGGACGCGCCGCCGCTCGCGGACTTCGGCCAGAAGGCCCCGAGCCCCGCGGCCAGTTCGCCGTCGGGCGCACCACCGTCCTGGTCGAGCGACGAGTAGAGGACGAGCTATGTCAGACACCGTAGATAAGTCATCGGGCTACAGCGAGACTCCCGAGGAGAAGGAGTTCGAGCTTCGCGCCCAGGTCGGTTCGCTCTGGACGGGGGGGCGCCTCGCCATTGGCATGTACACGTTCCTGCTGGCCTCGGAGGCCTTCGCCTACTTCTACCTGCGTTCGAGCAACAACGGCCAGCTGTGGCGTCCCGACCACGTGACGGCCCCCACGGCCTACGGCTGGGCGATCTACTCCCTGGAGGTCCTCACGGCCCTTTTGTTGGTCTTCGGGCAGATGCGCCTTCGCAAGGGCGAGGTGCTGGACTGGCAGGTCGCGGGATGGACGGCGCTGGGCGCGGTGCTGCTCGCCCTGTTCCTACAGATATGGGAGTGCACCCAACTGCCCTTCTACCCCGGGGCCAACGGCTACGCCTCGACGTTCATTGGGTGGACGGTGATCAGCATCATGACGCTGCTCTTCGGGGCCTACTGGATCGAGACCGTGCTGGCGAGATCGATACGGATGCACAAGGAGACCGGCAGCAAGTTCGCGGAGTTGACGATGGAGCCCTCGGCGCAGCTCTTCCGCGCGAACATCGCGTCGATGACGTACTTCTGGGGCTTCGTGGCCGTCAGCGGGCTGCTCTTCTTCGCCATGTTCTATCTTTTGTAGTTGGGCGTGACTAAATTTGGTCGTGAGGTGGCAAGGTACGTAAGGTGACTACTCAACGGTTGAGGGTCAGTGAGGATGCAGGCGGTTGATATGTACATAGGTGCTCAGGTCCTGACGCTGGTTGTCCTGCTCGGCACGTTCCTCGGCGTGTGCCTCTGGGGCTTCTTCCAGCGTCAACATTTCAAGTGACCCTAGGGGCGTCAGCGGAACCACCCAACCCTAAAGGCGAAGGATTCCGAGTCGCCCTCGCCCCGTTGGGCGCGCTGCTGTGGGTCCTCGCCCTGGTGCCGCCGCTTTCGCAGTGGGCGCAACGCTACGAGTACGTCCAGTCGATCCAGTACTGCCTCTTCGCCATTTCGATACCGGCGCTCCTGGTCGCCGGCGCGCCGTGGCGGCGCATCGGGCTCGCCACTCGCGCGCCCTACGAGTTCAACGCCGACGGCATTGCCCGTCCCACGTCCAGGGCCCTCTGGCTCGACCGCCTGGCGATCGCGCGCTACGGCCATCCCGCGGCCCATCGGGCCTACGGCCTCGGGGTCCTGTTCTGTGTGACGAGCATCGTCTGGCGAACGGTGCCGGCGGTGAACGCCCTGGTGAACCATCCGTGGCTGGTGCCGGTCGAGTCGCTGACCCTCGTCGGCGTGGGCGTGGTGCTGTGGCTCGACCTCGTCGAGTCGAGGCCGCTGCGGCCGGGTCCCACGCGGCCCTACCGCATCGGGATATCGGCCGTCGCGATGTGGACGGTCTGGGTGCTGGCCTACCTGTCGGCGATGTCGGACCGACCGTGGTACAGCGCCTTCGCGCACGTGGCCGGCCCTCACCTGTCGGGCGACATCGACCAGCAGATCGGCGCCGCGTGCATGTGGTTCCTGTCGGCGGGGGCCTTCCTGCCCGTCATCTATTGGAACCTGGTCCACTGGCTGGCCTCCGAGGATGATCCCGACGACGAGCTGTACCGCCTCATGCGAAACCAGCGGATCTACGGCGGTGTCGATTCCGTGGATTGAAGGGGTTCGTTCGCCGGTCGCTAGGTGTTGGTGATCGTGCGCAGCACCGGGATGTCGGGCTTGGTCAGTTTCACGCCCAACACCGATTCGGCGGCGCTGTAATCGGCCTGGATCTTGGCGCCGTCGCGACGCAGGAGCACCTCCTGCTTGGCCAGGTTCTTGATCTTGGCGGTGTCGTGGGGGTGCTCGAAGAGGTACTGGATGTCCTCGATCGCGGCCAGCGCGTCCGACGTGGTCCATAGCACGACGTCGTTGAGCATGTCGTTGACGTGGGTGCCGGCGGCCGTCATGTTGACGTCGATGTTGTTCGTCAGGTCGTAGATGCCCTCGCTCGTGAAGGAGCAGACCGTTTGGTCGCCGACGAGCAGCTCGGGGACCTGCGAGAGGTCCGACGGGGTCAGGCGACCGTCCAACTGCTCCTGGTAGAAGCTGAAGCTCTCCTTGACGCCGTAGACGCAGGGCGCGATGTCGGTGTTGATCTCGGCGATGTAGGCGTTCTGCTCGGCGGCGTCCTGGGCCGGGGACATGTGGCTCGGCAGGTCGGTGACGATCGACACGCCCAGCACGACCACTACGCCCAGGGCGATCAAGAACCAGGGCCGCTTGTACCACGCGGCGGCCCCGGACGAGAGCGAGGACAGCGCCATGGAACCGGGGTCGTAGGGGTTACGTGGTTCGCCGCCGAGGTCGTCAGTCACTTCACGAGACTACCGGCTACCCGAGAAATCCCCAGGGCGAACCGATGGATGTCCGAGGCGCTCAAACCCACGGCGCCCGATCGATTCTCACTCGCGAAGGGGTCCACCTGCACGCGCAGTCGCCCCCGGGGATCGATGAAGTACACGATGTTGTTGTGGGTGACGACGGGGGTCTTCTTCCCGGTTTCGATGGAGATGCCGTAGTGGATCCACACGGGATTGATTTTCGCCAGCGGGCCGGTGACGAAGCGCACGTCCTTCGCGCCGGCCAGACCGGGCACGCTCAGCGCGCGCGGCGTGCGTGATACGCGTAGGTCGTGGGGATCGGTGTTCACGATGACGAAGTCGACCTTCGTGGCGTGGGTGCCGAGAAGGGCCCGGGCCTGCGCGATCTCCGAACCGAGCACCGGGCAGATGTCGTTGCAGATGGCGTTGTAGAAGGCGAGCACCACCACCTTGCCCCGATCGTCGCGCAGGTTCCAGGGGTGACCGTTCTGGCTCGTCAGCGCGATCCCCGGCGCGTTCTGGAAACCAATGTCCTTGAGCCCCATGAACTCATCGAGCGGCGACTCTTGGAGCGGTTCCGGCGCCAGGGTCGTCGTCGACGACGGGGCCAGCGTGGTGGAGGTGGGAAGGCCCAGATTGCCGTCGAAGTGCTGGAGCAACGCCCCGCCCAGGCCGAGCACGGCGAAGGCGGCGATGGCCCCGAGGATGAATTTTGGCGAGACCGGAGTCCGTCCGGCTCGAAGGGCCGCCGCCCGGTCGGCCTCGTCCAGTCCCGGCGAAGAGGTGGGCGTCGACGAAGCGTCAGGCGCGGGGCTCGGGACCGTGTGGCTGTCTTCTGCTTCGTTGCTCATTGACACACCAGTCCGCACTCGGTCTGCACCGACTCTAGTGAAATCGCGATTCTCCGGCTGCGGGTCAGTACGGCGACTCGACGACGGTGGTGCGGTGCTCTCGGTCCAGCACCGGTTAACTCGCGCGAGAGTCCACAACTATGGTGAACACGTGAACGACGCGCCGGGAGTCGAGGGGGATTCGCCCCACGACACGAAGCCCCGTCGCCTACGCGGGACCGACGCGCTCAAGCTGCACCTGACGCTGGCGTCGGGCCTGGCGTTGTGCGTGGTGGCCTTCTGGTTCGAACTGGGGCGGGCCGAGGGCGGCAACAGCCTGAGTTGGGCCTACGTCTTTGAGTGGCCGCTGCTCGGGCTCTTCGGCATCTACATGTGGTGGAACCTGTTGCACGGGGGAACGGCCTCACTTCGTCGGCGCAAGGCTCCGCCCACCGTCGCGCCGGAGTTCTCGGGGATGCTCGCCGCCTGGCAGGAGTACCAGCGGGACCTGCACGAGCCAACGACCGAGGGTGCGCCCGACGACGGGTCACCGGCGCGGCCGGAGCACGAGACCTGAATCGGGGTCGCCCGCCAGGGTCCGCGGCGCGGGGCCGTTCTGCTACCGTTGACATCGAACGTCGTGAAGCGGGTCCCGTGAGGCCCGTACGGCAGGAGAGTGATGAGTACGAACGAGCAACGTCAGGCGCGTCAACGCGGCCTGACGTTTTTTGCGAAGAGCCAGCTCATGAGCGCCGAGGACGTCACCCGGGCCCTGCGCCGCATCGCCCACGAGATCGTCGAACGTAATCACTCCGTCGATCGCCTCTCGCTGATCGGACTGCAAAAGGGCGGTGAACCCTTCGCGCGCACGCTGGCCGCGTTGGTGGGCGACATCGTTCAAGAGCCCGTGCCGCTGGGGCTCTTGGACGTCTCGTTCTACCGCGACGACCTCTCGCTCAATCCGATGCCCGAGTCGGCGCTGACCGACATCGACCACGACCTCTCCGGGCGCACCGTGGTGCTGGTCGACGACGTGCTCTTCACCGGCCGCACGATCCGCGCCGCCCTCAACGCGTTGTCGGACTGGGGGCGGCCCGAGTCGGTGCAGTTGGCCGTGATGGTCGACCGCGGACATCGCGAACTGCCGATCCGGCCGGACTTCGTGGGCAAGAACCTGCCAACGTCGCGTCACGAGGCCATCGTCGCCACGCTCGAGGGCGTGTGGATCGGGACCCGCGAGGCGCCGTGATCGACTCGATCCGCGGTGAGAACCTCCTGTCGCTCGACGACCTGTCCAAGGACGCGATCGTCGAGGTGCTGGACACGGCGGAGTCCTTCGTCGAGGTCAATCGTCGCGCCATCAAGAAGGTGCCGGCCCTCAAGGGCCGTGTCGTGGCGTCGCTCTTCTTCGAAGAGTCGACGCGCACCCGGCTGAGCTTCGAGACGGCGGCGAAGCGATTGAGCGCTGACGTGCTGTCGCTGGCGGTGGCGTCGAGCAGCGTGAAGAAGGGCGAGTCGTTGCGTGACACGATCGCCACGATCGACGCGCTCGGCATCGACGCGGTGGTGATGCGCCACCAGTCGAGCGGCGCGGCGCAACAGGTCAGCCGCTACGTGCCCCACGTGCGGGTGATCAACGCGGGCGACGGACTGCACCAGCATCCGACCCAGGGACTGCTCGACGTCTTCACGGTGCGTCAGGTGCTCAGCGAGCGCCGGGGCACGTCCGGTCCCGAGTCGGGCGCGGAACTGTTCGAGGGGCTGCGGGTGGTGATCGTCGGCGACATCCGCCACAGCCGCGTGGCGCGAAGCGACATCGCGGCCTACGTGGCCCTGGGGGCCAGCGTGCGCGTCGCGGCGCCCGCGACGTTGCTGCCCGAGGACATCGCGAGCTGGCCGGTCAGCGTGGCCGACGACTTCGACGAGGCGCTCGCGTGGGCCGACGTCGTGGGACTGCTCCGCCTGCAGAAAGAGCGCGGCTCGGGCAGCTTCGTGCCGAGCCTGGCGGAGTTCACATCGACCTACGGTCTCACCTTGGAGCGTGCCCGGCGGTTGTCGCCCTCGACGCTCATCATGCACCCCGGACCGATGAATCGCGGGGTGGAGATCGATTCGCGCGTCGCCGACCTTCCGGCGGCCTTCATCACCCGACAGGTGGCCAACGGCGTGCCGATCCGCATGGCGGTGCTCTACCTCTGTCTCGCCGCAACGCCAAAGGAGACGGGAGCGTGAACCTCCTCGTTCGCCACGGCCTGCTCGTCGGTGAGGGCACCGAGTTCGTCGGCGACGTGCTCGTGCGCGAGGGACGCATCGCCGACGTGGGCGAGAGGCTGGAGGGGCCGGCGGGCGTCCACGAGATCGACGCCACCGGCTGCTGGGTCGGACCGGGATTCGTCGACCTGCACACCCACCTGCGCGAACCGGGCCGCGAGGAGGCCGAGACCATCGAGAGCGGCGCCCGGGCGGCCGCCGTCGGGGGGTACACGGCCGTCGTGGCGATGCCCAACACCGAGCCGGCGCTCGACAACGTCGCCCTGGTCTCCTACGTGCTCGAACGCGGTCGCCACTGTCTCGTCGACGTCGCCGTCGCCGGGGCGATCACCCAGGGCCGGCGCGGCGAACTGCTGGCGCCGCTGGCGCAGATGGCTGAGTTGGGGGTGAGGATCTTCACCGACGATGGCGTCGGGGTGCAGGACCCGTCGCTGCTGCGCCGGGCCCTCGAGTACGCGGCACCGCTGCGCGTGCGCCTGGCCCAGCACTGCGAGGACGAGCGCCTCGCCGCGGGCGGGTCGATGAACGAGGGGCTGTTGAGCAGCCGCCTCGGCCTGGTGGGCCGCCCGGCGCTGGCCGAGGAACTGATGGTCCAGCGCGACATCGAACTGGTACGACTCACCGGCGGGGCCCTGCACTTCATGCACCTCTCGACGGGCCGCTCCCTGATGATGGTCGAACGGGCCCGCCTCGACGGCCTCGCGGTGAGCGCGGAGGTGGCGCCGCACCACTTCACCCTCGACGAGAGCGCCTGCGCTGGCTACGACCCGCTCTTCAAGGTCCACCCGCCCCTGCGCGCGGCGAGCGACGTCGCCGCAGTGCGGGCGGCCCTGCTCAACGGGCCCGTGGACGCCGTGGCGACCGACCACGCCCCGCACGCGCCCGAACTGAAGGACCTCGTGTTCGACGAGGCGCCGGCCGGCATGCTGGGCCTCGAGGAGGCCGCCTCGCTGACCTACGAGGCCCTGGGGGCCGAGGGGGCCAGCCCGCAACGGTTCTTCGAGCTGATGAGCCGCGGCCCGGCGCGGATCGCCCAACTGCGCGCCGGTGACGTCCGAATCGGTCTGAGCGCGCACGGCGGGCATCTGACGCCGGGCGAGGACGCCAACCTCGTCATCTTCGACCCCGGCGCACGTTGGTCTGTCGAGCGCGAGTCTCGCCAGAGCCGCTCGACCAATACCCCCTACGACGGCCGGGCCATGGTCGGGCGGGTACGTTCGACGCTGGTGCGCGGCCGGCTCGTCGTCGACGGGGATGGACCGGTCCAGTGAGAACGCCGGCCGTGCTCGTGCTCTCCGACGGGGCGACGTTCGAGGGCTACGCGGCGGCCCACCTGCCCGACGAGGGCTTCGTCACCGGCGAGTTCGTCTTCAATACGGCCCTCTCGGGCTACCAGGAGGTCATCACCGACCCGAGCTACGCCGGTCAGGTCATCTGCTTCACCTATCCCCACATCGGCAACTACGGCGTGAGCGACCTCGACGACGAGTCCAGTCGGCCCCACTGTCGTGCGGTGGTGGTGCGCGAGCTCTCCGACGTCGCGTCGAACTGGCGCTCGCGCACCACGCTGGAGTCGTTCTTGATCGAGCACCGCATCCCGGCGCTGGTGGGCATCGACACGCGCCGACTGACCCGTCACCTGCGCGACCACGGCGCGCGGGCCGGCGCCTTCGGCCACGGCGGGCTCGACGTCGTGCGCGACGCGGCGGCCTCGGCCCTCGGCACCGACGGCCGGGACCTCGTACGCGACGTCTCGACGCCGACCAGCTACACCCGGGGCGGGGGTGACCTGCACGTGGTCGCCATGGACTACGGCATCAAGCGCGCGATGGTCGACCAACTGGCCCAGCGCTTTCGCGTCACCGTCGTGCCCGCCTCGACCGGGGCCGACGAGGTGCGCGCGCTGGCGCCGGACGGACTCTTCCTCTCGAACGGTCCGGGGGACCCCGCCGCCCTGCGCGACCAGGTGGCCGTCCTGGGTGAATTGCTCGGCACGGTGCCGATCTTCGGTATCTGCCTCGGCCACCAACTGCTCGCCACCGCGCTCGGCGCCTCGACGCACAAGCTGGCCTTCGGCCACCACGGCAGCAACCACCCGGTCAAGGACCTCGCCTCCGGCCGCATCGAGATCACGGCCCAGAACCACAACTACGCCGTCGGCGCCGACTCCCTGGAGCGCGGCGTCGTCAGCCACGTCAACCTGAACGACGGCGTCATCGAGGGCATCTCGTCGAGCGGGGACCGCTGCTTCTCCGTGCAGTACCACCCGGAGGCCGGACCGGGCCCGCACGACGCGCGTTACCTCTTCACCCGCTTCGACTCGCTGCTGCGCCGCGGCACGCTCGAGGTGCTCTAGTGCCCCGGCGCGACGACATCCACTCGATCATGGTCATCGGGTCGGGGCCGATCGTGATCGGTCAGGCCTGCGAGTTCGACTACTCCGGCACCCAGGCCTGCCAGGCGCTGCGCGGCGACGGTTACAAGGTCATCCTCGTCAACTCCAATCCCGCGACGATCATGACCGACCCCTCGACCGCCGACGTCACTTACGTCGAACCCCTCGACGTCGACGTGCTCGTCGACATCCTCGAACGCGAGCGGCCCGACGCGCTGCTACCCACGCTCGGCGGTCAGACGGCACTCAACCTGACCATGGAGCTGGTCCGACGCGGCGTGACCGAGCGCCTGGGCATCGAGGTCATCGGCGCCCGTCCCCTGGCCATCGAGACGGCCGAGAACCGCGAGCTGTTCAAGGTGGCCATGACCGACATCGGACTGGAGACGCCGCCGTCCGGTTTCGCCCGCACGCTAGAGGAGGCCCTCGAGATCGCCGCGACGATCGGGTGGCCGATCATGGTGCGTCCGAGCTTCATCCTCGGCGGCGCCGGTACCGGCATCGCGCACCACGAGCGGGACTTCGTGCGACTGGCCGGCGAGGGGCTGGCCGCGTCGCCGATCGGCGAGATCCTGGTCGAGAAGTCGGTGGCCGGGTGGAAGGAGTACGAGCTGGAGGTGATGCGCGACGTCGCCGACAACTGCGTCGTCATCTGCAGCATCGAGAACCTCGACCCGATGGGCGTGCACACCGGCGATTCGATCACGGTCGCGCCGATCCAGACCCTCTCGGACGTCGAGTACCAAGCAATGCGCGACGACGCCTTCGCGGTGCTGCGCCGCGTCGGCGTCGAGACCGGGGGGTCGAACGTGCAGTTCGCCGTGAACCCGCAGGACGGCCAGCGCCTCGTCATCGAGATGAATCCCCGCGTCAGCCGCTCGAGCGCGCTGGCCAGCAAGGCCACCGGCTTTCCCATCGCCAAGATCGCGGCCCAGCTGGCGGTCGGCTACCGCCTCGACGAGATCGGCAACGACATCACCCGCGTCACCCCGGCCAGTTTCGAGCCGGTCATCGACTACGTCGTCACCAAGATCCCGCGCTGGGCCTTCGAGAAGCTGCCCGGCGCCATACCGGAACTGGGTACGCGGATGCAGTCGGTCGGCGAGGTGATGGCCATCGGACGAAACTTCGCCGAGTCGCTGCAGAAGGCCGTGCGCTCGCTCGAGCAGAGCCGTCTGGGCTTCGCGCTCGGGGCCGACAACGAGTTCGCCGACCTCGACGACAACGACCTGTGGCACCGCTGCGTCGTCGCGACGCCCGAGCGGCTCTTCGCCCTGCACGAGGTGCTCTGGCGCGGGGCGTCGCTCGACGAGGTCGCCACGCGCACCGGCATCGACCGCTGGTTCGTCGATCAGCTCATGGAGATCATCGTGCGCGAGCGCGAGCTGGTGGGAGTGGACCTGACCTCGCTCGACGCTCGGGGCTGGCGCCGCTACAAGCAGTGGGGATTCTCCGATCCCCAGATCGCGGGCCTGGCCGCCACGACGGCGACGGAGGTCGCACGCCTGCGCCGGGCCCGGGGTGTGCACACGACGTTCAAGACCGTGGACACCTGCGCCGGCGAGTTCGAGGCCTCGACGCCCTATCACTACAGCACCTACGAGGACACCAGCGAGGTGGCGCCCTCGTCGCGCGACCGGGTGATCATCCTCGGTTCCGGTCCCAACCGCATCGGTCAGGGCATCGAGTTCGACTACTGCTGCGTGCACGCGTCGATGGCGTTGCGCGACATGGGCTACGAGACGGTCATGGTCAACTGCAACCCCGAGACGGTCTCCACCGACTACTCGACGTCGGACCGGCTCTACTTCGAGCCGCTCACGCCCGAGGACCTCGCCGAGGTGATCGCGGCCGAACGGGCGGCCTGCGTCGACGGCGCGCGGGTGCGCGGCGTCATCGTCTCGCTCGGCGGACAGACCCCACTCAAGCTGTCGCACTCGATCGACCCCGAGCTGGTGCTGGGCACGTCGGTGTCGTCCATCGACGTCGCCGAGGACCGCGAGCGGTGGTCGGCGATCTGTCGGGAGCTGAGGCTGCGCCAGCCCCCGGGCGACGTGGTGACGACCTTGCCCGAGGCCCGCTCGGTGGCCAAGCGCATTGGCTACCCCGTGCTGATCCGTCCGAGCTACGTGCTCGGCGGACGGGCGATGGAGATCGTCTACGACGAGACGTCGCTCGAGCGGGTCATGAAGGATCTGACGAGCGCCCACGGCTCGCTGGCGCGCGAGGGCGGGGTCTCGGTCAGCCGGCCGATCCTGGTGGACAGCTTCCTCGAGGACGCCGTGGAAGTCGACGTCGACGCGGTGCGCGACGGACGCGGCGAGGTCTTCGTGGCCGGGGTGATGGAGCACGTCGAAGAGGCCGGCGTGCACTCGGGTGACTCGGCCTGCGCGCTGCCGCCCCAGACGCTCACGCCGGGCGTGCTCGCGGTGCTGCACGAGTGGACCGCCAAGATCGCCGAGGCCCTCGCCGTCGTGGGACTGATCAACGTGCAGTACGCCGTGAAGGACGAGGAGGTCTTCGTGCTCGAGGCCAATCCCCGGGCCAGTCGCACGGTGCCCTTCGTCGCCAAGGCGACCGGGGTGGCGCTGGCCCAGGTGGCCGTGCGCGTCATGATGGGCCAGAGCCTCGAGGAACTGCGCCGCGACGGCCACGTGCCCGAATCGACCCCGGTGCCGGAGTACGTGAGCGTCAAGGAGGCGGTGCTGCCCTTTAGCCGGTTCCCCGGCGTCGACACGGTCCTCGGACCGGAGATGCGCTCGACCGGTGAGGTGATGGGCATCGGCGAGAGCTTCGGCATCGCCTTCGCCAAGGCCCAGCTGGCCGCGGGCACCAAGCTGCCCGACGGCGGCCAGGTCTTCATGTCCCTGGCCGACCGCGACAAGGTCCACGGGCTGAGCCTGGCGCGCGAACTGCGCGACCTCGGGTTCGACATCGCCGCGACGGTGGGCACGGCCGGGTTCCTGCGGGCCCACGACGTCGCCGTGGCCACCCTGGTGGGCAAGGTGGGCCTGGCCGACCTGGGCGTCAACGCCGTCACCATGATCTCGAGCGGCGCCGTCCACCTGGTCATCAACACCCCCTCGGGCAGCGGGGCCCGCGCCGACGGCGCGCAGATCCGCATTGCCTGCGTGGCCCTGTCGGTGCCCTGCCTGACGACGCTCAGCGCCGGTTTCGCGGCGGCCAAGGGCATCGCCGACACGAGGTCCCGGGGGTGGCGCGTGCGTTCGCTGCAGGAGCTGCACCCGTGTTAGGGCCCGACCTCGGGACCCGGGTCGGCGCGGTGGCCCTGCGCTCACCGGTCCTGACGGCGGCCGGCACGTCCGGCTACGGCGACGAGCTGGCCGGCTACGGCGACCTCGCCGAGTTGGGCGCCGTGGTGGTCAAGTCGCTGGCCGCCTTCGCGTGGCCCGGCAACGAGGCCCCGCGGGTGGTCGCGTCGGGCGAGCACATGCTCAACTCGGTGGGCCTGGCCGGTCCGGGGGTCGAGGCCTGGCGCTCGCAGTACCTGCCGGCCCTGCTCGGTCGCGGCGCCCGGGTCGTCGGGTCCATCTGGGGGCGCAATGTGGACGAGTTCGCCCAGGCCGCCCGCCTGATGCGCGGCGCCGATCTCGTCGCGCTGGAGGTCAACGCCAGCTGTCCGAACCTCGACGACCGTTCGCGGATCTTCGCGCACTCGCTCGAGGCGACCCGTGACGTCGTGGCGGCGGCGGCGCTCGCGGAACTGCCGATCTGGGTGAAGCTCAGTCCGAACACGCCCGAACTCATCGAGATCGCCGCGGCGGCGGTGTCGGCCGGGGCCAGCGCCCTCGTGCTCGTCAACACCGTGCTGGGCCTGGCCATCGACGTCGAACGTCGCCGCCCGGCACTGGGCAACGGCGGGGGAGGCGTGAGCGGCGCCGGCATCTTTCCGGTCGCCCTTCGCGCGGTCTACGACTGTCGCGCGGCCCTGGCGGACACGCCCATCGTGGGGGTGGGCGGCGTCTCGCGGGCGACCGACGCGGTCGCCATGCTGATGGCCGGCGCCCAGGCGGTCGAGGTGGGCACCGCCACGTTCGCCGATCCGCGCGCCCTCTGGAAGATACAGCGAGAACTGGGGGAGTGGATGCGCCGTCACGACGTCAAGACCGTCCACGAGATCGTGGGGGTGGCCCATGGATGAGACCTTCGGGGCGCGCCTGCAGGAGCGCATCCGGGCCCTCGGGCCGCTCTGCGTGGGCGTCGACCCCAGCACCGGGCTGCTCGAGTCCTGGGGCCGGTCCGATACGGGCGAGGGGCTCGAGTTCTTCGCGCTGGCGG
>JBEKKW010000059.1:0-12721 GCA_050010495.1 Acidimicrobiales bacterium
GTCACGCCCCGACGTGCTGTACATGCAAAAGCACTGGGACGTCATGCGCAGCGACGACGCGGGCGACTCGTGGTACGAGGTCAGCGACAACCTGCCCACGGACTTCGGCTTCTGCATCGACGTGAACGCCAACGAGCCCGAGACCGTCTACGTCGTGCCGATCACGAGCGACTCGCAGCACTTCCCACCCGAGGGCCAGCTGCGCGTCTACCGCAGCACCAGCGGCGGTGGCGATTGGGAGCCGCTCACCAAGGGGCTGCCCCAGTCCAACTGCTACGTCGACATCCTGCGCGACGCGATGGCCGTCGACTCCCTCGATTCGAGCGGCGTCTACTTCGGCACCACCGGAGGCCAGGTGTACGTCTCGCCCGACGGCGGCGACAACTGGGAGGCCATCGTGCACGACCTCCCGGCCGTGCTCTCGGTCGAAGTCCAGACCTTGGCATGATCCGTGTCGTCCTGCCGGCACACCTGAAGACGCTCGCGCAGGTCAGCGGGGAGGTCCAGCTCGAGGTGGCCGACCCGCCCACCCAGCGCGCGGTCATCGACGCCCTCGAGGCCCGATTCCCGGTCCTCTACGGGACCGTGCGCGATCCCCGGACCCAATTACGCCGTCCCTTCGTGCGCTTCTACGGCTGCGAAGAGGACCTCTCGCACGAATCGCCCGACCAGATCCTGCCCGACGAGGTCGTCTCGGGGGCCGAACCGTTCTTCATCGTCGGCGCCATGGCGGGCGGCTGACGAACGCTCTGCCGGCCCCTTTTGGGCCATTCGGACGCCGTCAGCTGGCGGACCTGGTCGACATATCCTCCCTGATGAACAGCGAATTCCGGCGGTTTTTGCGGCCCCCGGTCGCCCTTTTGGGGGCCCGCGGCGGCTAGGCTGACCTCTGGCAGTTACGACTGCCCCGTCGTCGCCCCACAGCGTTGTGGACCAGGTGACCAACCCAACTGCCCCCTTGGCGGGTCCATCGATCAGCCGAGTTTTGCGCCGCGCGCCCGTCAATCCTTCGATTCCGGGCGCAGTGCGGGGTAGGTCAAGGAGAGACTGTGCGAAGAGTCATGTTCGCCCTGGCGCTGTTCGCCACGACCGCCGTGACCCTGCCCTCGCCGAGCGCCAGTGCGGCGACGCCGACCAAGCCGGTCGCGAGGGCCGTGGTCCACCCCCGTCCCCGCGTCTCGGCCGTGGTGCACGCCCTGGTCGTCGACGCGGCCGCGATCCGGGTCAGCGTCGGGGAACTGCGGGCCAAGTGGCAGCAGGTCGCCATCTGCGAGGTCGACGGCAACTGGTCGATGACCGGACCCGTCTATTCGGGCATTGGATTCCTCAACTCCACCTGGTATCAGTACGGAGGGCGCCGTTTCGCCCCGGTCGCCGGCGAGGCCACGGTCGACCAGCAGATCCTCATTGGTATGCGCGTGACCCACGGCTGGGTCCCCGACCAGTACGGATGCTCCCCTTCAGGCTGGTAGCCGCGTCGCTGCCTGGTGGGTCGCCCTAGGGTTTCTCCCGTGATCCCGCTCTCGGTGCTCGACCTCGCCACGGTGGGCACCGGCGCGACGCCGGCCCAAGCGCTGCGCGAGACGACCGAGATGGCCCGCCTGGTCGAAGCGCTCGGCTTTCACCGTCTCTGGGTCGCCGAACATCACAGCATGGCCGCCATCGCCAGTTCAGCCCCCGCCGTCCTGATCGCCCACCTGGCCAGCGCGACGACCACGCTTCGCCTCGGTTCGGGCGGCGTGATGCTACCCAACCACTCGCCCCTGGTCGTCGCCGAGCAGTTCGCGACGCTCGAGGCGCTGCACCCCGGTCGGATCGACCTGGGCCTGGGCCGCGCGCCGGGCACCGACCCGCATACCGCGCGGGCGCTGCGCCGTTCGGGCGACCTGCGCGCCGACACCTTCCCCAACGACGTCGTCGAACTGATCAGTTACCTCCTACCGCGCGAGGGGGGCGTCGGCCATCCCTTCGCCACTCCGGGCAGCGGCTACCTGCCCGAGGTGTGGCTGCTCGGCTCGTCGACCTTCAGTGCCCAACTGGCCGGGATGCTCGGCCTGCCCTTCTCCTTCGCCTACCACTTCGCGCCCGAACAGCTCGACCAGGCCCTGGCCATCTACCGCTCCTCGTTCGAACCCTCTCTCGTGAGTGATCGCCCTAACGTGATGGTGGCCGTCTCGGTGCTCTGCGCGCAAACCGAGGAGGAGGCCCGCTGGCTCGCGGGCTCGACGGCCCTGAGCGTGGTGCAGCGGCGCGTGGGCAAACTCGGACCGTTGCCCTCACCCCAGGAGGCGCAGGCCTACCCGTTCACCCACGCCGAGCGAGGTATCGCCGACGGCGCCATGTCGACGCACGTCATCGGCGACCCCGACACCGTGCACGAGGGCCTGGTCCGTCTGGTCGAGCGCACGCACGCGGACGAACTGATGCTCTCGACGCGAACGCACGACTTCCACGCGCGGGCGGAGTCCTTCACCCTGGTCGCGCGGACGTGGGGCCTGACGCCGGTGGCCCCGAGAGCGCCAGGTCATTGACGGCCGAACGGCGCGATGCGAGAATTTCGGATGAAGGTAATTCGCCTCCCCGACGCGGCCACGTTCCTCGAGCGGACCGTGACGCTGCGTTCCGACGAGCCCTACCTCACCAACGTCATGGGCAGCGTCGCGACCTCCATCGCCAACGGTATACGCCACTACGATCGGCAGTTCTGGTGGGTGATCGAGGACGACGTCGGGGTGACTCGGGCCATGATGATGCGCACCGCCCCGTTCAAGCTCGTGCTCTCGCCCATGCCCCTCGAGGCCGTGGCGCCGGCCGCGCGGGCCGTGCTCGGCGACGACCCCGAGATCCCCGGGGTCTCCGGCTCCGAGGCCCTGGTCGAGGGGTTCCTCGACACCTTCACCCAGGGATCCTCCCGCCACCTCGTACGCACCATCGAACGACGGCTCTGGATCTACAAGTTGGGCCCGCTGGCGGCGCCGGCCCCGACGCCGGGCGCCTCGCGTCTCGCCACCGCTGACGACCTCGAACTGCTCACGCGGTGGTGGTGGGCCTTCGCGCTCGAGACCGACATCGAGCGCCACGGACTCGAAGAGGGACTTCGCGGCGCGCTGGCCGAGGGCCGGATCCACCTCTGGCACGTCGACGACCTCGTGGTCTGCGCGCTGGGCACCTCACCCGTCGTCGACGGTCCCGGCGGCTCCGTCGTGCGCATCGGACCGGTCTACACGCCGCTCGAACAGCGCCGCCGCGGCTACGCCGGCCAGCTGACGGCCACGGTGTCGTCGCGCCTGGTCGACCAGGGCCATCGCGTCATGCTCTTCACCAACTCGACGAACGCGACGTCCAACGGCGTCTACACGAGGATCGGGTACGTGAAGATCGACGAGATCGTCGAGTGCTCGTTGACCGCGCCGGACTGACGCCACGGCACACGGGGACGACGTCGGGTCGGTCGCGCTGGGCCCTAGAGACGAGTGACGAGGCGCCCGGCCGTGATCGCCGCCGGATCGTCCTTGCTCGACTTGAAGGCCAGCCGGTTGGCCGGCGTCGGACGGCTGATGTAGTACCCCTGGGCCATGTCACACCCGAGGTCGCCCAACAGGTCGAGCGTCTCGATGTCCTCGATGCCCTCGGCGACTACCAGTAGTCCCATGTCGTGACCGAGGTTGATCGTCGCGCGCACCAATTCGAGGTCGCGGCCCTTGCCATCGGCCCCGAGGGCCGTGATGAAGGTGCGGTCGAGCTTGAGCTGACCGACGGCCAGGCTGCTGAGGTAGGCGAGCGAGGTGAAGCCGGCGCCGAAGTCGTCGATCGACACGATGACACCCATGTCGCGCAGCACCTGGATCACGAACTGGGAGCGCACGAAGTCCTTGATGATGGTCGTCTCGGTGATCTCGATGACCAGCGCCTCGGCCGGCAACTCGTAGCGCGCCAGCAGCTCCTCGATCAGTTCGATGAACCCGTTCTCCAGCAGGTCCGAGGTCGCCACGTTGACCGAGACGGCGAGCATCCGGTCCTCGGTGCGCCACGCCGCGCACTGGGCGAGCGCCTCGTTGAGGACCCAGGTCGTCAGGGGCCACATGAGGCCGGCCTCTTCGGCGAGGGGCAGGAACTTCATCGGCGGGACGAGGCCGAGCTTGGGGTGGGGCCAACGGATCAGCGCCTCCACGGCCCGCACCTGGCCGCTCCCCAGGTCGAGCTGGGGCTGGTAGTGCAAGACGAAGTCGCCGTTCTCCACGGCCAGGCGCAGCTCGTCGAGCAGGTTGGGCTGGTTCTCGCCGCCGTCGAGGTCCTGGTCGTAGAAGACGTAGGCCGTGTTGCCCAGCTTGGCGCGGTACATCGCCACGTCGGCGCACCACAGCAGGCCCGGCCCGTCGGACGCGTTGGAGGGGACCAGCGCGATCCCGATGCTGGCGCCGACGCTGGCGTTGATCTTGTGCAGCACGAAGGGCTGGGCGATCTCGGCCATGATCCGATCGGCGACCTTGACGGCCTCGTTGGCGTCGGCGTCCATCAGCACCACGGCCAATTCGTCCCCGCCCAGGCGCACGACCGAGCCCGACGCGCCGACGGCCCGCGTGAGGCGCGGCCCGAGCTGGCGCAGCAACTCGTCGCCGGCCGGGTGGCCGAAGGAGTCGTTGATCTCCTTGAAGTGGTTGAGGTCGACGAAGAGGAAGGCCATCTCTCGCGGCACCGGCAGGAGAGCCTGTTCGGCGAAGAAGACGTCGAGGATGTGGAACAGCTGGCGGCGGTTGCCGAGGCTCGTCAACTCGTCGGTGTGGGCCTGTCGGTGGCGCTCCTCGGTCAGGATCCGTAGGCTCCGGGCCGAGATGGCCAGACGGACCCCGACGGTGATCAGCGTGAAGACGGCCAGCCACAACGCGACGCGGCTGATGCCCTCGAGGGTCCCGGCGACCAGGATGAAGAGCCCGACGGCCGACGCGAGGCCGGGCAGCAGGAAGCCCGAGGCCTTCTGCTCGCGCAGCGGGTCCTGGAACTTGGTCGGCATCCACACCGACATCGACATCAACAAGATGGCGATCGGCCACGCGATGGAGTTGAAATCGCTGCCGAAGTTGTTGAAGCGCGCGTCGATCGACGACGACGAGAAGAGGTTGAAGGTGTCGCCGATGACGATGAACACCAGGCCCGTGGCGAGCAGGTACCACTGGCTCGTGCGACGGTCCGACAGCAGGACGGTGCCGCCGATGACCAGTAACAGCATCAGGAGGTCGCCCACGGGGTAGGCCATGTTGGTCGCCGTCGCCAGGTCGCTGCCGCCCGTCAGGTGCATGATGCTGTGGAAGGCGAAGGCCGCGCACAGCGCCGCCGCGCCGGCGCCGGCGACGACGCCGTCGAGCCAGTTCGGTCGCGACAGCCGCCCCAGTCCGCGCTGCATCAACATGACGGTCGCGACGTAGGCCAGCGGGTAGAAGAGCAGGTAGAAGGCGTCCGCCGCCGAGGGCGTCGGGGGGGTGTTACCGCCCAGGGACTCAACGGTCAAGAAGAAGTCGCCGATCGTCCACGACAGCAGGCTGAAGCCCAGGATCAGGGGCACCGCCCGGCCCGGACGACGCTCCAGCCCCTTGGTGATACACAGCAGGGAGGCCACCAGTTCGAATCCGGTCACCGACCAACCGTCGAGCCAGGTGAACTGGTGGCTCGCCCCACGCACCATCACCGAGACGATGTAGACCGCGAGCAGGACCGTGAGAACGATGTAGGTCGGCTTGACCCAGGTGCGCTCCACCGGCGGCGCCTGACCCGGCTCGATGCTGAGCACCGGCACCACGATCTCCGGTGGCTCGTCGGAGACCGGAGAATCGGCGACGACCACGCCCGCGCGGGCCCGGCCGGCCCGGCGCCGCTCGTCAGTCACGGGCATCATCGGGCGCACCGCCACGTTCCATAAATTGCAAGATACAAGGTAAGGGACATGGGGACTAGCATTTCAAACCACCATCAAATGACGGTCGACAAAAACCCAAAATGAACCCAATTTCTGTCCGTAATTTTCACTTTGAGAGCCCACGAACCTAGTGAGCCGACAAAAGCCTTCTCCTTTAATTGCAAGCACGAATCGATATTTTCTGACGCCGGACTACCAAAGTGGCGCTTCGTCGAACGTCAACAAATGCCAACGTGGCCATCGACACACTAAGCAAGCAATCGCCACGGGTACGCTTACCTCTGCAACGGCAAAAAATGCAATATAGGTGGGCAGGGGGATCGACGAAAAGACCATGACACAGCACTCTTCGCACCTCGACAGCACGGGAAAGCTGCGCATGGTCAACGTCGCGCGCAAACGTCCCACCCATCGCCAGGCCCTGGCCAGCTGCGTCGTGCGCACCACGGCCGACCTCACGGGCCTGGCGAACTCCGAGGGCGTCGAGGCACTGCACTCGGCCCGCTTGGCCGGCATCCACGGGGCCAAGCAGACCTCGAATCTCATCCCGTTGTGCCACCCGATCAGCCTCAACCAGGTCAACGTCGAGGTGAACGTGACCGCGGGCGCCATCGAGATCTCCGCAGCCGTCGACGCGACCCAACGCACCGGCGTCGAAATGGAGGCGCTCACGGCCTGCGCCGTGGCCGCCCTGGCGATCCTGAACGCCCTTTCGCACGTCGATCCGCTGGCCCAGATCGACGGCCTCGGCCTGGATCTCAAGACCGGCGGCAAATCGGGCGACTGGGGACGGCTAGCCGACACGACCAGGTGAGTCCACGGCTTCGCCACTACGATGACGTGGACTTTGTTAGTGCCAGTGGCTGACGGTTAGGCCAACGACGTGTTCAAAAGCGAGAAGGGCGAGGGCGTGGCAACTCGAGGGATCGAAGCGGCACCGGCACCCGTCGCGGTCTCGGTCCAGCGCCACCGTCCCACGACGGACGGCCCGGCGAAGGGTGCCGCCGTGGCCCACATGCCCGAGGAAGGACCGCTGGTCGACCGCTACGGCCGCGTCCACGACGACCTACGCATCTCGGTCACCGATCGCTGCAACCTTCGTTGCGTCTACTGCATGCCCGAAGAGGGCATGACCTTCCTACCTCGCGCCGCCCTGCTGAGCTACGAGGAGATCACGCGGGTCGCCCGGGTGGCCCGCGACCTCGGCGTCACGTCGATCCGCTTGACCGGGGGCGAGCCGCTCGTGCGCAAGGACCTGGTCACGCTGGTCGCGAGCCTGTCGCGGCTCGGTTTCAGCGACCTCGCGATGACGACCAACGCCATGCGACTCGCCGCGCTGGCCGGCGAGTTGGCCGACGCCGGGCTGAGGCGCGTCAACGTGAGTTGTGACTCGTTGCGGCCCGAGCGTTTCGAGGCGGTTCGGCGCCGCGGCGACCTTCGAACCGTCCTGCAGGCGATGGACGCGGCCGAGGCCGCGGGACTGCGTCCGCTGAAGGTGAACGTCGTGCTGCTGCGCGGCGTGAACGACGACGAGATCGTGGAGTTCGCCGCCTTCGCCCGCGACACCGGGCGCATCGTGCGCTTCATCGAATTCATGCCGCTGGACGGCCAGGGGCAGTGGGATCGGGACCAACTCGTCCCCGGCCGCGAGGTCTTCGAACGCATCTCGCAGGTCTTCCCGCTCGTGGCCAGCGACGGCCAGAGTGGTCCGGCTCCGGCGGAGCGGTTCCGATTCGTCGACGGGACGGGCGAGATCGGACTCATCTCGAGCGTCACCCAGCCCTTCTGCGCCACCTGCAACCGCCTTCGCCTCACCGCCGACGGGTCCATCCGCAACTGCCTCTTCTCCGATGACGAGCTCACGGTGCGCGACGCCCTGCGCCAAGGCCACGGCGACGAGGTGATCGCCCGCATGCTGCGCCAGTCGGTCTGGGCCAAGTTCCCGGGCCACGCCATCAACGAGCCGGATTTTCTGCGCCCGGCCCGCTCGATGTCGATGATCGGCGGTTGAGAGCAACCGGCTCCGGCCCCGCGTGACCGGGCCCTTCGCCGTCGACCAAACATAGGATGCACTTCGTGACCTCGCCCCCGTCAACCGACTGGATATCGATCTCGGCTACCGCGCTGTCGCCCGACCGGCTCAGCGCGTGGGTGTCGCGTCCGGAGTGCGGCGCCATCGTCACCTTCTGTGGCATGGTCCGCAACGCTTCGCCCGAGCACGACGACGTGACGGCTCTGGAGTACGAGACGAGTACCGAACTGGCGCAGGGCCGCGTCGCCGAGGTCATCGCCGAAGCGCGCCGGCGCTGGCCGGCGCTGGGCGCGGTGGCGATCCATCACCGGATCGGTCGGGTCGAGCTCGGCGAGTGCGCCGTCGTCGTCGCCGTCTCCTCCCCCCACCGCCAGGAGGCCTTCGACGCCGCCCTGTACTGCATCGACACCATCAAGGCCAGCGTCCCCATGTGGAAACGCGAGTTCTTCGAGGGAGGCTCGGCGTGGAGCGGCGATCGGCGTCCCATCATCGGGGTGCAGGAGTGAGCCCCTTGGGGTCGCTGCCGCAGGCGAGGGACCGGTCAGCCCCGTGATCAGCCCCGACGAGGCTCGGGCCTTCGTCCTCGAGACGCTCACCGCACTGTCGCCGGTGCAACGCCCGCTCGGTGACGCGCTCGGCTCGGTCGTGGCGAACGATGTCCGCGCGACGGAGCCGGTGCCCGGTTTCACCAACTCCTCCATGGACGGGTACGCCCTGCGCGCGGCCGACACGTCATCGGGGCCGACGCGGCTGCGCGTGACGGGAACCATCTTCGCGGGCGACGCCCCGTCGCGACGCCTGGAACCGGGCGAGGCCATGAGGATCATGACCGGGGCACCGCTGCCCGAGGGAGCCGACAGCGTCAGCATGATCGAAGAGGTCGACGTCGAGAACGACGGCCAGATCGCCTTCATCCGGCGCACGATCAGTCAGAGTGAGTTCGTCCGTCACCCGGGCGAGGACGTGGCCGTCGGTCAGGTCCTGCTCGAGGCGGGCACCGAGTTCGGCCCGGTGCACGTCGGCGTGTTGGCCGGCCAGGGCGTCAGCACCGTGACGGTCCATCCCCGACCCCGCGTGGGCGTCTTCTCGACCGGCGACGAGCTCGCGGGGCCCGGCACCGAATTGGCCCCGGGCCAGATCCGTGACGCCAACCGACCGATGCTGCTCGCACTGCTGCGCCAATCGGGCTTCGACGGCCTCGACCTCGGCATCGTGGGCGACGATCAAGCGGCCACGTCGAGCGCGCTGCGCGGGGCGCTCGCCAACTGTGACGCCATCATCACGACGGGCGGCGTGAGCGTCGGCGACGTCGATTTCGTCAAGACCGTGCTCGACGACATCTGCGACGGTCGGGCCCGCTGGATGCAGGTCGCAATGAGACCGGGCAAACCCTTCGCCTTCGGCGTGGCCGAAGGCGCCACACCGATCTTCGGTCTTCCGGGCAATCCCGTCTCGACGCGCGTGAGCTTCGAGATGTTCGTGCGTCCCGCGCTTCGCCGGCTTGCGGGCCAGCACACGCTGCTTCGACCGGTGATCGAAGCCGTCGCCGACTGCTCCCTCGCGCGCGTCCGCGACGGGCGGCTCTACCTGGTGCACGTCGTGACCCGGGTCCACGATGACGGCAGATTCCACGTGCATAGCGGCGCGCGCCACGGTTCGCACCTCCTGAGCGCGGTCGCCGAGGCCAACGCCCTGGCCCTGGTCCCCGACGGCGAGGGACTGGCTATCGGCGACCAGGTGCGCATCCTGCTCTTGGACGCGGGTCTCATCGACCCCGACGTGGCTGCGGTCGCCCCATGAGGGTCGGTCCGGCGCGAGGGGAGATCGCAGAACGCCGGCCCGCATCCGACTCGCGCGAAGGAAGGTGGCCTCGATCGTGGCGCGGCTGCTCCTGCTAGGTCCCGCCCGTGAGGCGGCCGGCCTCTCGCGTGACGACGTCGAGGGCGCGACCGTCGCCGCCGTCCTCGCCCGCGCCGTGGACCGCTACGGCGGGGCCTTCGAGGAGGTCTTGCTGATCAGCCAGGTCTGGGTCAACGGCGAGTCGGCCGAATCAACGCGGACCGTGAGCGCCACCGACGAGATCGCCGTCCTGCCGCCGATCTCGGGCGGCTAGACGTCGGCCCGATTTTGTAGAATCGCGTTACCCGCCCCGAGAGAGGAACCCATGACGCACAACCTGATTGCCGAGACCATCACCCTCACCGCGCACGGCGGTGACGAGATCGAGGCCTACCTCGCCCGCCCCACCGACGTCGACCGGGTCGGCTCGATCGTCGTCATCCACCACATGCCCGGCTACGACGACGAGACCAAGGAGATCTGCCGCAACTTCGCCGCGCACGGCTACAACGCGCTGATGCCCAACCTCTATTCGCGTGAAGCCCCCGGCGCGAGCCCCGACGACGCGGCCGCAGTCGCGCGGGCTCAGGGCGGCGTGCCCGACGATCGCCTGGTCGGCGACGTCGAGGCGGCGATGAAGCACCTGACGTCGTTGCCGACGTCGAACGCCAAGGTCGCCTCCATCGGCTACTGCTCGGGCGGGCGTCAGTCGTTCCTCGCGGGATGCCGACTGCCCCTCGACGCCGTGATCGACTGCTACGGCGCCTTCGTCACGGCCGACTCCCCGCCCGAACGACCGTTCCTGATGAAGGCCGTCGTCGGCGAGGTCGCGAACCTCTCGGGACCGCTGCTCGGACTCTTCGGCGCCGACGACCAATTCCCCTCGCCCGAGCAGGTCGAGGAACTCCGAGCGGCGCTGACGGACGCCCACAAGGAGTTCGAGTTCCACGTCTACGAGGGTGCCGGCCACGCCTTCTTCTGGGTCGAACGACCGAGCTACCGCGCCGAGACCGCCAAGGAGGCGTGGGAAGAGATCTTCACGTTCCTCGCCCGGACCCTGGCCTAGAGGAGATCGCGTGTGCACCTATCAGACCGACCGGGTGGCCCTGCGCGGTAGCGCCAAGGCCCGCCAGGGCTGGATCCGCGTCACCGACGCCACCGTCTACTTCGACCACCCCGTGCACTTCCCGGCCGGCCACGCCCTGCTCATCGACGTGACCGATCCGACCAGGGGACCGGACGCCCGCATCGCCCTCGAGCTCGACCCCGCGTCCGCGAGGGCGCTGGCCGAGTCGATACTGTCCACGCTCGAGAGCGTTCCCCCCGGACTGCTCGTGGAGCCGGCCCCGCCCTCGCGGGTGCCGGCCCGCGAGGGCGCTCGAGAAAACGCCCGGTGAGCGACCTACCTCGCCTGGCCGTCTTTCACAATGAGCATTCCAGCCCGGTCTTCGAGCTGTACGCGGCGTCCCGCGACCTCTGTCGCATCGTGTGGGTCGTCGGCTGGTCGCCCGAGGAGCCCTCGCTACGAACGTTGTCGCGCTTCGGTGACGTCGTCGACCTGCGGGGACTGAGCGAACCGCAGTGCGTGAAGAGCGTGGCGAGCGCTCGCGTTGACGGGGTGGTCGTCTTCAACGACCCTCCGATCCGCCTGGCGGCCACGGTCGCCCTGACGTTGGGCCTGCCCTTCCACGCGCCGTTGACCGCGGATCTGCTGTCCGACAAGTTGGCCCAGCGTGGGGCGTTGCGCGAGGCCGGATTGCCGGTCCCGGCCTTCGCCGAGGTCACCTCGTCGAGCTTCGACGGGGCGGTCCCGTTCCCCGCCGTCCTCAAGCCCCGGGCCGGCGCGGGAAGTCGCGACACCTTCCTGGTCCACGACGGGCGTGAATTGTCCGACGCCATCGCCAAATGCGATCCCGACGAGCAGTTCATCCTCGAGGAGTGGCTCGCGGACCGCAACCCCCATCAGACGCTGGCGTCGGACCTGGTGTCGGTCGAGTCCGTCGTGCGCGACGGCCAGATCGATCACATCACGGTGACGGGCCGTTTCCCCTTCGCCCCACCGTTTCGCGAGACGGGATCGTTCATGCCCAGCAACTTGGACCGCACCGACTGGGACGCGTCCCTGGCGCTGGCCACTCAGGCGATCGTGGCGATGGGCATCGAGCACGGGCTCGTCCACACCGAGGTCAAGATGACCCCGCAGGGAGCCCGCCTCATCGAGGTCAACGGTCGCCTGGGCGGCGGCATCGACGACCTCATCAAGCGCCTCGGCGGCCCGTCGATGACGGTCTGGGCCATGAAACTGGCCCTGGGCCAGGACGTCGGTCCGATGCCCGTGCTGTCGAATTCGCCCGTCGCCTTCTTTCGAATCGTCGTGGCCCCCGAAGCGGCCACGACCCTCGAGGGCGTCGAGGGCGTCGCCGCGCTGAGCGACCTGGCGGGCATCGAGGCCGTCAGTGTGAACGCCCGGGTCGGATCGGCACTGGACTCGCGGGCGAGCACCTGGGTCCAGAACGTGGCCTGGATCACCGGCATGGTCGACACCCACGCCGAACTCGAACGGCTCGTGAACGAGCAGATCGAGTCGACCCTGACGTTGACGTGGCGATAGAGGCGAGCCGACGTGCTTCGTCCCTACCGGGCGGGGTCGAGGGTCCTAGAAGCCCTGTGAGAGCTCTTCGGACCAGGTGAAGTTCATCGCCGGCGGGGCGCCCTTGGGCACTTCGATGAGGTCGACGAAGGAGGACGAGCCGTTGACCACCGCGTAGCCGGTGCCCATCTCGCAGTCCTGGCAGTTGAGCCCGACGCCGGGGTTGTAGCCGGGGTCCGATCCCAGCAGTTCGTCACGGTGGGCCCAGCAGCCCGACGACGTCGCCGAGGTGCACGAGATGTTCGAGGTGGCCGAGGAACTACCGCCCCAGCCGTCGTCGTACATCCAG
>JBEKKW010000060.1:0-12703 GCA_050010495.1 Acidimicrobiales bacterium
CTCGGTGAAGCCGTGAGGACCATGATTCGCACTGAGCGGGCCGGCACGGCCGACCGCCAACGACACCGCCACCGCGGTGACCACGAGAACCGTGATCGGCATCACCAGGGCGGCCAGACCAGCCAGCTTGACTTCCCGCGCCTGGATCTTCTTGCCGAGGTACTCCGGCGTGCGTCCGATCATCAATCCACCGATGAACACCGCGATGATGGCGTAGTCGAGTAGCGTGTACAACCCGCTGCCCGTCCCACCCGGGGTGACCTCACCCATCATCATGCCCGTGAGCAGCCCCAGCCCGCCGATGGGCGTGAACTGGTCGTAGGAGGCGTCGGCCGAACCGGTGGAGGTGTTGGTCGACGCCACGCCGAACAGCGCCGAGGTCGTGTCCCCGAATCGGACCTCCTTGCCCTCGGTGTTGCCCACGGTCGACGTAATCCCCGCGGCCGCCACGGCCGGATTGTTCTCATGCTCGGCGTTCGCGGTAAAGGCGACCCACGAACCGAACAGGATGACCATGACCGCCAACAAGGCGAAGCCGTGCTTGACGTGACCGACCATCTTGCCAAAGGTGTACGTCAGCGCGAAGGGGATCGACAACAGCAGGTAGATCGACAACCAGTTCGTGAGTCCCGTCGGGTTCTCGAAGGTCGTCGCCGAGTTGGCGTTGAGGAACCCTCCCCCGTTGGTGCCCAGCTGCTTAATGGCCTCCATGAAGCCAATGGGCCCGCGCGGGATCGTCTGGGAGACGCCGTTTATCGCGTCGTGGATGTTGACCGTCCCGGCGAGCGTCTCGACCGCGCCTTGGGCCACGAAGACCATCCCGAAGAGGAAGGCGATCGGCAACAAGATGTAGAGCATGCAGCGCGTGATGTCGACCCAGAAGTTGCCGATCGTCGGGGACTTGCGCCGAGAGAATCCGCGAACCAGCACGATGGCGGCCGCGATGCCCACGGCCGGACTGACGAACTGCTGAACGGTGAGCGCACCGACCTGGGAGAAATAGGACATCGTCGTCTCGCCGCCGTAGTTCTGCCAGTTGGTGTTGGTGAGAAACGACGCGGAGGTGTTGAAGCTCAGGGCCGGTCCGACGGCGCCCAGGTGCTGGGGGTTCATCGGCAGCGAGCCCTGCAGGCGCAGGATCATGTAGGTGAAGACCAGGGAGACGAACGAGAAGATGATCATCGCGCCGGCGTAGCGCTTCCAGGTCTGCTCCTGCTCGGGTCCGGTGCGCAGCAGTCGGTAGATCGGCCGTTCGAGAAAGCCCAGGAAGTGGACCCGGTTCTCGAAGACCGCGGCCATGTAGGAGCCGAGGTAGCGCCAGGTCAAGCCCAGCGCGATGATCAGCGTGACGATGGTGAAGAAGAAGCCCATCTAGAACTTCTCCGGCTTGAACATGGCGTAGCCCAGGTAGAAAAACATCACCACGGCCACGACGAATAGGACGATCTGACTGAAGCTCATACGCGCCCCAGCGCCCAGATGAGCCCGAGCGACGCGAGCGTGAACCCGAGGAAACCCAATAGTGAGTAGATATCTGCCATGACCTCAGTCTGGCGGCACGCTTCTCAAGAGTCTCTTAATAACGATTCAGGGACCTTCATTTTCTCTTCATTTCCCCTCTTCGACGCTCGATCACGTTTCGTAGAAGAATGCAGTCGTGCAGAGGCGCCTCGTGGGATCGACGGTCGGAGTGGCCTGCGCGCTGGCCCTCGGTGGCGCCCTGTTACCCCTGCGCTCGCACATCAGCGTCTCGACGGCCGCGCTGGTCCTGGTCGTGCCGGTGGTGCTCGGCGTGGTGCTCGGGGGCTTCCTCGCCGGCACGGTCAGCGTGATCGCCGGATTCCTCGTGTACGACTACGAGTTCATCCCGCCCTATCGCACGCTCAACGTGGGCACGGCCCAGAACTGGACGGCCCTGATCGTCTACGTCGTCGTGATGCTGCTGATCGCCCGGGTCGTCGCCAGCGTCGATCGGGCCCGCACCGAGGCCCGGCGCTCGGGGGAGGCCACGAAACGGCTCTACGAGCTTTCGGAGCTGCTGGTGCAGGACCAGTCCGTCGAGGAGCTGCTCGACCAGATCGTCATCGCCGCGCGCACCCTCTTCGACGTGCCCGGCGTGACCCTGCTGGTGCTCGACGAGGGACGCCTGCGCGTCGCCGCCACCGCCGGGGAGCCCCTCTCTCACGACGAACTGCGTCGCCTCGACCCGGGCTCGGGCCTCACCGTCAGCGTGGGCACGACGGCACAGTCGCCCAGCGAGGTGCGCACCATCGCCCTCTCGGCCTCCGGCCGGCCGGTCGGGATCCTGGCGATGCACGGCCTGCCGAGCTCCGAGACCGACCGCGAGATCCTCAGCACCTTCGCCAACGACGCGGCGCTCGCGCTCGAGCGGGCGCGGCTGCGCGAACAGGCGCTGCGCACCCACCTGCTCGAAGAGGTCGACCGGCTGCGCCACGGTCTCATGGGAGCCATCTCGCACGACCTGCGCACGCCGCTCGCGACGATCAAGGTCGCGTCCTCGACGCTCGCGAACCGGGCCAACCTGTTGTCGCCGGACGACACGTACGAACTGCACCACCTCATCGAGGTCGAATCGGACCGACTCACGCGTCTCGTGACGAACCTGCTCGACATGACCCGCATCGAGGCCGGCGTCTTCAGCGTCCGTCGTTCGCTCACGTCAGTGAGGGACCTCGTCAACGACGCGCTCAACGCCCTGGGGCCGGCGCTGAGCGAGCGCACCATCGTGGTGCGCGTGCCGGAATCGCTGCCCAAGGTCAACGTCGACCCTCTTATCATGGGCCAGGTGTTGATCAACCTGCTCGACAACGCCGATCGCCACTGCCCCGACGACGGGACCATCACCGTCGCCGCCGACGTCGTCGACAACCAGGTGCGCCTGAGCGTCGCCGACCAAGGTCCGGGAGTGGCGCCGGCCCACCGTGAATCGATCTTCGACCGTTTTGCCCAGTTCGACACCGGCGGGCGGGCCGGACTGGGACTCACCATCGCGCGCACCTTCGTCGAGGCCCACGGTGAGCGAATCTGGTACGAGGAGGCCGACGGCGGCGGCGCCCGATTCGTCTTCTCCCTTGGCCCGGCCCGCGACGTTTCCGGCGAACTCTGAGATGGCCAAGGTCCTGGTCATCGATGACGATCAGTCGTTGTTGCGCGCCCTGCGCCTCGGGCTCAAGGCCGGTGGCCACCAGGTGACCACGGCCACCAACGGCGAGGGGGGCCTGTCCCAGGCGGCCCTCGCGTCGCCCGAGGTCATCGTGCTCGACATCGGGCTGCCCGACCTCGACGGACTCAGCGTCTGTCAGAGGATTCGAGAGTGGAGCGAGGTGCCGATCATCATCCTGTCGGCCCTGGACACCGAGGACCGCAAGATCGCGGCGCTCAACGGCGGGGCCAACGATTACGTCACCAAACCCTTCAGCATGGCCGAACTGGAGGCCCGTATCCGCGCGGTGCTCCGCACCAGGTCCGTCGAACCTGACGAGGCGCCGGTGGCCACCTTGGACCTCGGCACGCTCGAGCTCGACCTCGTGCATCACGAAGCCCGCCTCCGGGGGCGGGCGGTCGAGCTCACGACCAAGGAGTTCAAGCTGCTCTCGTTCCTCGCGCGCCACGTCGGGCGCACCTGCACGCAGCAGATGATCCTCAGCGCCGTGTGGGGACCCGGCTATGACGACGAAACCCAGTACGTGCACGCCTACGTGCACCGCCTGCGTCAGAAACTGAACGATGAGGAGGGCACCCTCATCCAGAACTCACCCGGCGTCGGGTACAGCCTGCACCCGGACATGACGAACACCTCGCCGCAGGACTGAACTCCCACGGTCCATGAAGCGACGTCGGGGATGAACGATTGTTGCGTGCGGTGGACCCTTGCCCCCACCGCACACAACAATCAGAAGGCGAACAGCGACGCCTCGTTGCTCAGTTCGTCGGGATCAGCGCCGGATCCTCGGACGTACCGACGTCGGGATCGTCGATGGTCCTGACCGGTCCCTTGAACGTGTTCTTGGCGCCGGCCGCCCAGGCGATCCAGACACCAAGTGCCAGGACAATGGTGACGACGGGCGCGTAGTTGAAGTCACTCCAACTAAAGCCAGTCAGCCACGGTACGGCCGCGGGGGACGTCGGCAGACAGAAGATGACCACGCAAATCACGACCCAGATGATGGCGATGGCGTTGATCCACTTGTAGTGCTTGCCCAGGTTCCACACGCCCGGCTCGAACCGGCTCCCCATCCGCCAGCGCAGGAAGACCGGCAGGATGTAGGCGATGTACAGCCCGATCGTCGTGATCGACGTCACCGCGAAGAAGGCCACCGGGAGTCCGGCCTTATTGCCGAACAGGGCCGGGATCGTGATCACCAGGGCGAAGACGACCACGAACAACACCGACCACGAGGGCGTCTTGTTCTTGCCCAGGCGTCGCCACAGCGCGTGCCCGGGTACGGCGCCGTCGCGCGAGAAGGCGAAGACCATGCGCGAGGCGGCCGCCACGCAGCCCATGCCGCAGAACAGCTGTCCGATCGTGGAGATGTCCAGCACCAACTTGGCGAGTGTGGTGCTGAGCGCCGTCTCGATGATCGGAACGGCACCGCCGCCGCCGGCGTTGATCGCGGCGATGTGCGTCGCCGCGAAGGTGATGGCGAGCAGCACCGCCCAGCCGCCGATCGCCGAATAGGCAATCGACGTCCACAGCCCCCGCGGAGCGGCCCGCTCGGCGTCGTGCGTCTCCTCCGACAGGTGCGCGGACGCGTCGTAGCCGGTGAAGGTGTACATGGTGAGCAGGAAGCCGAGCGGCAGGATCATGAACCAGTACAGGTGGCCCGAGAATCCACTGTTGTTGATCCGGTGCGAGAAGACCCAGGAGGCGCTCTGGTGCGTAGAGGGCCCGAAGATCAACACGCCCACGATCACGATCACGCCGGCGAGCATCCACCAGGCCGATATCCGGTTCAGCAGCGACACCAGATGCGAGGAGAAGACGTTGATGATGCTGTGCGCCGCGAGGATCAGGAAGAACAGGATGAACGTGTTGTGCAGGATCGTCGAGGGGTTCGTGGTCGTGCAGTTGATGATGAAGTTGAACTTGTACAGGGCGAGCACCGAGTTCAGGAACGACGCGCAGCCGTAGTCCACGGCCGCGGTGATCGCGACCAGTCCGAGCAGGTTGAACCAGCCCGTGAACCAGGCCCAGCCGGCGCCGCCGAGGCTGTGGGCCCAGTAGTAGATGCCGCCCGCCGTTGGGTACTTCGACGCGAGTTCGGCCATGGAGAGCCCGACGAGCAGGACGAGCAAGCTGATCACCGGCCAGCCGATCGAGATGGCGATCGGACCCCCGTCGTTCCACGCCTGGCCAAAGGTCGTGAAGCAGCCGCTGAGGATGCAGATGATCGTCAACGAAATTGCGAAGTTGGAGAACCCGCTCCAACCGCGATTCAGTTCCTGCTTGTAGCCGAGGGCGGCAAGCCGCTTCTCGTCTGACGACAGTCCAGACCTATCGCTCATCCGGCCCTCCCCCTAGTGCTGGTCCCGTAGGACAACGTGAAACTTCGTTGCGGTGAGCATATTTGTTGTCTCCCTCTGCCGCAAATCAAATGGCGATTTTTTCAACGCGATCGCACCCGCGTTCGATCAGCGATGTCGATACCGGACCCTTCGACACTTCTCTGTTGCGCCTGGCGCAACAGAGGCGACCACGCCAGGGAGATTCGGAGCAGCCGAACGCCCGTGGCGCTCACTCGCTCGCCGATCAACGGTCACAGTTTTGAGCGTTTCAAGGCGTGTACGAAGGATCCGACACACCTTGTCATGACCGTCATTGACGGCACCAAGCGCAGCTCGGGCCAACGTCGAACTCGGCCAACTTGGGTAGTATCGGCGACGAGCGAAACCGTTCAATGGCCATTGGAACGCGAGGAGTCGAAGTGACGTCACTAACCCCTGGTCGTCTCACCCCCGACGAACTGTTCGCCCAGATAAGTTCCGGCGCGATCGACACGGTGGTCCTGGCCATCACCGACATGCAGGGACGACTGCAGGGAAAGCGCATGGACGCCTCATTCTTCGCCGACGATATCGGCGACGGGCCGATCGACGGCTGCAGCTACCTGCTCGCCTCGGACGTCGACATGCGCACCGTTGACGGCTTCGCGCTCACCTCGTGGGAACGCGGCTACGGCGACCTGGCCTTCAAGGCCGACTTCACCACCATCCGCAGCGTCCCCTGGCACGAGCGCACGGCCGTCATCTTCGCCGACGTCGAGACGATGGCGGGCGAGCCCGTGGCGCCCTCGCCGCGCCAGATCCTCCAACAGCAGGTCGCCCGACTGGCCGAACGGGGGTGGACGGGGCTGACGGGCACCGAACTGGAGTTCATCGTCTTCGAGGACACCTACGAGGAGGCGTGGCACTCGGGCTACCGCAATCTCACGCCCGTCAATCTCTACAACGTCGACTACTCGCTGCAGGGCACCTCGAGGATCGAGCCCCTGCTCGGTCGTATCCGACGCTCGATGCGCGGCGCCGGCATGGTCGTCGAGTCGGCCAAGGGCGAGTGCAACTTCGGCCAGCACGAGATCGCCTTCAAGTACAACACGCTGGTCGACAAGTGCGACGAGCACGGCCTCTTCAAGCTCGGGGCCAAGGAGATCGCCGCGCAGGAGGGCTACAGCCTGACCTTCATGGCCAAGTACGACGAGCGCGAGGGCAACTCCTGCCACATCCACCTCTCGCTGCGCGACGAGGCGAACGAGCCGGTGTTCGCCGGCGACGGGGCCTACGGCTTCTCCCCCGTCTTCGAGAGTTTCCTAGCCGGTCAGCTCGCCTATTCGCGCGAGCTCTCGCTGTTCCTCGCCCCCAACATCAACAGCTACAAGCGATTCGTCGCCGGCTCGTTCGCGCCGACGGCGTTGCTGTGGGGCCTCGACAACCGCACCTGCGCCTTTCGCGTCGTCGGACACGGACCGTCGATCCGTCTCGAGTGCCGCACGCCCGGCGGCGACGTCAACCCCTACCTCGCGCTGGCGGCCCTGGTGGGCGCCGGACTGCGCGGCGTCGAGGAAAAGTTGCCCCTGGCACCGCCCTTCGTCGGCAACGCCTACGTGGCCGACGCGCCGCGCGTGCCGACATCCCTGGAGCAGGCCCTGCGCCTCTTCGACGAAAGCGCCGTCGCGCGCGACATCTTCGGCGACGAGGTCGTCGATCACTACGTGCGCGCGGCCGACGTCGAGGTGGCCGCGCACGGCGCCGCCGTGACCGACTGGGAGCGCTACCGCGGGTTCGAGCGCCTGTGAGCCGCGCACTTTCGGTGATCAACCCCGCGACCGAGCAGACGGTCACGACCGTCGACATGTTCGATCAGGTCGAGGCCGACCGGGCCATCGAGACGGCACAGCGATGCGCGCCGGACTGGCGCGCCGTCACCCCGGCCGACCGGGCGAGGTTGCTGCGCCGCTTCGCCGAGGTGGTCGACCGCCACAACGAGGAACTGGCGCAACTCGAAGTCGCTAACTCCGGGCACACGATCGCCAACGCCCGCTGGGAGGCGGGCAACGTACGCGACGTGCTGGCCTACTACTCCGGCGCGCCGGAGCGTCACTCCGGGCGCCAGATCCCGGTGGCCGGCGGGGTCGACCTCACCTTCTACGAGCCCCTGGGGGTCGTAGGCATCATCGCGCCCTGGAACTTCCCGATGCCGATCGCCGGCTGGGGCCTCGCGCCGGCCCTCGCGGCCGGGAACACGGTGGTCTTGAAGCCGGCCACGCTGACGCCGCTGACGGCGCTGCGACTGGCCGAACTGGGCCTCGAAGCGGGGCTGCCCGAAGGTGTCTTCCAGGTGCTGCCGGGTGACGGGGCGACCGTCGGCTACCGGCTGGTCACCCACCCGGCCGTACGCAAGGTCTGCTTCACCGGCTCGAACAGCGCGGGTCGCACCATCATGGCCGGCTGCGCCGAACAGGTGAAGCGGGTCACGCTCGAACTGGGCGGTAAGAGCGCCAACATCATCTTCGCCGACGCCGACCTCGAGCGCGCCGCCGCGGGTGCCCCCTACGCCGTCTTCGACAACGCCGGGCAGGACTGCTGCGCCCGCTCGCGGATCCTCGTCGAGACGTCGGCCTACGAGCGTTTCATGGAGCTCTTCGAGGTGAGCGTGCGTGCGCTGCGCGTGCTCGACCCGTCCGACGAGACGAGCGAGATGGGACCGCTGATCACCGGCGCCCATCGAGCGAGCGTGGCCTCCTACGTCGACGAGGCTCGCGTGGCCTTCCGGGGCAGCGCGCCGGCCGGTCCCGGGTACTGGTTCGCGCCGACGGTGCTCGAGACGCCGGACCGCAGCGCCCCCGCCTTCACCGAGGAGATCTTCGGCCCCGTGGCGTCGGTCGTGCGCTTCGCGGACGAGGCCGAGGCCATTGCGATCGCCAACGACAGCCCCTACGGCCTCTCCGGCTCGATCTGGACGCGCGACGTCGCGCGAGCACTGCGCGTGGCCCGAGCCGTGGAGACCGGCGCGCTCTCGGTCAACTCCAACTCGTCGGTGCGCTACAGCACGCCCTTTGGCGGGTTCAAGCAGTCGGGCATCGGGCGAGAGCTCGGTCCTGACGCCCTCTTGGGCTTCAGCGAGGAAAAGAACGTCTTCATCGCAACGGAAGGATAGGAAATGGGTCGACTGGACAACAAGGTGGCGGTGATCACCGGGGCGGCAAGCGGCATCGGCCGGGCCACCGCCCGGCGCTTCGCCGCCGAAGGGGCGAAGGTCGTGGTCGCCGACTTGAGTGAGGTCCAGGGGACCGAGCTCGCGGCGGAGTTGGGCGGCACCTACGTGCACGTCGACGTCGCCGACGAGGCGAGCGTCGAGGCGCTCTACGCCACGACGGCCGACACCTACGGCGGCGTCGACGTGCTGTTCAACAACGCCGGCATCTCCCCCGCCGACGACGACTCGATCCTCACGACCGGCCTGGAGGCCTGGCGCCGCGTCCAGGAGGTCAACCTCACCTCGGTCTACCTCTGCTGTCGCTACGGGATCCCCCACCTGCAACGGCGCGGCGGCGGTTCGATCATCAACACCGCTTCCTTCGTCGCGGTCCTCGGCTCGGCGACGTCGCAGATCTCCTACACGGCCTCCAAGGGCGGCGTGCTGTCGATGAGCCGAGAACTGGGCGTGCAGTTCGCGCGCGAGGGCATACGGGTCAACGCCCTCTGCCCCGGCCCGGTGAACACCCCGCTGCTGCAGGAACTCTTCGCCAAGGACCCCGAGCGCGCCGCCCGGCGCCTGGTGCACGTGCCGATGGGCCGGTTCGCCGAACCCGAGGAGATCGCCAGCGCCGTGCTGTTCCTCGCGAGCGACGACGCCTCGTTCATCACCGCGTCGACCTTCCTCGTCGACGGGGGCATCCACGGGGCCTACGTCACCCCGCTGTGAGCTCGATTCCGATTCCCTAGATCTCGGCGAAGGGCGCGGCCGTGGCCACGTGCACGTTCGGAATGAAGTACTCGCTCAGGTACTTCTCGCCCTCGTCACAGCAGATCGTCACCACCGTGGCCGACGGGGGCAGCTCCTCGCGCAGTCGCCTTGCGGCGATCATGTTGGCGCCCGAGCTCGGTCCCACCAGCAGCCCGTGGACCCGGGCCAGACGGCGCATCTCGTCGATGGCGTCGTCGCTGTGCACCGACACGACCCGATCGACCAGCTGCTGGTGGCGCTGGTAGATCCCGGGCACGAAGCCGTCGGAGATGCCCTCGATCTTGTGCAGGCCGGTGTCGCCGCAGAGGATGGTGCAGGACTCACTCGGTTCGAGCCCCACCACCAGCACGTCGGGATTGACCGCCCGCATTGCCTGGCCCACCCCGATCAGGGTCCCGCCGGTGCCGACGCCCATCACGAAGGCGTCCGGCTGGCGTCGCGGCGGCAGTTGCTCGATGATCTCCGGTCCGAGCCAGGTGCGGTTCTCCTCCACGTTCCACTCCGACTCGAACTGGTGGGGCGCGAAGTGGCCCGGCTGCTCGCCCAGGCGAGCGGCGAGGGCCAGGGCCTCGTTGACGTGGAAGTTGCCGACGTTGATGAGCTGGGCCCCGAAGGCCGTGGAGATCGCCGCCCGTTCCGGGCTCATCCCTTCGGGCATCACCACGAGCATCTTGTAGCCCTTGACCGCGGCCACCATGCTCATCGCGTTGCCCGTATTGCCACTGGAGGCTTCGACGATCGTGTCACCGGGCCGCAGCAACCCCTCGCGCTCGGCCCGCTCGATGATGTAGCGCGCCATGCGGGCCTTGATGGAACCGGACGGGTTGAGGTACTCGAGCTTGAGGAAGACGCCGTCGACCTCGATGAGCGGGGTGGAGCCGATGGCGTCCAGGACCGTAGGGCTCGGCAGATTCGTGGGCGTCATGAGTCTCCTCTCTGAGACCGGTCACGTTGCGGGTAACGATGTGCCGACAATATTTATAGTGGCTCACTACGCCCGTCACGTGCCCGTCGGCCACGGGGACAGGAATTGGCGGCGCGGGACGCCCGCGTGGCCCGGCGAACCATCGAATTCAACCCTTTCCGATAACCAAAAAATCGAATAGGGTCACCACCATCGCCCGACGCGACCCCGACAACGCGGACCGACGAAGGAGACCACGATGGCCAACGGCACGAAGGAGAGCCCCTGGACCTTGACGACCCCGCCAGGAACCTCCGAGTACACGATGTATCGCGACGAGCAGGCCGATCCGCCAGTCCTCGTGTGCCAGGTCGGTTCGACCACGCTGAAGTACCAGCTTCGCGCCATCGAGGACCTGCACGCCTGGCTGGTCCAACAGGGTGACTGGGTCGTGCTCGGCGCCGCGGACGAGAAGAAGCCGGCCGCCGAGGGAACCGTCGAAGCGTGGGGACGTTCGCCCGAGAACCCCGTCGGCGGATGGTACGGCCTTCGCAACGGCTACCGCGGCCGCTTCGCCATGTACCTGCCGCCCCTGCTCGAAGAGCTCGGCCTCGCCGAGGTCACCCACGAACCCCGCAACAACCAGATGCGCGCCCGCTAGAGCCACGTCGACGAGCAACGTGGTGACGGCGACGGGGATCCCAGCCAAGAAAGCGCGAGGTCGACGTGTTCCACGACATCCCTGAGGAGATCTCGTCGCGGATGCGCGACCTCGAGCAGATCGACGAGCGCGATCGTGTCGACGGCACCGCGCGACTGCTTCGTCTTCGACAGGTGCCGCCCGAGACCGGACGGCTCCTCGCGCTACTCGCGGCCAGCGCTCCTCCGGGCCCGTGGATCGAGATCGGCACGAGTGCCGGCTACTCGACGCTCTGGCTCGCGCTGGCCGCTCGTGAGCGACACCAGAGCGTCACCACGTTCGAGGTCATGACGTCCAAAGTGGCCCTGGCCGAAGCGACGTTCACCCTGGCGCGGGTCCACGACGTCGTCACCATCGTGCCCGAGGACTTCCTCACGTACGTCGACCGCCTCGGCGACATCGCCTTCTGCTTCCTCGACGCGGAGAAGGAGCTCTACGCCCCGTGCTACGAGGCGGTGGTGCCCCGTCTCGTGCCCGGTGGCCTGCTGGTCGCCGACAACGCCATCAGCCACCGCGACCACCTCGCCCCGATGCTCGACGGGGCGTTCGCCGACCGGCGCGTCGACACCGTGCTGGTGCCGATTGGCAAAGGCGAACTCGTCTGTCGAAAGCGCTGAGCAGAACGCGTCGGCCCACGGCCCGCTCGGTCGACAACACTAAAGTGGCTTACCATGGTCCGTTCGCATTCGCCCTCGACGTCGCGCGCGCGCGAGCACCATTGGCTGATCGGGGTCGCGGCCACCGTCATCGCGGTCGCCGCGCTCGCCGTCGGATCGGACTACGGCAAGATCCACGGTCCTTCAGTGCACAAGCACATCATTGCCTGGAGCGCGGCGGTGCTCCTGCTGATCGCGGGCACCGTCGCCGTGCGCCGCCTGGGCGCCGGGCTCGACGCCCTCATCTCGCAGCGTTCGACCCGGGCCGCCGGAGCCGCCGTGCGCCTGCTCGTCTCGGGCGTGGGCTACGTCATCCTCATTTTCTGCGTCTTCGCCGCGATCGGTTTTTCGGCCCAGCGGCTGCTGATCGGCGCCGGCCTCGCCGGCGTCGTGTTGGGCATCGCGGCCCAGCAGAGCCTGGGCAACATCTTCGCCTCCCTGGTGCTGCTCTTCGCGAGGCCGTTCGGCGTGGGCGACCACATCCGGATCCGCTCGGGCACGCTCGGCGTGATCGACGTGTACGTCGTGAGCATCGGGCTGACCTACGTCACCGTGCGCACCGACGACGGAGAGCTGAAGATCCCCAACTCCGTGATGCTGGCCGCCGGCATCGGCCAGTTCGCGCCGGCCACGGAACCGGACACCACTCCCCCGCCCACCGACGGCGAAGGCTGATCGCGGCGACTGGGCGCCCACGACGGGTGCTCTAGGTGCGGCTGGCCCAGATCAGGATCCTCTTGAAGGGATAGAAGTAGGGCGAGTGCTCACCGAGCGCCACGAGCAGCCGTTCGCGGTAGAGGTCGACGAATCGCTGCCAGCCGTCATCGCCGAGCGGCTCCTTGAACCGCGTCAGCGTCGTGCCCTTGACCCACTCCACGATCTCGGTCGTCGCGGCGAGCTGGTGCCCGTAGACCTGGAGGCGTACGTGCTGTCGCGCGAAACCGAGCTCGTGCAGGATC
>JBEKKW010000061.1:0-12108 GCA_050010495.1 Acidimicrobiales bacterium
TCGTGGGCCACGACCTCCGAGACCCGCTTCTTCTCGGCGAGCGACGCGAGCGCGGGGTCGAGCAGCAGGGCCGTCTCGCGGTAGGTGACGAGCCCCAGGTTCTCCATCGCGCCGAAGGCGAAGTCGGGGATCGCGACCATGTCCATCTTCTCGCCGGGGTACGCGATGTCGAAGTAGGTGGCGAAGAAGTCGAGCGCGAAGGCGCCCATCTCCAGGGCGAGCGACGTGAGGTGGCCCTTGCCGATGGGGTAGATCACGCGCAGCGCCGTCCCGTTCACGTCGACGGGCGCCGTCTCCTCGAAGTCGCCGGCGACGAAGGCGACCAGGTACGTGGACATCTTCATGGTCGGCGCGAAGCTGACCCGGCGCCGGCCGTCGCCCAGGTCGACGCTGGCGACCTCGGGAGAGTTGGAGTAGGCCGACAGGGCGCTCGGCACCGTCAGGTCGATCTCGTAGGTGGCCTTGAGGGCCGGATCGTCGAAGCAGGGGAAGGCCCGGCGCGCGTCGGTGTGCTCGAACTGCGTCGTGGCGATGGTGTGGCTCGTGCCCGACGGGTCGACGTAGGTCGAGCGGTAGAAGCCGACCAGCAGGTCGTTCAACGTGCCCTCGAAGGCGAGGTGGAGCGTGGCCGGGCCGGGCCCCAGGGGATCGTCCAGGTCGAACGTCGCCGTCTCGTAGGTGGCGTCGAGCACCGGCTCGCGCGAGGAGACGCTCGACTCACCGGCGCTGACCGTCAGGGCGCCCAAGGTGAGCTCGAGCGCGTTCAGCACGATCGAGGTCACGGTCTCGCTCACCTGGACGTCGACGTGGACCTCGCCGGCGAAGGTCGACCCGTCCAGGTCGGGCGTGATCGAGATGCGATAGGCCGACGGGACGACCGTTCGGGCGAGGCGATAGGGGTTCGTGGGGGTGCTCATCGGTAGCAACCTTACGTCCAAAGCATCTACGCTCGCTAAGTGACATCTCCGCCAACGCCCGTCTCGCTGCGCGTCAAGCCGGGCCCGAGCCGACTGGCCGTGACCGGCATCGGCAACGCGATGCTCGACATCATCTCGCGCGATTCGAACGAGGTCTACAAGTCGCTCGGCCTCGTCAAGTCGACGATGACGCTCATCGAGGAGGACCAGCTCGAGCTCTTCTATCGCGCGATGGGCGAGACGACCGAGATGTCCGGCGGCTCGGTCGCCAACTCGATCGCGGGCATCGCCGCCCTCGGCGGTACGTGCGGCTACATCGGCAAGGTCGCCGACGACGAGTTCGGCCAGCGCTTCACCGACGACCTGCGTTCGCTGGGCGTCGAGCTCGACCTGGCGATCGCCGAGCAGGGCGAGGGCGTCACCGGGCGCTGCCACGTCTTCATCACCGACGACGCGCAGCGCACCATGGCGACCTACCTCGGCGCGTCGAACCAGCTGCGCGTCGTGGACGTGAAGGAGGACCTCATCGCGCGCTCCGAGATCACCTACGTCGAGGGCTACCTCTACGACCTGGCGCCGGCGAAGCAGGCCATCCAGAAGGTGGTGGACTTCGCGCACGTGCACGACTCGATGGTCGCCCTGTCGTTGTCGGACATGTTCTGCGTCGACCGGCACCGGCGCGACTTCTTGGAACTGGTGACCCACGACGTCGACGTGCTGCTGGCCAACCGCGACGAGATCCTCTCGCTCTTCCAGACCGACTCGCTCGAGCGGGCCTTCGCCAATCTCGAGGAGCTGGGCGTGCTGGCCGTCGTGACGCGCGGGCCCCTCGGCGCCGACGTCGCCACGGTGTCGGGCGTCGTCAACGTGCCGGCCCACCCGGTCGAGGACGTGATCGACCAGAACGGGGCCGGCGACATGTTCGCCTCGGGCTTCCTCTACGGCCTGGCTCTCGGCGCCGATCCCGTCGAGGCGGCCGAACTGGGTTCGCTCTGCGCCGGGGAGATCATCGCGCACCTGGGGGCCCGTCCCGAGGGCGACCTCGAGGAGCTGGCCATCGCGGCCGGCCTGTTGTAGCTAGAGTCCCTGGGCGTCGAGCACGGCGTCGAGCTCCTTGGTGCGCACGGTCTCCCAGCGCACCCACGCCACGCAGATCGGGATGCAGGCGAGCAGCATCAGGGCGTCGCCGCCGATCCACATGATCGCCCCGCCCAGGTGCACGTCACCGAGCAGCGACGACGACGTCGATCCGACCGGCCCCATCATGGCGTGGCGCGAGAAGGGGTCGTGGCCGGTCATGTCCAGGGCCAGTCCGGTGAAGGTGTCGACGGGCACCGCGGCCATCACGTACACCAGGCGCAGCCCGGGGTGCAAGGTGAAGCCCCGCTCCAGTCCGAAGGCGGCGCGAAAGAAGAGGTAGCCGACCACCAGGAAGCCGACCTGCTCGAGATGGTGGGCCGATTCGTGCTCCATGATCACGTTCATCAGCCCCGTCAGGTGGGTGACGGGGATGAAGACGAAGTAGAGCGCGAAGGCGAAGAGGGGATGGGTGACTGCCTTCATCACGTCGCCGTCGAGGAACCGGCGCGTGGCGCTCGAGCCGACCTCGTAGAGCAGGTCGAGCGGGCGGGCCAGCGCGAAGAGCGGTGCGGCGACCATGATCAACAAGAGGTGCTGGATCATGTGGTCGCTGAAGTACTCGAGGTCGTAGTACCCGATGACCGACTGGGTGGCGACGAAGGTGACGGCGACGCCGCTCAGGAACAGCGCGGTGCAGTGCCGGGGCCAGCCGCGTGCGCGTCGCGCCGCGACGAGGTAGAGCACTGCCGCGCCGAGCAACAAAATCGTCGCCAGCCAACTGAGATGCCACAGGTTCAGGTGCCGCCACGAAAAGGGCTGCATGTTCATTGCGGGCACTGGCGCATTCTACGCCCGGCGCCAAAGCGGTCGACCTCGCACGGTAGCCTGTGGCCGTGAAATCGAAGTACCTCTCCGGGCGCGCGCTCGTGCTGCACCTGGCCCTGATCGCCTGGGTCGCCCTGTGCGGCCTGGCGGCGTGGTGGCAGGTCGGGCGGGCCATCGGTGGTAATTCGCTCAGCTACATGTACTCCATCGAGTGGCCGGTCTTCGGCGTGCTCGGCGTGCTCGGGTGGTACGCGCTGATCAACCAGGCCAAGGTCACCGAGCACGAGGAGCAGGTCCGGCGCGACTACGAGGCGACGATGCGCGCGCAGGCGCGACTGGCCCGCGAGAGAAGCGCCGAGGCCGAGGACCCCGCGCTCGCGGCCTACAACGACCACTTGGCCGAACTGGCGACCAAGCCCAAGAAGAAACTCCTGGGCCACTGATGCAGCGGGCCTTCGGCCGCTACCGCATCATGTCCTTCGTCACCGGCACCACGCTGCTCATCCTCTGCGTCACCCTGATCCTGCACACCGTCGACCTCAAGTTCTGGAAGACGATCTACGGCTTCGTGGCGGTCGTGGGCATCGGCCACGGGGTGGTGCTCTATCCGATCTACCTGGTGATGTCCTTCCAGCTGGCCCTCAAGGCCCGGCTGCACCCCGGTTACATCGCGTTGATGATGGGGGCCGGCTTCGTCCCGGGGCTGGCCTTCTACATGGAGCACCGTGTCGAGCGAAAGCTCTACCCGAGCGGCTACGTCGCCGCGCGCGACGCAGCCTCGCGGTGACGAACCCCTGGCTGGCGCGCCGGGTCATGGCCTACGCCCACCAGGGCGGCTCCTACGAGGGTCCGTCGTCGACCCTGCACGCGATTCGCCTCGCCCTTGACTGCGGCGCCAGCGCCATCGAGCTCGACGTGCACGCGACGAAGGACCGCCAGATCGTGGTCTGTCACGACGAGACCGTCGAACGCACCACGAACCACCGCGGAGCGATCGCGTCGTTCACGCTCGACGAACTGCGCGCGATGGACAACGCCTACTGGTGGATCGAGGGCGCGACCGTCACCCACGGGCGCGACGACGGCGAGTACCTGCTGCGCTCGCGGGCCCCGCTCGATCGCTCCCTGGCCATCGCGACGCTCGAGGAGGTGGCCACGAGCTTCCCCGGGGTGATCTTCAACCTCGACATCAAGCAGACGGCCCCCGACGTCGAGTCCTACGAGATGCTGCTCGCCCAGGAGCTGCGCCGTCTGGAGATGACCTCGTCGGTCATGGTCGCCTCGTTCCACGACGACGCGATCACGGCCTTTCGGGTCTGCTGCCCCGAGGTAGCGACGTCGGCGGCGACCAACGAGGTGACGGCCTTCTACTTCTCGATGTTCGACGATGGTCCCCTCGTGGTGCCGCCCGTGGCGGCCTTCCAGGTGCCCTCGCGCGTCGGCGACATCGAGGTCGTGACCGAACGCTTCGTCGAGGCGGCCCACGGCGCCGGGGTCGCGGTGCACGTGTGGACGATCAACGAGCCCGACGAGATGGGCCACCTGGTCGACCTGGGGGTCGACGCCATCATCAGCGACCGGCCGTCGGTGCTGGTGGGACTGTTGCGACAACGCGCGTGCCTCTGGGAGCCAGAGGGCTAGATGACGGTCCTAACCGCGCCCGCAGTTGGGCTTCTTGCCGTGGTTGGCCTTCTTCTTGGCGCGCAGTTTGCGCTTCACGGTCCGCTTTGACATAGGTGACAATGTTAGTAGGAATGGGCGCGGCGGGCCAAACGGGGGATCGATGGACGTAGAGGGCGAGCGGGCACCGGCGGGGCAGTTGGTGCTCGTCGCGACACCGCTCGGGAACCTGGGCGACATCTCTCGCCGGGCCCTTGAACTGCTCGAAGTGGCGAACGTCGTCTACTGCGAGGACACCCGCCGCTCGAGCACCCTCTTCAGCGCCCACGGCATCGCCGTGCGCAAACGCCTGCGTGCGCTGCACGAACACAACGAGGCTTCGCTCTGCGAGCAGATCGTCGGCCGCGTCGCCGCGGGCGAGCTGGTGGTGCTGATCTGCGACGCCGGGACCCCGGGCATCAGCGACCCCGGCAGCCGCGTCGTCGCGGCCGTCGCGGCCGCCGGCCTCACGGTGACGACGGCGCCGGGGCCGTCGGCGGTGATCGCCGCACTGACCATCAGCGGCCTCGAGACCGAGCGCTTCGTGATGGAGGGCTTCCTCGCGCGCAAGGCGGGCGAACGCGAGCTGGTCTACGCCCAGTGGGCGCGTGAGACGCGCACCATCGTCTTCTACGAGTCGCCCCAGCGTCTGGCCGCGACGTTGGCCGAGATGGCGGCGCGCTTCGGCGACCGCCGGGTCGCGGTGGCGCGCGAGATCACCAAGCTGCACGAGGAGGTGCTGCGCGGCACGCTCAGCGAGGTCGCGGCGCAGGTGGCCGCGCGCGAGGTGCTGGGCGAGATCGTGGTCGTGCTCGAGGGTTCCCGCGAGGTCGTCACCGTCGACGATGACGTGGTGCGTTCGGCGCTGTCCGAGCAGTTCGAGCACGGCGTGAGCGTGCGCGACGCGGTCGAGCACGTCGAGCGCGCCCTCGGCTCGGCGCACCGCACGACCTACCTCATCGCGCTGGAGCTACGGGCCGATCGCGCGTCCTAGCCCGGTACCCTTGAACGATGGGCCGCTTCTACATCACGACACCTATTTATTACGCCAACGACGCGCCGCACGTGGGCAGCGCCTACACCACGGTCAACGCCGACGCCCTGGCCCGCTGGCACCGCCTCCTCGGGGACGAGACGAAGTTCTTGACCGGCACCGACGAGCACGGCCAGAAGGTGGCCGACGCGGCGGCCTCGCACGGCGTGTCGCCCCAGGAGTGGACCGATAGGACGACCGAGCGCTTCCGCGAGGCCTGGGCGACCCTCTCGATCAGCTACGACGACTTCATCCGCACGACCGAGCCTCGCCACTACGAGAGCGTCCAGAAGTTCCTCGGCGCCATCTACGACAACGGCTACATCTACAAGGACGTCTACCAGGGCCTCTACTGCGTGAGCTGCGAGGACTACTACACCCTCGAGTCGAGCGACGACGGGCGCTGCCCGATCCACGGGATCGTGCTCACCGAGATGCGCGAGGAGAACTGGTTCTTCCGGCTGAGCGCCTTCGAACAGCGCCTGAGCGACTACTACGACGCCCACCCCGGCTTCGTCACCCCCGAGACGAAGCGCAACGAGGCCCTCAGTTTCGTGCGCGGGGGCCTGAAGGACATCTCGATCACGCGCACCTCGATCGACTGGGGCGTGCCGGTGCCCTGGGACGAGCAGCACGTCTTCTACGTCTGGTACGACGCGCTGATCAACTACCTGACGGCGATCGGGTACGGCCGCGACGACGACGAGGTCGACAAGTGGTGGCCCCACTCGCACCACCTCATCGGCAAGGAGATCATCCGCTTCCACTGCGTGTGGTGGCCGGCGATGTGCATGGCGGCCGGACTGGAGCCGGTGTCGCACGTCCAGGTGCACGGCTGGCTGCTGATCGGGGGCCAGAAGCTCGGCAAGACCATGGCCGCCCAGGGCGGCGTCAAGATCTCGGACATCTCGCCCACGGAACTGGCCCAGGAGTTCGGCGTCGACGCGCTGCGCTACTACCTGTTGCGCGAGACGGCGTTGGGCAACGACGGGGAGTTCTCCCTCGAGGGCATCACCCAGCGCTACAACACCGACCTGGCCAACAACCTCGGCAACCTCGTCGCGCGCGTCGCCGCCGTCGTGGGGACCAAGTGCGCCGGCGTCGGGACCGTCGCGGACGCGCAATCCTCGCTGAGCAGGGACGCGGCGGTGGCGATTGCCGAGAGCGAGGCCGCGTGGAACGGCTTCGCCCCCCAAAGCGCACTCGAGGCGACCTGGCGTCTCATCGGCGCGACCAACGGCTACCTCGAGGACCACGCCCCCTGGAAGATGGAGCCGGGCCCCGCGGTCGACATCGTGATGGGTGACGCCCTCGAAGCAATCCGGCTCGTCTGCGTGCTGATCTCGCCCGCGATGCCCGGGGTCGCCGCCGAGATATGGCGGCGCATCGGTCTCGAGGGCGCCCCGAGCGACGAGCGCTTCCACCAGAGCACGACCTGGGGTCGGTACCCCGGTGGGCGCAGGGTCGACAGGGGCGAGCCGCTCTTCCCGCGCATCACGGTCGAACCGTGAGTTGGACCGACGCCCACTGCCACCTCCAGGACATCTTCTTGGCCGACGACGCGACCACCGCGACGGCCCTGGCGACCCTCGAACGGGCCCACGAGCGCGGGGTCGGGCGCGTCGTCGTCGTGGGCACCGACGCCGTCACCTCGGCGCAGGCGTTGGCCCTCACGACCCTCGAGAGTCCGGTCGAGGTCTACGCGACGGTGGGCCTGCACCCCCACGACGCCAGCCAGGACCTGGCGCCGGTGCTGGCGCTGGCCCGCGCCGGCCACCCGCGCCTGGTCGGCATCGGGGAGTGCGGTTTCGACTACTTCTACGAGCATTCGCCCCGTGGCGCCCAGCGAGCGGCCTTCGCGGCCCAGATCGCCCTGGCCCACGAACTGGACCTGGCGCTGGTGGTGCACGTGCGCGACGCCTTCGACGACCTCTACGACGTCATGGCCAGCGAGGGCGTGCCCGGCCGGGCCGTCATCCACTGCTTCACCGGCACGCCCGACGAGGCCGAGCACTGCCTTCATCTGGGCTTCGACATCTCGATCTCGGGCATCGTGACGTTCAAGAACGCCGAGTCGCTGCGCGAGGCGGCCCGCCTGGTGCCGCTCGAGCGCTTGCACGTCGAGACCGACAGCCCCTTCCTCGCGCCCGTCCCCTTTCGCGGCAAGACCAACGAGCCGGGCCTGGTGAGCGTGGTGGGCCAGTTCGTCGCGCAGCTGCGCGGCGAGGACCCGGCAATCGTGCAGGCCGCGACGTCGGCCAATTCGGCCCGTCTTTTTGGGCTGGCGGCCCTGTAACGCACCGGCAACCAGGCATTTTGGTCGCGCGGGCGCGAGGAGTTGCCCCCGGGGCCACCCGTGCCTAGCGTTGTCCCCGGAGAGAAGATGCGGACCTGTCCTGTCGGAGGGTGGAGAACTGAGGGGATCAATCCAGCGGGTGTTGCCTGACCCGTTGTCGCTGCTGATCGTGATGTGCCTACTCGCGACGTCACTGGTGCTCACGACGTCCCCGGCGGGGGCGGCCTCGGGCCACGCCCGCGTGCGCATGCCCGACGTCGTGGGGATCACCCGCGCACAGTTGTACGCCCTGATGCGCCACGACGCCCTCTACTTCACCACCCGCGGACCGGGCAGCGCCACCGGCACCTGGCGCACGGTCGCGCGCCAGTCGCCGGCGCCGGGCACGCTGGTGCCCTGGCACGGGACGATCGCCGTCGTCACCTCCCTCGCGCCCTTTCACGGACCGCGGGCCGTGCCGCGCCTGATCGGGCTCTCCAAGGCCCGGGTCTACGCCGTCATGCGCCGGGCCCAGCTCTTTTTCACGACCCGCGGACCGGGCGCCGGCGCCAACTGGGTGGTCGCCGTGCGCCAGTCGCCGGCCCCGGGCACACGGGTCGCCTGGCACTCGAATGTCCTGGTCACGGTCGGTCTCACCAGGCCCAAGGTGGCCGTCAAACCCAAACCCAAACCCAAGCCCAAGCCCCACCCGACGACCACGACCTCGACCACCACCACCACGTCGACGACGTCGACCACCACCACGACCTACCTGGGCGAGACGACGACCTCGACCTCCTCGACGACCTCGACCACGACGACCACGATCAAGCGCCCGCCGACCACCACCACGACGGTCAAACGCTCGAGGGCCAACGACTTCCGCGTGGGCGTCGCCACGTGGTACTCGTACATCCCCGGACGGTGCGCCACCTGGTACCTGCCGCTCGGTACGGTGGTGCACGTGCGCGACCTCGAGACCGGCAAGGTCATCAAGTGCCGCGCCACGGACCGCGAGGGCGCGCGCGGCAACCGCGTCGTCGACCTCTCCGAGACCCAGTTCGCCCAGTTGACCCCGCTGTGGCACGGTGTCGTGCGCGTGCGGGTCTCCTGGTGACCCACACCCGCGCCGAGGTCGTCGCCCTCTTAGAGAGCCACGGGCTCAAGCCCTCGCGCGCTCTGGGACAGAACTTCGTCGTCGACGCCAACACCGTGCGGCGCATCGCGCGTCTGGCGAACGTCGGCGCCGGCGATCTGGTGCTCGAGATCGGCGCCGGACTCGGTTCGTTGACCCTGGCCCTCGTCGAGACGGGAGCCGAGGTCCAGGCCATCGAGGTCGACCGGTTCCTGCTCGAGCCGCTGCGCTCGGTCGTTGGTCCCCACGGGGTGGTCGTGCACCACGCCGACGCCCTGCACGCCAACTACCACGAGATCCTGGCCGGCCGCGAAGCCGTGGTCGTCGCCAATCTGCCCTACAACGTGGCGACGCCGCTGGTGCTGACGTTGCTCGAGACCCAGCCCCTGATACGCCGGATGCTGGTGATGGTCCAAAAGGAGGTGGGTGAGCGCTTCGCGGCCCAGGCCGGCGACGACGCCTACGGCGCCGCGTCGCTTCGCCTGCAGTACTACGCCGACGCCAAGGTGCTCGGCCGGGTCGCGCCATCGGTCTTCCTGCCCAAGCCCCACGTCGATTCGGCGCTGGTCTCGATCGTGCGCCGCGAACGGGTGCGCGTCGACCCGGCGCAGGTGAGCGAGGCGGCGCTCTTTGAGGTGATCCGCACCTCCTTCGGCCAGCGGCGCAAGATGCTGCGCCGCTCGCTGGCGGCGTGGGCCACCGAGGGGGTCTTCGAACGGGCCGACGTGGCCTCGACGCGCCGGCCCGAGGAGTTGACGCTCGAGGAGTTCGCTCGACTGGCCGGTTCACGATGACGACCCTGCGCGCGCCGGCCAAACTGACCTGGTTCCTCGAGGTCACCGGCCGGCGCGACGACGGCTTTCACCTGGTGCGCAGCGAGATGGTCACGCTCGACCTGTGCGACGTCTTGGACGTCGACGAGTCGGGCGACTACCTTCGCGCGAGCGGCCTGGTCGAGGGCGTGCCGCTCGACGGGACGAACCTCGTGGCGCGGGCCCTAGCGCTCGTGCATCGCCGCGCCGGGGTGACGATGCTCAAGGCGATCCCCACCGGTGGTGGTCTGGGCGGGGCCAGCACCGACGCCGCGACGGTGCTGCGCTGGGCCGGCGGGGTGAGCGTCGAGGAGGCCTTCACTCTCGGCAGCGACGTGCCCTTCTGCCAGATCGGGGGACGGGCCCTGGTCGAGGGGGTCGGTGAGCACGTCACGGCGCTCGAGTACCAGCGGCGCGAGGTGACCCTGTTCATGCCCGATTTCGGGGTCAACACCGCGGCCTGCTACGGGGCCTTCGACGAGTTACGGGCCAACGGGTGGCAGGCCAGCGGCCAGAACCACCTCGAGGTGCCGGCCACGTTCGTCGAGCCCCGCTTGGCGCGGACGCTGGCCTTCCTGCGCGACATGTTCGGCCCGAACGTGCACCTGGCGGGGTCGGGGTCGACGCTCTTTGTCGAGGGTCACGTGGCGACGGCCGGCACGGACCTGCTCGGGCCGGACGGGCCCGTCAAGGTCGTGCATTCGATCACCACGCCCGCGGGCGCCTGAGAGCTATTTTCCGGCGGCGCGACGCTGGAAGCGCGTACGCTTCAGCATCTTCTTGTGCTTCTTCTTGCGCATGCGCTTACGGCGCTTCTTTATCAGTGATCCCATGGCTCGTAGAACCTTACTAGATATCCCTCGGGGCCCAAAAAGGGGCTCGGGGGCCCCGCGGGGACGGCCCATCGGCCCCCGCGCCGTCGTCGTTCAATAATCTTCGTTCGTGAGGCCCGTGCTGCGCGTGCTTGAAGTCCTGGCCGTGGTGGTCGTGCTCGGCGGGCTGTTGGACGCCATCCTCGAACCGACGGTCCCGGCCTGGCTGCAGTTGACGGTCCTGTTCCTGCTGGCCGTGGCGCTGATCTTGCTGTTCGTGCGCGTCGCGCGGATCGTGCGCCTGATGGGGCGCGCGGTGCGCGGCGACGCCACGGCCGCCTGGACCGACTACCAGTTCCCCCAGGGTTCGCCGCTGGCGCTGGTGGTGCCGCTCACGACGCCGGCCGGCTGGCAGGTCTCGCTACGCGCGGGCGAGCAGTGGTACTGGGACGGGACCCGCTACATCGGCGACCGCCCCAACGTGGTCGGCTGGCACCTCAACGCGCGCGAGGGCCAGCTCTGGTACTGGGACGGCCAGCGCTACGGCCACAAGAAGCCCCTCGACGTGGGCTGGCACCCGTTCGACGACGCCGGGGTCGAGGCCCTGTGGGACGGTAGCGAGTGGACGCAGCGCCGCGAGATCGCCAACTGGTCGGCGCCCGAGGGTCCCGGGCCGACCTGGTCCTCGTCCTAGGCCCCGTCGGCGACCCGTTCGATGTGCAGCGCCTGGCGGGGGCAGCCGCGCACGGCGTAGCGGGCCGACTCGAGTTCGGCCCCGTCGGCGAAGGGCGTGGGCGTGGTCGTGATGACGGGGTAGCCCCACTCGTCCATCGCCACCAGGTCCGGCGCCAACTCGTGGCAGTGGCCGAATCCGTCGCAGAGCACCGGGTTGACCCGCAGCACGAAGCTGCCCGTACGCCGCCTCACTGCCATACGAGGTCGCTCTCTCGCTCGAGGTGCGGCACCGGGACGAAGCGCTGCGTCGAGCGGGCCCCGTCGCAGGCCCGCCCGCGCAGGTGCGCGTCGATGTCGTCGCGAAAGACCTCCAGCGCCGTGCGCACGAGGCGCACGACGCCGTCGGGATGGTGGCAGGCGCCGCGGCCGTCGATGGCGTCGCAGCGTCGGCGCAGTCGCTCCCACGACTCGCTCGCGTCACTGGTGGCGCGCGCCACGTGGGCTAGGTCCTCGGCCAGCGCCGGCAACCCGAAGGCGCACGGCCCGCACTGGCGCGCACTCTCGTTGGCCATCCACTTCACGACTCGCTGGGTCTCGGCGACGCCGCAGCCCTGGCGCGCCAGCACCACGATGACGCCGGCGCCGATGTCGGCGCCCCGCGCCGAGAGCGAGACCCGGTCGTAGGGGGTGTCGAGGAACGACCCGTCGAGCCAGGTCCCGCCGAATCCGCCGAGCAGCAGCGCCCGGGGTTCGGGGTCGGCTCGCGCCGAGGAGAGGATGGTGCGAAGCGGCGTGCCGAGGGCCACCTCGAGCACCGTGGCCCGTTCGACGGCCCCGGTGACCGAGACGAGGGTCGAGCCGGGGCTCGAGTCGGTGCCGAGGCGG
>JBEKKW010000062.1:0-12006 GCA_050010495.1 Acidimicrobiales bacterium
CGCCGACGCCCTCACCCGTCGAGCCCTCGACTTGGCCGTCGAACAGGCCGGCGAGGCGCCCACCCGCTTCACGTGGCTGGCCCTCGGCAGCCAGGCCCGGCGAGAGGCCCTGCCGAGCTCCGATCTCGACAGCGCGATCGCCTGGCACGACGAGGGCGACCAGCAGAGGATTCACGACTACTTCGACGTCGTCACGACGAACGTGACCGACACGCTGCTGCGATGCGAGTTCCGGCCCGACGAGCACATGGCCAGCGCCTCAAGCCCCCTGTTCGTACGGTCTCTCTCGCTGTGGCAACAAGAGGCCCACTCGTTCCTCACGGACCCCACGCAAGAGAAGGGGTTGATCCTGGCGTCGGTCCTGGTGGACAGTCGCCCAGTGTGGGGGGTCGAAACCGAGCCCCTCATCAGCGCCACCTTTCACAGTGCGCCGGCTCACCCTCACATGCTGCACCTTCTCGCGCGGTTCGCCCTCTTGCACCGTCCGCCCGTGGGATTCCTGCGCGGCCACGTGATCGACTTTGCCGGTGAGCGTCGCAACCGTCTGGACCTCAAGAGCGCCGCCGTCGTGCCGATCACTGATCTAGCGCGTTGGGCCGGTTTGACCGCGGGAGTGACGTGTGCGTCAACGACCGCTCGGATCAGCGCTGCGCGCGAGGCGGGCACGCTCACGACCTCGGACGCCCAGAGCCTGCAGGCCGCCTTCGAGCTCGTCTGCCAGCTGCGCCTCGACCACCAGGTCGCCCAAATGGAGGCGGGCCAAGAGCCGGACGACGCCATCGACCTCCACGATCTGAATTCCCTCACTCGTAGCTACCTGAAGGAGGCCTTTCGCGCCATTGCCGCGGTGCAACGTCGAATCGCCAACGAACTCGTCTGGGACATCTGACGTGGCCCGACCGTTTTTTCGCCCGTCACCGGTGACGCCGGTCGCGGCCCAGTACGCCCGCACGCCGGTGCTTGCGGGCATAATCCCGTGGCGCGACGCCCGCTACTGCGTCGTCGACCTCGAACTCAGCGGCCTCGATGTCCGCAGCGACGAGATCATCTCCTTCGCGGCCGTTCCGATCGACGCCGGGCGCCTGATCCTCGGTCAATCCCTCTACGGACTGTGCCGGCCCGCCCAGCCCGTGCCAGAGAAGTCCGTGCTGGTGCACGGCATCCGCACCGTCGACCTCGTCGACGCACCAACGCTGGATGAGGCAATCCAGCCCTTGCTCGCGGCCATGACCGGGCGGGTGATGGTGGCCCACGTGGCCAAAGTCGAACGGTCCTTCCTCGCCCCTGTCTTGCGTCGTCAAGGCGTTCGGTTGCACCAGCCCATCCTCGACACCTACCAGCTCGCTCGACTGCTGGCCCTCCAGCGCAACGCACCGGCCTGGTCGCCAACACTGGACGAGGTGACGACCGAATTGAAACTCCCCATCCACCGTCGCCACCACGCCCTGGGCGACGCCCTCACGACAGCGCAGGTGTTCCTCGCCCTCGCCAGCCATCTGGAGGAGTTCGGGCCGGAGACCGTGCGATCACTCGCTCAGGCCCGCGAACGGGCGCGTACGAGCATGTATTAGGCCTCGTTTACTGTCGGGCGACTACCCACGCCGCGTATCGATGCCCCTTTCCGAGCAGTGTGTCGGAACCTAGGTTCGTCGGTTCAATGCGACTCGGAGCCTCTGGCCGCGATAGACCGCTACTCCCCTTAGAGTCCGAGAGACCGAAGGAGCGTGCGGGTCGCTCCATTGGTCTTGGCGTACACCTTGCGCCGGGCGACCCGCTTGGCGTAGGCGCTCGGACCACGCTCCGCCGCTTCGAGGTTGCCCAGTATCCGCGCCCCTCGATACATCTCGGTTCGCATGCTCTTCCTACGGGCCATCGATACCTCCCACCACGAGCATGGTAACCGCCCGCCACCACCGCTCCGAGCGAGCTCTCGACGCCGGTAAATGCGACGAGAAAGTGTACTGTCGTGCCATGACCCAGCGACTTTCACCCCCTTTCCGCGCCGACATGGTCGGCAGTTTCCTTCGTCCACCCGAACTGCTCGAGGCCCGCCGAGAGTTCAGCGAGGGCACACTCGACGCCGAGGGTCTCAAAGCGGTCGAGGACCGGGCCATCCGCGACGTCATCGCTCTCCAAGAGGAGCTCGGCTTCCAGGGCGCCACCGACGGCGAGTTCCGACGGACCTCGTGGCACATGGACTTCATCTACCAGCTCGGCGGCATCACCCGCACCGACGAACAGCTCCAGGTGGCCTTCAAGAACGCCGAGGGGACCACGTCCTTCACCTCGGCGGCCCTGAAGGTCAACGACCACGTACGAATCGACGACACGATCTTCGCCGACGCCTTCCGATTCCTTCAGTCCACCGTGACCAAGGCCACGCCCAAACTGACCATCCCCTCGCCCAGCATGGTTCACTATCGGGGCGGCGCGGCCGCCATCGACCCCGCCGTCTACCCCGACGTCGAGGAGTTCTGGCACGACCTATCGGCCGCCTACGCCGAGGAGATTCGACGACTCGGTGAGCTCGGCTGCACCTACCTCCAGCTCGACGACACCTCGCTCGCCTACCTGAACGACCCCGCCCAGCGCCAGATGATCGCCGAGCGCGGCGAGGACGCCGAGCACCAGCACCTGCGCTACATCAAGCAGATCAACGCGGCCCTGGCCTCGCGGCCTGCCGGCATGTCGGTCACGACCCACTCGTGCCGAGGTAACTTCCAGTCCTACTGGGCGGCCGAAGGCGGCTACGACTTCGTCGCCGAGGCCCTCTTTGGCGAACTCGACGTCGACGGCTTCTTCCTCGAATACGACGACGCCCGCTCGGGTGGGTTCGAGCCGCTGCGCTTCGTGCCCAAGGGCAAGATGGTCGTGCTCGGGCTCGTGACGACCAAGCGCGGGGAGCTCGAGTCCAAAGACCAGTTGAAGCGCCGCATCGACGAGGCGAGCCAGTACGTGCCGCTCGATCAAATCTGCCTCTCGCCCCAGTGCGGTTTCTCTTCGACCGTCGAAGGCAACAGCATCACCATCGACGACGAGGTCGCCAAGATGCGCTTGGTCAAGGAGACGGCCGACGAAGTCTGGGGCTGACCCGTCGCGTTAGCCAACCCATTTTTTGGCCGCCCCATCCCAGTGACGGAAAGGGACCTGGTCGAGAGGACTACGAACTCCCGGTGGCTCCGAAGCGCCGAAGCAAGGACTCTCGGATCGCCGGTCGCGAGCCGAACGTGAGCAACAACTGCGCCTCACGTCCCGTACGCTCCACGACACCTCCCTTGAGCACGGACGAACTGCCCCGGTAGACCGCGAGCGCGTTCGAGGCTCGTACCGCCAACTCACAGGCCCGCGCTCGGGATAGTGGCATGGTCTCGGCGTCGGCGCCATCGAGCTCAGCGCGGGCGTCACCAAGTTCATCGTCGAGCGCAGACGGCCCGATCAAGGTGCAGCAGCGACGAATCACTCCCAGGGCCAACGATCCGTTGACGCGAAGGCCCTCCGGTGGCTCACGCGACGGATCGTGGGGTGCCCGACCCAGCACGCGCTCCGGTTCGACGAAGAGTCCGTCGAATGTCAGTTTGACCGTGACACTGGCGTTAAGCGCCGAGAGTTGGCGCCTAGTGACAACCAAGCCCGGTTGTTCTTGGGCATCGAGCACGACGTTGACGACGGTGTCGTTGGGCCCGCGCGCACCGACCACGAGCCAGTCCACGAGTCCCCAGCCACTCACCCACGGCGCTTCGCCATGGAGTGTCCACCCCTCGCCCGACGGCGTGGCCGTCAATTTTGCCGGACCTGGCTGGAGCCCGGTCAGGGCGACGCCACCCTTGACCACGCCGCTCATGATTTCGCGGCGACTATCACCCACGAAGGCCGGCGCGGTGGGGTCGAGCGCCGCCGCTAGGAGGCGGAAGTGCTGGATCCAGACGAAGGTGGTCGCCAGACAGGCCGCCGCCAACCGTTCTACGACGTCACTCATCTCACCTAGGCTCAGACCAAGTCCGCCGAGCTCACTCGGAGCGAACGCTCCGTACAGCCCGAGTGCGGCGAGTCGGTCGAAGTGCGTGCGGGGAATCGAATCGGTCCGGTCGACCTCATCAGCGTCAGCGGCAAAGTTGTCCACGACCCCGGCGAACGCGACTTCGAACTCACTCACAGAAATGCCTTTCTTTGCGGGTGTGGAGAATCCTGCCACCCTCTCGCCACCCTCGAGACCTCATCCGCTACTCACCCCAATCCACTAATCGAACGCCCAAGGCTCTTCACCTCAGGGTGTCTGACGAGGTAGGTTACCTGGAATGAAAAAACGGGTCGTCAACAATCTCGTGCTCGCTCAGTGCAGTTTCTTCACCTTCCTCGCCATCACGATCTTCAAGACCACAGCCGGCTTCAAACAGAATCACGGTCTCAGCTTCTACGGGGAACATTGGTCGACGGCCGTCCCCTTCGGGGCCGGCTTCTTCTTCTGCGACTACTTCCTGCTTCGCGCCGCCAACGCCCTGCCCAAGGACGAGTTGCTCTACCGGCGGCTTTCGACGCTGATCAACATCCTGACCGTCTTCTTGTTGTTCATCTTGCTGACGCCCGACACCCTGGACTCCTTCTTCAACTGGAGCCACATCGCCGATAGCTCCGTCCTGTTCCTCTACGAATTGGGGTTCGGCGTGTGGCTGTACTTGCGTTGTCACCGTGACGTCCTGGCGCTCGTCCTTGTGGCCCTCTTGTTCGCGGCCGGCGTGCTGTCCATGCTGTCCCAGTTCCACATCGTGTACTACCTGAGCGAGGGCATACTGATCTTCCAGCTCATCTTCGGGGTGCTATTGACCTACTCGGTGTCGTTATTGCTCTCCGAGGCGCCCGATGAGGATACGAACGAAGGCCCGGTCGTCGAGTCGACGACCTGAGCTACTGCACCAACGACACCGCGCAAAGGTAACGCTTAGTAGTAGTGGCGCCGACCCCCGACCGCATGACCGACTCGGCCCAGGACCCAGAAGGCCAAGCCCACGATCAAGAGGATCATCCCGATCGTCCACAGGGCAGCGATTCCGGTAACGAATCCGATTATGAGTAGAACGACACCAAACGTGATCACGAAGCCTCCTTGAGGCCCCCCTCACTGTCAACCCTAGTGATGATCAGCGTGATGCGGAGTTCACGATGAAACGCTCAACCTCCCGTCACTGCGAACAGTGATGGCAGATTGAGCGGGAGACTTGTGTACGACGGCCGCAGCATGTGCCACGTCTCCTTACGCGGGGATCAAGTCCGAGAGTCCGGGTGACTCCAGTTCCGGTGAGTCGCCGCTGCCACTCTCCTCGATGCCGATGCGCTCGTGCAGGCGCCGCAACGGTCCCGGAGCCCACCAGTTTGCCCGGCCCAGCAGCTTCATGGTTGCCGGTACCAGCAACACGCGGATGATCGTGGCGTCTACGACGAGGGCGACGATCATGCCGACGCCCATCAGCTTGGTGAAGGAGACGCTCGACAGGGAGAACGGACCGACCACGATGATGAGCAGCGTCGCCGCACTGGTGATGATGCCGCCGGTCTTCTGCAGCCCGACGGCCACCGAGGTCTCGTTGTTGCCGGTCGCCAGGTAGTGCTCTCGTACTCGCGAGAGCAGGAAGACCTCATAGTCCATCGACAGTCCGAACATGACGGCGAACATGAGGATCGGTGTCGCTGGATTGAGGGTGCCGTTGGCCGTGAAGTGCAGGAACCCGGACAGGTGACCCTCCTGGAAGACCCACACCAGGACCCCGTACATGACCGACAGCGACAGGATGTTCATGATGATGGCCTTGAGTGGCAACACGAGCGACCCGAAGGCGAGGAAGAGCATCACGAATGTCGCCAGCACCACGACGAGCAGCATCCACGGCAGCACGCTGGACATGCTGGACAGGGTGTCGACCAGGAAGGCCGACTGGCCTCCGACGAGGACCTGCGCGCCGGTCGGCGCCGCGACATCACGCACCGCCTTCACGATGGTTTCGGCCTGGGGCGAGTTGGGGTTGGGCGCGAAGCCCATGTCGATGCGCGCGACATCACCCTTGACGCCCGTGACGTTGACGGTGGTCACGCCGGGTACTGACTTCAGGTGGCCGACGTAGGAGGTCAGGCTGGCCGCCTCGGGCGACGCCGCGGTGACGGGCGCCTTGAACGTCACCAGGGCCTCGATGGGCGCCGAGGGGTTGTTCGGGAAGTCCCGGTTGATCGCCTCGGTCACGACCCGCGGCGGCGCACCCTTGGCCAGCGCCGTCGCGTCGGCCCCACCCCACACCACGTGCAGGAAGGGCGAACCGAGGGCCAGCAGCACGACCACGATCAACGCGGTGTAGGCAATCGGCCGGCGCATGACGCCCTTGGCCACCTTGTACCAGCGCCCGCTCTCGACGGCGACCGGCGCCCTCTTCACGGCCTTGCGGATCCGCAGGGAGTTGACCTTGGGTCCGAGCAGTGACAACAGCGCCGGCATCACCGTCAGGGCGGCCAACATGTCGACAAGGACCGTCAAGATCCCGCCGTAGCCCATCGAGCGCAGGAAGAGCTCGGGAAATAACGTCAGGCTGGACATCGCGATGGCGACCGTGAGGCCCGAGAACATGACGGTCCGTCCGGCCGTGGCGACGGTGCGCGCGACGGCGTCCTCGACGCTGCCCTGGCGGTGCAGTTCCTCTCGAAACCGACTGACCATGAACAGGCCGTAGTCGATCGCGAGACCGAGCCCCATGATCGTCGTGATGTTGGCCGAGAAGATCGAGACCGGCGTGAAGAGCGTCAGCACCCGCAATGCGGTGAAGGAGCCGAGAATTCCGACGGCGCCGATGGCCAACGGCAGGCCGGCGGCCGTCAGGCTGCCAAAGATGAGCAGGAGCAGCACCAGCAGGATCGGGAACGAGAGGGTCTCGGCCCGCTTGATGTCCTTGGTCGTCTGCGTGCTGAGCGCCTCGTCGGTCGGCACGAGGCCCCCGATACTCGTCGTCAGTCCGGGAGCGTTCAGCTGGGTCTTGATGGCGTCGTAGCTGTTCTGGCGCGCGTCGTCGGTCGAGCCCTTCAACTCGAGTACCGCGAACGTGTCGTGGCCGTTGCGGCTCACGAACTGCTTGGAGCCGCTCGACCAGTAGGTGGTCGCCGAGAGCACGTCGACCTTGGGCAGCTTGTCGAGCGTCGTCGTGACCGCCGATTTAAATTCTGTCGACGAGACGCTCTGGTTCGTGCTCGAGTACAGGACGACCACGTCGCCGGCGTCACGGCCGAAGACCTTGGTCGCCAAGTTCAGCTCCTGCTGGCTCTGGCCGTTGGGAGCGTTGAAGCCCCCGGCCGACTGCAGGGCACCGAGCACGCTGGTCCCCCACCCGACCCCGACCAGCACGCCGATCAGCGCGACGATGAGGATGCTGCGGCGACGGCGACTCACCAGGCGCCCCCACTTCTCGAAAAGGCTGCCCTGGTTCATGTCTCTCTCCTCACGTGGCCCGCGTTGTGAGCGGTGCTCTCTTTATGTGAGCAATGATTACACACCTCGCGGCCGATGTCAAGAGCACTGCTCACAAATAATGGACAGTGCTCACATTGTGTGCTAGCCTGGTCCCATGAAGACCGATCGGACCGTGCCCAACGCCCGCCAACGAGTGCACGAGGCGGTGAGCGGCGACATCGTGGCCGAGGCCCGCCGCCAGCTGGGCGAGGTCGGTGCCGGCGCCCTCTCGCTGCGCTCCGTGGCCCGGGAACTGGGAATGGCATCCTCCGCAATGTACCGGTACTTCCCCTCGCGCGATGACCTGCTAACCACCTTGATTGTCGAGGCCTACGACGCTCTCGGCGAGGCGGCCGAACTGGCCGCGACGACTAGTGACCGGGCCTTTGTGCGCTGGCTGGCCGTCTGTCGGGCCGTGCGCCAGTGGGCCTTTGCCCACCCCCAGGAGTACGCCCTGATCTACGGCTCCCCCGTCCCGGGCTACCAGGCACCAGACGTCACCGTGGCCCCGGGCAGCCGCGTGACCCTCGTGCTCGCGAACCTGCTCAACGACGCCCAGCGCGCCGGCGAGCTCGGCCCGATCGCCCGACCGGCGCCGTCACGGGCGCTGCTCAATGACGTGCGAGCAATCGCGCAACTCGCGATGCCCGACGTGTCCCTCGCCCACGTGGCGATGGGCCTGCTCGCGTGGACTCAGCTGTTCGGCCAGATCAACTTCGAGATCTTCAACCGCTACGAAGGAGTGCTCGAGAACCCCGAGCTGCTCTTCGACTACGCCGTGACCGTCATGGCCCGCCAGGTCGGACTCGAGTCGACCCGACCGAACCGAGCCACGTCGTAACCCCGAGCCATTTACGGCGCTACCGCGCCACCAGTCCGACGAGCGGATCCTCCGCCAGCCGAGTGACGTACGTCACAAACACCAAGAAGGAGAGTCTTCCATGCAGTCCAGTACCGAACACCCCTCAAAGTCCAGCCCCCGGTCCTTTCGCCGCTCCGTAGCCGATCGCAAGATCGCCGGTGTCGCCTCGGGCCTCGCCCACTACTTCGACCTCGACGTGACGCTCGTTCGCGTCGTGCTCGTCGCGGCCTGTGTGGTCAGTGGCGTCGGCGTCGTCGCGTACCTCGGCGCCTGGCTCTTCGTCCCCGAAGAGGGATCGAAAATATCGATCGCCGGGGCAAGGCAGTGCGCCCACAACTAGGTACTCCGTCGACTGCCAGTTCCGGAACCGAGAACGCAGTCGACAAGCGGAGCCAACCTCTTTAGGCTTTCGGCGGGGACCAGCCAGCGATCCTCGCCGTCAAAGGGGGGCATGGTGAACGATTTCCTGCGCGACATCCGAGGAACGCTCCTTCCGGGCGGCGATCCCCGTCATGGCCCACTGCCACCGCTGCTGATGATCATGACCGTCGTGGCCGGTGTCGTCGACTCCTTCAGTTTCTTGAAACTGGGTCACGTCTTCGTCGCCAACTCGACCGGCAACATCCTGTTCATCGGGTTCGCGTTGGCCCACACGCCCGGCTTCTCGATCACGGAGTCGCTGCTGGCTCTGGCCGCCTTTATTGTCGGCGCGGCGGTAGGCGGGCGGCTCAGCTCTGCGTTCGCCGATCACCGGGGCCAGATCCTCGCCGCGGCGACCGCGGTCCAGGCGGGCTTCATCGCCATCGCATTGTTGCTCTCGGTGTTCGCATCGAGCCCGGTGGCCGGTGGGTACCGAAGCGCCCTCGTCGCGGCGCTCGGTATCGCCATGGGGATCCAGAACGCCACGGCACGCAAACTGGCCGTGCCCGACCTGACGACCACCGTCTTGACCATGACCATCACGGGGCTGGGCGCCGATAACAGACTGGTGGGCGGTCCCGGTTCCAAGGCCGGACGCCGTCTCTTGGCGATCGCGGGCATGCTCGTCGGGGCCCTGATCGGCGCGACGCTGGCCCTGCACGAGGCGACCTACTCTCCCCTTATCGTCGCGCTCGTGGCCGTCGTTGTCGTGGCGGTGTCCACTGCCCTCTCGGGCCGCGCGAACGCGACGTGGACGCAGGCCTGACCGTTGCGAGTTGCCTCCTTTGCCATCGGACCAGTTGCGCGCCGAACCTGCGGCACCGATAATGAGTGGGAACCAGCAACGCGTGATTTCGTCACGGGCCACGAGAGGATGTGACCATGAGTGCCACCAACGCTGAGGCGTCGACCGTGGAGGGAGTGCTGTCGGCCGGCACTCCGGCGCCTGACTTCACGCTCGCCACCGCGCCGGGCGAGGCGGTGACCCTCTCAGAGATGGCCGGACCCGTTGTGCTGATCTTCTACCCCGCCGATTTCAGTCCCGTCTGCGGCGACGAACTCTCGATGTTCCAAGCGGCGGATCAATTGTTCGCGCAACGTGGCGCCCATCTGCTCGCCCTCTCCGTCGACAACGTCTTCTCCCACGTGGCCTTCGCCCAGAGCCGCAACCTCACGTTCCCCCTGCTCGCCGACTTCAACCCCAAGGGGGCGGTGGCCCGCTCCTACGGTGTCTACCGCGAGGACGACGGATTCAACGAGCGGGCCCTCTTCGTGCTGGACGCCGACCACGCCGTCGCCTGGAGCTTCGTCTCACCCGTAGAGGTCAGCCCCGGCGTCGACGGCGCCTTAGCGGCCGTGGAGGCCCTCTCGTGAGCTCGCGACTGACCGTGCCCGTAGGACCGGACGACCACGTCGAGGGCGACGACGGAGCCGAGATCACGCTCGTCGAGTACGGCGACTACGAGTGCCCCTACTGCGGCCAGGCCTACCCCATCGTCAAGGAACTCCAGCGCGTCTTTGGCACCTCGCTCCGCCTGGTCTTTCGCAACATGCCCCTGGCCAACGTCCACCCCTACGCCGAACGGGCCGCCGAGGCGGCCGAGGCCGTGGCCCTGCAGGGCAAGTTCTGGCCTATGCACGACCTGCTCTTCGAGAACCAGGAGGACTTGGAGGAGCACTCCCTCTTGCGCTACGCCCACGAGGCCGGCGCCGACTCGGCCGAGGTCGCGAGCGTGCTCGCGAGCGGCACGACCCGCCGGCGCATCAACAACGACATCGAGAGCGCCGTGCGCAGCGGCGTCAACGGCACGCCGACCTTCTTCGTCAACGCAGAGCGCTACGACGGCTCCTGGGCCTACGAGCCGTTCTACGACTTCTTGAAGGACGTGCTCAGCGACCTGTAGGTGATACCGGCCCTCTAGATCCCGGTGTGCTCGGTCCGCACGGGATTGGGGTCGGGCACGTGGGGCATGAGGGCGTTAGCCGGGATGACGCCCAGCCGTCCGGCCTGGAAGTCCTCGAGGGCCTGAGCGATCTCGCTGCGCGTGTTCATCACGAAGGGGCCGTAGTGCTCGACGTGCTCCTTGATGGCCTGACCGCCCAGCACCAGGAATTCCAGGTGCACCGTGCGCGAATCCTGCTGCTCGTCGGCGCGCACGCTGATCCACTCACCCGGACCGAAGGCGGCCAACTGTCCGGCGTGGATGGGCAGCTGCTCGCGACCGACGCGACCGGCGCCCGCCAAGACGTAGACCAGGGCGTTGAACTGGGGATTCCAGGGTAGTTCCAGCAGCGAGCCCGGCGAGACCGTGGCGTGCACCAGGGCCATGGGCGTGTGGGTCGAGCCGGGGCCGCGATGTCCGTCGATCTCCCCGGCGATGATGCGCACCAGCGACGCGGCGTCGTGCGACGCCAGCAAGGTGACCTGACCGGCCACCAGTCCCTGATAGGCCGGCGGGATCATCTTGTCCTTGGCCGGCAGGTTGACCCAGAGCTGGATGCCGTGGAAGAGCCCCCCGGAGACGACGAGCTCCTCGGGCGGGGTCTCGATGTGCAAGATCCCTCCCCCGGCCGTCATCCACTGGGTGTCGCCGTTGGAGATCAGACCGCCACCGCCGTTGCTGTCCTGGTGGGCGAAGGTGCCGTCGATCATGTACGTGACCGTCTCGAAGCCGCGATGGGGGTGCCAGGGCGTGCCCTTGGGCTCGCCCGGTGCGTACTCGACCTCACCCATCTGATCCATATGGATGAAGGGATCGAGGTCCGCCAGTGAGACCCCGGCAAAGGCGCGACGGACCGGGAAGCCCTCCCCTTCGAATCCCGAAGGGGCATCGGTCACGCTCCTGACCGTGCGCACCTGCGTCCCGGGCTCGGCCGCGGCAATCCGGGGAAGCGTCAAGTTGTCGAGAACAGTTACTGCAGGCATTTCGAACTCCCGTCCGGCTCATTGTTCACTCAGCACCTTGTGGAACACCGGGCCGCGCGGATCTGTTCCGGCGTCAACCCCGTCCCGCCGGGGTCACGCCGCACACGTCACGCCGCGTCGAGCCGTGCCACGTGCTCGGCCGTGAGGGTGAGGTCCGCCGCGGCGGCGGAGGCGGTTGCCGTGGCTGGTCGGCTGCTCCCGGGTATGGGGATCACCCGGGAGCCCTTCGCCAGCATCCAGGCCAGCGTGACCTGTTCGGGAGTCGTCCCGAGCTCGGCGGCCACTTCGGCAAAGGCGGGAAACTCATGGGCGATGCGA
>JBEKKW010000063.1:0-11701 GCA_050010495.1 Acidimicrobiales bacterium
GTCGCCGGGCGCTCTACCGGCGCTGAGTCCCCAACCGGTCTGGTCGCCCGAACTGTCGCTGGCGATCGCCTCCACCGAGACGAAGGCGCCCGAGCGGGAGTAGGAGGCGCGTACGCCGAAGGTCGACACGATCGCCGCCTCGGCCACGTAGTCCGAGTAGTTGGCCGACTCCACCTGGCGGATTCGGTTGTCACCGTCGCGCACCAGTCGCTCGAGTTCGATGGCCATCGCGATCTTCTCTTTGAGCGGCGTCGAGGCGACCGAGGGATCGGTGAGCTGCAAGGAGACGGCCGCCACGCCGTCGGGCCGAGCGAACGTGACGTACTCGTCTTGGGTCGCGTAGCGCAGGTTGTCACGCGCTTCGCGCAACGCCTCTTGGACGGCGTCCTCGTCGAGCGACCCGGCCCAGGCCGTGCCCACTTGGGCCCCGCCTGCGCTCTCACGCAGGACCCGCACTCCAATGCCCGACGAGGCGGCGGTCGTCAGCTCTTCGACCTCACCCTGGTAGGCCTGGACCTCGGTGTCGACGCCGCGCGAGAGGTAGATCTCTATCTCGTGCCCGCCACCCGCGCCCTCGAGTATCCCCTCGGCCAGCGCCAGCAGTTCACTCACGAGGCGGTGCCGCCAATCGTCACGCCGGTGAGGCGCATCGTCGCCTGGCCGCACCCGACCGGCACGCTCTGGCCGTTCTTGCCGCAGGTGCCCGGCATCATCGAGAAATCATTCGCCACGGCGTCCACGCGCTGGAGCACGTCGGGCCCGTTGCCAATGAGGTTGCAGTCGCGCAGCGGCGCGGTGATCCGACCGTTCTCGATCAGGAAGGCCGACGTCATGCCGAAGACGAAGTCGCCGGTCGCGGTGTTGACCTGACCGCCGCCGAGTTGGGCGACGTAGACGCCGTAGGGCGTCGACGCGACAATCCCGTCGGCGTCATCCTCGCCCTCGAGCAGGTAGGTGTTGGTCATGCGCACCATGGGCAGGTGCTGGTAGCTCTGTCGACGCCCGTTGCCCGAGGAGGTGCGGCCCTGCTTTCGCGCTCGCAGGTAGTCCCACATGTAGTCGGTCAGCACCCCATTCTCGATCAGGACGTTGCGCGCGCCGGGGCGACCCTCGTCGTCGACGGCGAGGTAACCCCACTCACCGTCCACGGTGCCGTCGTCGACCAGCGTGACCAGCGGGCTGGCGACCAGTTGGCCGACCTTGCCGGCGTAGACCGAGGCCTGCTTCATGATGGCGTCGGCCTCGAGACCATGGCCGCAAGCCTCGTGGAACAAGATGCCGCCCGATCCGCCGGCCAGCACCACCGCGAACTCGCCCGAGGGAGCGGGACGGGCCTCGAGCTTGGTGATCGCCTGAAGGGCCGCCCCTCGCGCGGCCTCGGCGACGGCCTCGCTCGACAGGACCTCGAAGCCCCGCGTCGCCGCGATCGGCCGGTAGCCCGTCTGCATGCCGGCGTCGCCGGTGGCGACGCACGAGACGTTAAAGCGGGTGCGCACCTGGTGGTCGGCGGCGAAGACGCCCTCGGAGTTGGCGACCACGAAGCGGCGCGTCGAGTCGCCGAGGGCGACCTGCACCTGACTGATCGCCGTGCCCTGGGCGCGCGCGACCTCGTCGGCGTGGCGCAGCAGCTCGATTTTTCGCTCCTTGTCGACGTGGCCAGGCTCGAGGTCGGCCCGCGAGGGGTGCTCGTCGATCGGGCCCAAGCGGACCTCGCGGACCCCGCCGCCACCGCCACGCGCGACGCCCGCGGCGGCCCGGGCCGCCTGCACGAGACTGGCCTCGGACAGGTCGGCGGTGTGGGCGAAGCCGGTCGTTTCGCCGACCACGACCCGGATGCCGGCCCCGCGGTCGCGGCCGGAACTGAGCTCCTCGACCCGGCGCTGGTCGAGCAGGGCCGAGGAGGTGCGCCGGTCCTCCACGAAGACCTCGGCGAACTCTCCCCCGCGCTCGAGGGCCGCGGCCAGCGCGGCCTCCAGGATTTCGCGTTCGACGAGGGCGGGCATTCCCGCCAGCGTACCGGCCGGGCCCGGCCGCACTGAACGGGAGCGCAAATGGCGACTAGGTAGGCTGGACGAGTGATTCTTCCCTCGATCGAGAGCCCGGCCGACCTCGAGGCCCTCTCCTACGAGGAGCTCAACCAACTGAGCCAGGAGATCCGCGAGTTCATCATCGCCACCGTCACCACGACCGGCGGCCACCTCGGCTCGAACCTCGGCGTCGTCGAGCTGACCCTGGCCCTGCACCGGGTCTTCGAATCGCCCCAGGACATCCTGCTCTGGGACACCGGCCACCAGGCCTACGTGCACAAGCTGATCACCGGGCGGCGCTACGGCTTCAAGAACCTGCGCCAGCGCGGTGGACTCTCGGGCTACCCCAACCGCTCCGAGAGCGAGCATGACTGGATCGAGAACTGCCACGCCTCAACGGCGCTCTCCTACGCGCACGGCCTCTCGGTGGCCCTCGAGCAGCGACACGAGCTGATCGGCCACGGCGGCCAGCGCCACGTGGTCGCGGTCGTGGGCGACGGCTCTCTGACGGGCGGCATGGCCTTCGAGGCGCTCAACAACCTCGGCCACTCCAACCAGCGCGTCGTCATCGTGCTCAACGACAACGGCCGCAGCTACGCCCCGACGATCTCCAAGCTCTCGGAGTCGCTCACGTCGCTTCGACTGAACCGGACCTACGTCCAGCTGCGCGAGCGCATCCGCGGCACGGTACCCAAGATCCCCGCGGTTGGCCAGGCCGCCTACATCGGCATGCACGGCTTCACCTCGGTGATGCGCGAGATGGTCACGCCCCACACCTTCTTCGAGACCCTGGGCGTGCGCTACGTCGGACCGATCGACGGGCACAACATCGAATCCCTGGAGACGGCGCTGCGCAGCGCCGCCCTGTGGGACGGGCCCATTGTCCTGCACGTGCTCACTGAGAAGGGCCGCGGCTACGGCCCGGCGGTGAGCGACGACCTGAAGATGCACGACTTCAAGCTGTCCCCACCGGTCAGCGACGAGACCGTCGCCCAGGAGTCCTACGCCGAAGCCTTCGCCAATTCGCTCACCATGCTGGCCAGCGCCGACGAACGCATCGTCGCGATCACCGCCGCGATGGCTGGACCGACCGGCCTGCTCGGCTTCCAGGAACGCTTCCCCACCCGTTTCTTCGACGTGGGCATCGCCGAGCAGCACGCCGTCACGGCCGCCGCGGGCATGGCCATGGGCGGGCTGAAGCCGGTCGTCGTGGTCTACTCGACCTTCTTCTCGCGCGCCTTCGACCAGGCCCACCTCGACGTCGGCCTGCTCAACCTGCCCGTCGTCTTCGTCTTCCACCGGGCCGGCATCACCGGCGACGACGGCCCGAGCCACCACGGCCTCTTGGACATCGCGCTCTGCCTGGCCATTCCGAACATGACGATCTTCGCCCCCTCGAGCGTCGAGGAGATCCCCGGCATGCTGGCCTCGGCGCTGTCGATGTCGACCCCGACGGCGTTGCGCTTCCCCAAGACCCTGCCCAAGCCCTTCGACGGCCAGGTCGGCGAGGGCCTGCGCGCGCGCGAAGTGGTGCGCGGCGACGGTTCGCTCTGCGTGCTGGCCCTGGGCAAGATGGCCCCCAGTGCCTACCGCGCCCTCGACCTTCTCGGTGACGACCGTGACAAGGTGACCCTCTACGACGTGCGCGTCTTGCCGCCCGACCCCGCGATGATCGACGACGCGCTCGAGCACGAGCGGGTGATCACCATCGAGGACGGGACCCGCCACGGCGGGGCGGGCACCCTGATGGTCTCGGCGCTGCGCAACCGCGCCCAGGAGTTGGAGCGGCCCTTCCCGAGTACGCGCATCCTCGGCGTGCCCCGGGCCTACCTCGAGCACGACAAGCCCGACGCCCTCTTAGCCGAATTAGGTCTGGACCCCGAGGGCCTCGCGGCGGCCTTCACCCGTCTGCTCGAGGACTGGCCGGAGTTCCCCCGGGTCCTGCCCGAGGCTCCGCAGGCGCGTTACCCCTAGCGAGCCCGCACCGACGAGCGGCGGCGGCCAACCCCGCCACAGCGCTACATTGACGCCGTGGACTACGAGATCGTAAAGAGCGCGCACCAGTGGCGCGAGGAACTCTCGCCCGAGCGTTTCGCCGTGCTGCGCGAAGGGGCGACCGAGCCCCCCTTCACCGGATCACTGCTGCACGTCGACGCTGCCGGCACGTTCACCTGCGCCGGGTGCGACCAGCCCCTCTTCTCCAGCGCACGAAAGTTCGAGTCCGGCACCGGGTGGCCCAGCTTCGACGCGTGCGAGACCGGCACGGTCATCGAACGCAGCGACCGCAAGTTGCTGTTCAAACGCACCGAGATCCTCTGCGCACGCTGCGGCGGCCACTTAGGGCACGTCTTCAACGACGGCCCCGCCCCGACGGGCAAGCGCTACTGCGTCAATTCTCTCGCGCTCGACTTCGCGCCGGCGGACTAGACGTCGAGGAAGCGTCGGATCGCGATGGCCGACCCGACCGAGCCGATCACGACACCGACCACCAGCACGACGATGTTGGTGCCCACCAGGGCGGCCGTGTCGAGGCGGAACTCGTTGGGCAACGGATACCACGTGTGCAGCGCCGTCACCGCCACGATCGCCACGGCCGAGCCGAGCAGGCCCTGGATGAAGCCCTCGGTGATGTAGGGGATCCGGATGAACCAATTGGTCGCCCCGACCAGCTTCATCACCGACACCTCGCGCCGCCGCGCGAAGATGGCCATGCGGATGGTGTTAAGGATCAACACCATCGCCGAGAGCAGCAGGACGATAGCCAGCGCCAGGCAGACGATCTGACCGACCCGGATCGCGCGGTTCATCTCGCGGATCTGCTGCTCGGGCGCGGTCACCCGGTAGACGCCCGGCTGGTTGGAGAAGGTCGACGCCACGACCGCGGCGTCGTTCGGCACGGTCGGGATGCACTGGAAGGATGAGGGCACGTCGGCGACGGTGAGCACCTGGGACTCGTCCAGGGGCAGCAGGTGCACGGCCTGCTGGTAGTCCTGCGCCTGGGTGAAGAACTCGCAGCTCTTGACGATCGGCAGGCTCTTCAACTGGCTCTTGATCGTCGATATCTCCGCGGCCGAGGCCGTTGGCTGCATCCAGACCGTGACGCGGGTCCCCTGCTGCCACTGGGCCGAAGTCTGGGCGGCGCTCTGCTTTAGCAGCAGGGCCGCGCCGACGAGCGAGAGCGAGACCGCGACGGTCAAGACGGCCGCGACGGTCATCATGCGGTTGCGCCAGAGGTTGCTCAGGGTCTCCTTGACGGCGTAGCGGAAGTAGACGCGCACTAGAGCACGCTCGCTTCGTCGATGCCGTAGACGCCGCGGACCTGGTCGCGAATCATCTCGCCGCGGTCCAGTTCCACCACGCGACGGCGCATCCGGTCGACCAGGCCCTTGTCGTGGGTGGCCATGACGACGGTCGTGCCCGTGCGGTTGATGCGCTCGAGCAGGGCCATGATCGATTCAGAGTTGGTGGGGTCGAGGTTGCCGGTCGGTTCGTCGGCCAGCAGGATGAGGGGGCGGTTGACGAAGGCGCGCGCGATGGCGACGCGCTGCTGCTCGCCGCCGGAGAGCTCGCCGGGCAGGTTGCGGGACTTGTCGGTCAGCCCCACCAGCTCGAGGATCTGGGGCACCTGCGACTCGACCGTCGAGCGGGGCCGGCCGATCACCTCCAGGGCGAAGGCGACGTTCTCGAAGACCGTCTTGTTGGGCAGCAGGCGAAAGTCCTGGAAGACGCAGCCGATGTTGCGCCGCAGGTAGGGCACGCGCCACTTGGGCAACTCGCCGATGTCGCGCCCCGCCTCGAGGATCCGTCCGCGGTCGGGCAACTCCTCGCGCAGCAGGAGCCGCAGGAAGGTGGTCTTGCCCGAGCCCGAGGCGCCGACCAGGAAGACGAACTCGCCCTTTTCGATGTCGAGGGTGATGTCCTTCAGCGCCGAGGTGCCGTTCTTGTACGTCTTGGACACGTTCTCGAAACGAATCACGGCAACACCCCCTTTGGGCTGATTGGGATCAGAGCGCAGGCGCTGACGTACGTAGCATCCATTCTAGTTTGGTGGCCTGTCGTGACCGTGCCACCCAATCGTCACTGTTTGCATGGCAATCAACTACGAGTGCGCGCGCTGACGGCGCAGTTCGGCCTCCATGAAACCGTCGAGATCGCCCTCTAAGACGGCGTCGACGTTGCCCGTCTCGTAGTCGGTGCGATGGTCCTTGACGAGTTGGTAGGGGGCCTGCACGTAACTGCGGATCTGCGAGCCCCACGCGTTGTCGCTGCGCACGCCGCTGAGCGAGTCCATGTGGGCCTGGCGTTCGACGCGGGCCCGTTCGGCCAGTTTGGCGACGAGGATCTGCATCGCCCGGGCGCGGTTCTGGTGCTGGCTGCGTTCGTTCTGACAGCTCACGACGATGCCCGTGGGCAGGTGGGTGATGCGGATCGCCGAATCGGTCGTGTTGACGTGCTGGCCGCCGGCCCCCGAGGAGCGGAACGTGTCCACGCGCAGGTCCTTCTCGTCGATCTCGACGTCGCCGGTGTCCTCGGTCAACGGCGTGACGTCGATGCTCGCGAAACTGGTCTGGCGCCGGGCCTGGCTGTCGAAGGGGCTCATGCGCACGAGGCGGTGCACGCCGCGCTCGGTGGCGAGCCAGCCGTAGGCGTAACGGCCCTTCACGATGAAGGTGGCCGACAACAGACCGGCTTCCTGGCCCTCGGTGACCTCGTCGACCTCCACCGCGAACCCGCGCCGCTCGGCCCAGCGCGAGTACATGCGCAACAGCATCTCGGTCCAGTCCTGCGCGTCGGTGCCGCCGGCGCCGGCGTGCAGTTCGGCGATCGCGTCGTACTCGTCGTAGGGCCCGCTCAGCAGGCTCAGCATCTCGAGCGCCTCGAGGGAACGCTCGAGGGTCGTGACGGCCGCGGCCAGCTCCTCGAGCAGCGACCAGTCGGCCTCGCCCGATGCCAGAGCCTCGCGCGAGAAGTCGAGGAGCACCGCGGCGTCGTCGAGGCTGCGACGGAGTTCGTCGAAGTCCTCCAGGTCGTTGCTCAGGCGACCCAGCTCGGTCGTGACCTCGCGGGCGTGGTCCTGGTCCTGCCAGAGGTCGGGGTCCTGGGCCTGCTCGCTCAACAGCGCAAAGCGTTCACGGCCCTGGTCGATCGAGAGGTACTCGCGCGCCGCGCCCCAGCGGGCCTCGAGGTCGTCGAGGGTGGCCGAGTTGTCGCGAAGCGCGTTCTCCGCCTTAGGGTCGGCCATGGCACTGCTTGAACTTGCGTCCCGACCCGCACCAGCACGGTTCGTTGCGCCCGATCTTCTCGCCCTGCTTCTTCAACGGCTTGGTGGCGGTGGCGGCCGAGGCGCCGCTCTCGTGGGCCACCAGCCCGGTCCCGCCGGGGGCCACCTCGTTGACGTTGGTGACGGCCCGCTCCAGGCCCTCGTCGACGTCCTCGGGCGTCGGCTCCGGCGCGGCCTCGACGTGGGTGATGTAACGCACGAAGTCGTTGTCGACCTCGCCGAGCAGGTGCTCGAACATCACGTAGCCCTCCTTCTGCCAGGCCGTCAGGGGGTCCTGCTGGGCCACCTGGCGCAGGTGGATGCCGTCGCGCAGGTAGTCCATGTCCGAGAGGTGCTCGCGCCAGCGCTGGTCGAGGATCTGGAGCATGACGTCGCGCTCGATCTCCTTGGCCATGTCCAGCCCGCCCGGATAGTTCTCGCACTTGGCCTCGTACTGGGTCAGCGCCTCGTCGACCACGACGGCGACGATATCGTCGCGGTCCTCGTACCCCTCGAGGTCGCTCGCGCTCAGGGCCGTCGGGTAGTAGGTCAGCAGGTCGATCATGAGGGCGTTGATGTCCCAGTCCTCGGGGAACTGGGCCTCGAGCCGCTCCTCGACGACTTCGCCGAGGCGCTCCTCGATCATCACGAGGCTGGCGTCGTGGATGTCCTCGCCGTCGATGACCTGCTGGCGCCGGCCGTAGATGACCTTGCGCTGCTCGTTCATCACCTCGTCGTACTTGAGGACGTCCTTGCGGATCTCGGCGTTGCGTCCCTCGACCGTGTTCTGGGCCCGCTCGATGGCCTTGGAGACCATCTTGGCCTCGATCGCCTCGTCCTCGGGCATGGTGCGGTCCATGACCCACGACACGGCCCCGGTGGCGAAGAGGCGCAGCAGGTCGTCCTCGAGCGAGAGGTAGAAGCGGCTCTCGCCGGGGTCGCCCTGACGGCCGGAGCGCCCGCGCAGCTGGTTGTCGATGCGCCGCGAATCGTGGCGCTCGGTACCGAGCACGTACAGTCCGCCCTCGGCGCGCACCTCGTCACCCTCGGCCTCGCAGATCGGGCGAAAGACCGCGGCGGCCTTCTGGTAGGCCTCGTCGAACTCCTCGGTGCCCGGGGTGAAGCCCTGAGCCAGCGCCTCGCGGTGGGCCAGTCCCTCGTAGTTGCCGCCCAGCACGACGTCGACGCCGCGCCCGGCCATGTTGGTGGCGACCGTGACGGCGTGCTTGCGACCGGCCTGGGCCACGATCTCGGCCTCGCGGAAGTGCTGCTTGGCGTTGAGGACCTCGTGCACGATGCCGGCCTTGGAGAGGGCCCGCGACAACAACTCGGACTTCTCCACCGACGCCGTACCGAGCAGCACCGGTTGCCCCCGGTCGCTGCGCTCGCGCACGTCGTCGACGATGGCGTTGAACTTGGCCTCTTCGGTCTTGAAGATCAGGTCCGGCTGGTCGATGCGGATGAGCTCGCGATTCGAAGGGATCGGCACCACGGACAGCCCGTAGGTGTTGCCGAACTCGCTGGCCTCGGTCTCGGCCGTTCCGGTCATGCCGGCCATCTTCTCGTAGAGGCGGAAGTAGTTCTGCAGGGTGACCGTCGCCCAGGTGTGGTTCTCCTCCTGGATGCGCACCCGTTCCTTCGCTTCGACGGCCTGGTGCAGGCCATCGGACCAGCGCCGCCCCTCGAGGGTGCGCCCGGTGAACTCGTCGACGATCTTCACCTCGCCGGCGTCGACCAGGTACTCCTTGTCGCGGTGGAAGAGCTCCTTGGCCCGCAGGGCTTGGCCCAGCTGGTGCACGTAGTTGGTCGCCACGGCGTCGTAGAGGTTGTTGACGCCGAGCAGCTTCTCCACCTTCTCGATGCCGGCCTCGGTCGGCACCACGGTCATCTTCTCCTCGTCGACCTCGTAGTCGGTGTCGCGCGTGAGCGACCTCGCGATGGAGGCGAACTGGTAGTAGAGCTTGGTGACGTCGGCGGCCGGTCCCGAGATGATCAGCGGCGTGCGGGCCTCGTCGATGAGGATCGAGTCGACCTCGTCGACGATGGCGTAGGGATGACCGCGCTGGACCATGTGCTCGCGGCGCCGGGCCATGTTGTCACGCAGGTAGTCGAAGCCGAACTCGGTGTTGGTGCCGTAGGTCACGTCGCAGTTGTAGGCCGCGCGCTTGTCCTCGAAGGCGTCGAGGTCCGGCCCGACGCGGCCCACGGTCAAGCCCAGCCAGCGGTGTAGCTCGCCCATCCAGTTGGCGTCGCGGGTGGCCAGGTAGTCGTTGACGGTCACGACGTGCACGCCCTTGCCGGCCAGGGCGTTGAGGTAGACGGGCAGCGTCGATACGAGGGTCTTGCCCTCACCGGTCTTCATCTCGGCGATCCACCCGAAGTGCAGAGCCATGCCGCCCATGAGCTGGACGTCGTAGTGGCGTTGACCGAGCACGCGGGTGGCGGCCTCGCGCACGACGGCGAAGGCGTCGATCAGGATGTCGTCCAGCGACTCGCCGTCGGCGATGCGGCTGCGGAAGATGTCAGTCTGGGCCTGGAGCTCGGCGTCGCTCATCGCCGCCATCTCGTCGGCCAGCTCGTTGATCGGCCCCACCAGCTCGGCGAGCTGACGCACCCGCTTGCCCTCGCCGACCTTCAAGATCTTGTTAAATACACCCATATCGAGTCTCAGCCTAACGGTCGACGGTACGTTTCCATAGGGCTGCGAGTGTCTGACCTGGTCTTTGACCCCACACCTGCCTGCAGCGGTGTCCGCGCGCGCCGCCGGCAGCACGAGGCTCTCCGACGACGAAACCGCACACTTCACCGGCTCCCGGGACGACCACGTTGGCCGTATCGGGGCAGGACTTACTTCTAAACCGCGCCATGCTCAGCGTCGATAAGACGCCTTACGTGGGTCGTTTCGCCCGCGACTGGCATCGACTTGCAACCACAGAACCACTCGCAGCCCTGCCCGCCATTCTAAACACTCTTGGGCCTGTCGCTGGCCGGGGTGATCAGGGCCAGGAAGAGGCGCAGTCCCAGCACCAGCGCGGCCAGGGGCACCAGCAGGCGGCGCGCGCCGCGGGCCGTCTGCAGCTCGAATCGCAACGCGCTCTTGTGGTGGGCGATGATCATCACGCGCGAGGCCCGCTGTCGCGACAGGCCTTCGATGTGGGTGACGACCGCCCCGTCGACGGCGGCGACGCCGTAGCCGTGCTGGCCCACCTGCCAGCAGAGCGCCATGTCCTCGGCGAACATGAAGTAGCGCTCGTCGAAGCCGCCGACCTCTTCGAAGACGTCGCGGCGGATCAGGAAGCAGGCCCCCGACACCCAGTCGACCGAGCCGTCGGAACGCGGGGAACGGTAGATGCGCGTGGCCGGGTTCGACGGCCACGGCGACTCCAGCAGGGCGTGCGCCCCGGCCAGCCACATGTTCGGAAAGACCCGGTGCGACGGGTAGATCGTGCCGTCGGGCCGCTCGATCTGGGGTCCGACGACGGCGACGTGGGGGTGTTCGTCGAGATACGTCACCAGGGCCGAGACGGCCCCCTCATGAAGCACCAGGTCGGGATTGCAGACGAGCAGGTATTTGGTCAGTCCGGTGGCCGCGGCGCCGCGGTTGACCCCGCGCCCGTAGCCCAGGTTCTGACGGGGTTCGACGAGGACCACGCCGCGCTCGCCCAGTGCCGGCGACGTGGAGCCGGCCAGTCCGTTCTCCACCACCACGATGCGAGTGACGCCGTTGTCGTGCAGGGAGTCGATGCAACCGGAGAGGGCCGCGCCGGCGTGATAGTCGACGACCACGCACGCGACGTCGGCCGAGGGCTCGCTCACGGCCGCGGTCCGTCGTGAACCCGGCGCGCGTCGAGGAGCCGCTCGACGCCGTGGTGCCAGTCGGGCAGGGCCGTCCACTCCTGCGCCGACCACTTCTCACAGCTGAGGTCGGCACGTGCGGGCCGCGTCGCGAGCGGCGCCGGATCGAGTTCGTCGCTCGTGATCGCCGTCGCGAAGTCATCGCCGCGCCCGAGGGACCGCCCGGCGAACTCGGCCACCTCGAACCAGGTCGTGGTGCCGGCGTTCGCGACGTGCCAGGTGCCGCCGGGGCGCTGGCGAACCAGCACGACCAGGGCACGCGCGAGGTCGCTCGCCACGGTCACCGTGCCGACCTGGTCGTTGACGAAACGCACCCGCTCGCCGCGCTCGGCCCGATCGGCGATCACGTCCAGCACGTTCTTACCCCGCACGCCCATGACCCACGACGTGCGAACGATGGTGTCCTGCGCGCGACAGCGCAGCTCGCCGGCGCGCTTGGAGGCGCCGTAGACGTTCAAGGGGCCGGTCGGGTCCTCCTCGACGTAGGGGGCGCCCTTGGCGCCGTCGAAGACGTAGTCGGTCGACACCGTGATCAGGTGGGCCCCGATGGAGGCGGCGA
>JBEKKW010000064.1:0-11598 GCA_050010495.1 Acidimicrobiales bacterium
TCATCAGTTCGACCCGGCCCAACTGCGGGGCCAGCTCGTCGAGGTAGGCCTCGAGGTCGGGGCTGCCGCTCTCTTCGCTGGCCTCGATCAAGACGACGCAGCGGCCGTGGGGGATGCCGTCACGCTCCATGGCTTCGATGGCCAGCAGCGCCGCGAAGGCCGAGTAGCCGTCGTCGGCGACGCCGCGCGCGTAGAGGCGATTCCCCCGGCGCACCGGCGTGAACGGTCCGAGGCCCTCGGACCAGTCGCCGAGCGGTGGTTGCTTGTCGAGATGGCCGTACAGCAGGGCGGTCGCGTCACCGCTCGAGGTAGTGGCGTCGATGGTCACCACCAGCACCGGGGTGCGACCGGCCAGAGCGTGGATCGTGACGTCGGCGCGGGCGAAGGAACGCTCGCGCGCCCACGCGGCGAGCATCTGGGCCGCGTCGTCGATGAAGCCGTGCTCGACCCACTCGGGGTCGAATATCGGCGAGACGCAGGGCACCTCGGCGTAGCGGCTCAGGGTCGCGAGGGCGTCACGTTCGAAGTCGGCGAGGGATAGGGCGGGCATGGCTACGAGGTTAGTTGGAGCCTCGGTGGACGTGGACGGCCTCCCAGCAGTACCACGCGACGCTCGAGCGCAGTCCGGCGAACCTCTCGCCGGCCTCGCGCAGGTCCCGCTCGCTGATGATCTCCTCGTCGCCGTGCAGCAGGCTCCATCCGCTGCGCACGCCGAAATCGCCGACCGGCCACACGTCCGGGCGAGCCAGGGTGTGCATGAGGTACATCTCGGCCGTCCAGGGACCGATGCCGCGCACCAGCGTCACCTCGGCCACCACCTCGGCGTCGCTCATGCGCCCGTGGCGCGCCAGGTGGATCCGGCCCTCGTGCACCAACTCGGCCAGCTCGACCATCGCTCGGGCCTTGGTCCGTGACAGGCCGGCCGTACGCAGTTGGTCCGATCCCACCTTGAGCACCGAGTCGACGTCGACTGAGTGGCCGCAGAGGTCGTGGACCCGGCCGTGGATCGTGGTGGCCGCCTTGGTGGTGAGCAGTTGGAAGGTGATCGAGCGCACCAAGAAGGCGAAGCGCTCGTCGACGGGAGCGTTGCGACGACGCGGAGCCGGTCCGACGCGCCGGATCAGGGCGCGAAAGGCGGGGTCGCGCCGCGCGATCTCCTTGGCGACGTCGGCGGGGTTCGTCGCGGATGGCACCTACGTACTCTTGCAGGATTCAGTCGGTGGGGATGTAGACGCCGTCGGGCACGTTGACCGCGTGGCGCACGACGTCGTGGAGCAGGGCCTGGATGGCGCGCACGGGCGCCGCGGGAAAGCCGAAGCGGCGACTGACGAGACTGACCCGGCGCCGGCGCATGTTGGCGATGTGCACGGCGACGAATTTGTCGCGCAAGTGCTTGGACAGCATCGTGGCCGGCAGGATGCACGGGCCGTGGCCGTCGAAGGTCATCGACGCGATGGTGCGCAACCCGTCGACCTCGATGAGCGGATGCAGCACCACGCCCTGGTCCTCGCAGGCCTCGTCGATCTCGCGGCGTATCGGCGTGCCGCTCAGCGGCAGCAATAGTTCGAATCGCGACAGTTGGGCCAGGGTGACCGGCTCCTTCATGTGCGCGATCTCGTGGTCCCGGTCGACGATGACGACGAGGTCCTCGCTGAACAGGTCGCTCTCGCTCAACTCACCGGCCTGCACCGGCCAGGCCAGCACCGCGATATCGAGCTGGCCGTGGACCAGTTGGGGTTCGATGGTGGAGTTGGATCCCTCGGTGATGCGCAGCGCGATGTGCGGGTAGGTCGCTCGCTGGGCCTCGAGCAGCAGCGGTACGATCCACCGACCGGCCGTGCCGATCATGCCGAGCGAGACCTTGCCGTGGATCTCGGCGCTCAACTCCGAGACGTCCGAGGCGATGGCCCCCAGCTCGCTCAGGATCCGACGGGCCCGGTCGACCACGATCTCGCCCGACTCGGTCAGGTGGCCGGTCGCCCGGTCGACCAGTTCGGTGCCGAGCTCACGCTCGAGGTGGGCGATGCGCGTCGAGATGTTGGACTGCACCGTGCCGAGCACCTCGGCCGCACCGGAGAAGGTGCCGTGGTCGGCGATGCCGACGAGCGCCTCCAGTTGGCGGATCTCCATGCATCTAGCATAGAGATAACAAGTATCAACAGAATCATGTTGCTAGATAAAGAATCGACCTGCATACTTGGTAACGACTTATTGAACTATTTCCCCCGATCTAGTCATACATAGGTTTCGCAAAAGGACCAGCCTGCCCCCCAGGTTGGTCCTTTTGTTTTGGTCCCCTTGTTAGCGTTGGCCCATGAGTTCGGGCCTTTCCCTGCGTGAGCGGGTGGCCCTGGCCGCCCTGCGCGGCGTCAACACGGCCTCACGACTGCTGCGCCGCGGCTCGGGCACCGTGGCGGGGGGTCGGGTCGGACTGCGCCTGGCGCCCACGTTGCTCGCCTCGCTGGCGCGCGGGCGCACGATCGTGGTCGTGAGCGGCACCAACGGCAAGACCACGACCACGGCCCTGTGCGTGGCCGGGTGGGGCGGCGAGGTCACGACCAACCGCACGGGGGCGAACATGCCGGCCGGCCACGTCGCCGCGCTGGCCGCAAGTGACAACGAGCGGGTCGTCCTCGAGGTCGACGAGGCGTGGCTGGCCGACGTGATCGCGGCGACGAGGCCCCGGGTGGCGGTGCTGCTCAACCTCTCGCGTGACCAGCTCGACCGGGCCAACGAGGTGCGCCGGCTCGCCGAGCGCTGGCGCCAGTGCCTGGCCGACCCGGCCAACGCCGAGCTGACCGTGGTTGCCAACGCCAACGACCCGCTGGTTGTTTACGCGGCCCTCGAGGCGGGCGACGTGCGCTGGTGTGACGTGCCGACGGGGTGGACCTGGATGCCCGTTCCTGCCCCCGGTGCACGTTGGCCCTGCTCCACGGTGAGGGCGAGTGGCAATGCTCGTGCGGCCTGGCCAAACCGGCCACGACGACCGCGTTCGAGGGAGAGGACCTCAGCGTCGACCAAGTCCGCGTGCCGCTCGCCCTGGCCATCCCCGGCCAGTTCAACCGCGCGAACGCCGCCATGGCCGCCACGGCGCTCGTCGAGGTGGGCGTGGCGATCGACGAGTCGCTGACGCGCATGGGGGCCGTCACGGGCGTCGAGGGCCGCTTCACCACGCGCGCGTGGAACGGCCACCACCTGCACCTGCTGCTCGCGAAGAACCCGGCCGGTTTCGACGCGTTGTTGTCGACCTTGAGCGACGACGCCAGTGACGTCTGGGTCGCCATCAACGCCAACGGCGCCGACGGTCGCGACCCCTCGTGGCTCTACGACGTCGCGTTCGAGCGTCTGGCCGGGCACCGGGTCTGGTGCTTCGGCGATCGCCGACTGGACCTGGCGACGCGCCTCGACTACGCCGGGGTCAACTTCGAGGTGGCCGACGACCCCCTGCACGTGCCGATCGCCCCCGGGGTGGTGGCGCTGCTGGCCAACTACACGGCCTTCCAGGAATGGTTGGCGAGGTCCGTGCCGTGTTGAGCGTCGCGGTGCTCTACCCCGAGCTGCTCGGCACCTACGGCGACGGCGGCAACGGCCTGGTGGTCTTCGAGCGCGCGCGCCGTCGCGGGGTGGAGACGACTCTGCGCGTCGTGGGCTTACACGACGACGTGCCCGGGGCCGACCTCTACCTGCTCGGCGGGGGGGAGGACGGACCCCAGCGTCTGGCCTGTGACCTGCTCGCGTCCTCGAGCTTCGCCGCGCGCGTGGCGGACGGGGCCTACGTGCTGGCCGTGTGCGCCGGCTTGCAGCTGCTCGGCCGCACCTTCAGCGTCGAGGGCGACGACGAGTACGCCGGGCTGGGGTTGGTGGACGCGGTCACCCGCCGCGGGCTCAAACGTTCGGTCGGGGAGTTGGCCGTGCAGGTCGGCGACCGGTTGCTAGTCGGCTTCGAGAACCACGGCGGGCGCACGACGCTCGGCGACGGGGTCGAAGCGCTCGGCGCGGTCGTGCGGGGACGGGCCAACGACGGCGCGCTCGACGGGTACCGCACCGGGCGGATCTGGGCGACCTACGCCCACGGACCGGTGCTGGCGATGAACCCGTGGTTCTGCGACGAGCTGCTCGAAGCGGTGCTCGGGCGCGCCCTCGAGCCGCTCGACAGCGTGGCCGACCGGCTCTACGAGCAGCGCCGCGCCGTGCTCAGGGGCGCGGGGCGCGCTTGATGTCGTAGGTGGCGTCGCCGCTGACCTCGCGCCCGAGGGTCACGACGGCCTCTTCGATGCGGGTGTTGAAGCGTCGGATGTTCTCGTCCTCGCGGCACGTCATCGGCGCGCCGAAGGTCACCGACACGTGGTGGCGCCGTTCGTTCGGGCCCTGGACGTACTGGGGGGCCTTGGCGTACTTAGGACCGCGCAGCAGCCCGGCGCCGTGGATGTAGGTCGGTACGACCGCCGCCTTGGAGCGTTCGGCGAGGTAGGCGGCCCCGCCCTTGAACTCCTGGAGCTGGCCGTCAGGGGTGCGCCCGCCCTCGGGGAAGATGAGCAGGTTCCAGCCCTGCTCGACCAGTTCCAGGGCCTGCTGGGAACTACGCCGGTTGATCTTGTGGCGGTCGATGGGGATGGCGTTGAAGACGAAGACCGTGTGAAAGGCCGTGGCGGGCGACATGAAGAAGTTGTCCATGGCGGCCGCGACGACGGTGCGCTTTCGCAAGCGCTTGGGCAGCGCGGTCAGCACGAGGGGGGTGTCGAGGTTGCTGGCGTGGTTGGCCACGAAGATGAGAGGCCCCGGGCCAGTGAGGTTCTCGAGGCCGCCGACCTCTTCGGAGGAGATGTAGCGCGTGACCGGGGCGATGTAGGCCAGGTGGTAGAGGTTGCGCGCGACGCGGGTCGGGTAGCGCCGCCCCCACTTGGTCGGATAGTCGAGGCCCAGTTGCACCATCAGCGGCGTTTACGAACTTGCTTCTTCGGCGTGTAGCGCTTGGATTCGGCCGGCGCACGTAGGGCCGGCGCCGGCGCGTTCTTCTTCTTCGACGCAGCCGGCACCCGGCCCTCTCGTTTCTCGCGGCTCTTCTCGCGCGCGATCTTGCCCGAGCCGGCGAACGTCGGGTTGCCGGTGCGCTGGAGGCGAAAGGCCCGCAGCACGAGCCAGCCGCCCAGGATGAGGAAGAGGAAGCCGGCCGCGCCCAACGCCAGGCCCAGCAGGATCGCGGCCGTGATCACCCCGACGCGCTTCTCCAGCTTGGTGAAGATGAGGATCGCCGCGGCGATCACGACGATCAGCAGGAACTGCACGACCCAGTAGGAGGGGTGGGTGAGCAGGGGCTTCTCGCAGGTTCCCGAGACCAGCTTGTAGCCCTTGGCCAGCGCCGCCGCCGTGCACCGCTTGGCCTTGGACAGGGGCGTCGTCTCCTGGATGATGGTGTTCTTGAACAGGTGAGTGCTGAGTTTGGCCGCCAGGGCCAGGGCCACGGCACCGCCGACGTAGCTGACCCGTCGCTCGATCTGGTCCAGACCCATGATGGCCTCGCGTGACGCGGCCGACGTTGGCCGGGGACCCCTGGAGAATCGTGACAGGAAGCTTCGCGGCTGCTCGTCGTTTTCCGGCACAGGTGCAGGTTACTTCGCATCGGAAATGACGTCCGAGGTTGGTGGCGGTAGGATTGCTGGCTCGGGCGCTTAGCTCAGTTGGTTAGAGCGCAGCCTTCACACGGCTGAGGTCAGAGGTTCGAGTCCTCTAGCGCCCACGAAGAGGTATGTACATACGTGCGCCATTCGTCAACCCAGCTGGCACATGGCCTTCGACCTATGTACATTCCTCACGAAGTGATCGATGTCTCGTTGAGAAAGTTCGGGATGCGTGTCTCACTTTGGCTCCGGGACGTATGTCCCATTATTAAGTTCGGTCTCGTCAGCGCTGTCCCGGTGGCTTCGGGTGTCCCGTTTGGCGGACTACCGGTTGCGAAGTTGTCCGGGAATCGTTGAAGGCACTGATTGAAGCGTCCGCTTGCGGGTGGCCGTCCATGGCCCGACGCGACAGATCTGCCACTGGGCTCAGGGGAATTGCCGCTTGAAGCGAGACGAGGCCGTGGTGGTCGCGCGTACACGTCACGCGCCACTCAGTCAGTCAGGATCCTCGCCATATCGTTGAGGCGCTCGGGCACCACTCGCCACCACATCCACCGACCTCGCTTCTCGCCGACGATCAAGCCCGCCGCGGCCAAAATTCTTGTGTGGTGCGAGATCGTCGGCTGACTCTTTCCAAGGGGCCCTTCGAGTGCGCAACTGCACACTTCGTCATCGGATGCGATAAGTGACAGCATGCGAAGACGAGCGGGATCACTCAGCGCAGAGAAGATCTGCGCGAGGTCGCCTGCTTCGGCCTCCGAGAGGGCCGTGCCAACCAGCGGACTGCAACAACTCACTACGTCATCGTCAATGGTGATCGTCTTTCGAAGTGTCATGACGTCGATTATAGTATTGACAATCGTCAATGTACTTGCTACTCTTCGTATCGATTGACATCAATCTGTAGGAGGTAGCAATGTCTCGACTTCAACTGGCGCTGAACGTATCGGATCTTGAGGAAGCGGTCACGTTCTATTCGACATTCTTCAAGACCGAACCGGCAAAGATTCGACCGGGATACGCCAACTTCGCAATTGCCGAGCCGCCACTCAAGTTGGTGCTCTTCGAAAATCCCGACGTTGCGGGCACCATCAACCATCTTGGCGTCGAAGTGTTCTCGACCGAGGAGGTCGTCGGCGCCACTAAGTATCTCGCCGGGCAAGGCTTCATCACCGACATCGAAGAGGGCACGATCTGCTGCCACGCACTTCAGGACAAGGTCTGGGTCGACGGACCCGACGCGTCTCGTTGGGAGGTCTACACCGTCCTCGCCGACGCTGACGTGTCGGCAGCGAATGGTGAGGAACCTCTTTGCTGCTCGCAGGAGGCAGTTGGAATCCCGACGACGTCCGCTCCTACCGCTTGCTGTTAGCCACGCTCGACGTGACGTCAACAGATCATCCGGTCCTCGGGCGTCGCCTTCTGGCTGAGTACCTCGGCAGCCTGTTGCTCGCGGCGATCGTCATCGGTTCCGGCATTGCGGCGCAGTCGTTGTCGCCCCACGCGATCGGCCTTGAACTCCTGGAGAACGCCGCCGCGACCGCCGTGGGGCTGTACGTCTTGATTCTGGCCCTCGGCCCCGTCTCGGGCGCCCATTTCAATCCGGTCGTGTCCCTGGTCGACGCCGCGACCGGTGGTCTTCGCTGGCGTGACGTTGCGCCGTACGTCATCGCCCAAGTCCTCGGCTGTTCGAGTGGGGCGATCGTCGCCAACCTAATGTTCTCACGCGGCGCGGTGAGCATCTCGACCCATCATCGAGCGTCGATGGCGCACCTCTTCGCCGAGGTCGTGGCCACCGCCGGGCTGGTGCTCGTCTTGTTCTCGCTCACCCGGTCCGGTCGGGGGCGACTGTGCGCGTCGGCCGTCGGTTCGTACATCGGCGCGGCCTATTTCTTCACCAGTTCGACGAGTTTCGCGAACCCCGCCATCACGGCCGCCAGGATGTTCTCGAACAGTTTCGCGGGTATCGCGCCGGTATCGGCACCGGGATTCATCGCCGCCGAACTCGTTGGCGGCGTCGTCGGCTACTTCGCGGTGGTGGCGCTGTACCCGAACGCCCCTAGAACATTGCGCGAGCTTGAGTCGTGACCAGAAAGGAATGTCAGGAACGATGATGGAGACCACGAAGCCCGAGATCCTCTTTCTCTGTGTGCACAACGCCGGCCGTTCACAGATGGCTGCCGGCTTCGCCCGGTCGCTGGGCGGTGACCGCGTCGTCATCCACTCAGCGGGCACGTCGCCCGGAGAACACCTGAACCCCGCTGTCATTGAAGTGATGCGCGAGAAGGGCATCGACATTACCGACCAGAGGCCTCAGGCGCTGACCGAGGAGATGGGACTGAGCTCCGACGTGATCGTCACCATGGGCTGCGGCGACACATGCCCGGTCTACCTCGGCAAGCGCTACCTCGATTGGGACCTCGATGACCCCGACGGCATGTCCATTGACCAGGTCCGAGTGGTGCGTGACGAGATCGAGTCACGTGTTGAGCTGCTGGTGAGAGAGCTTGAAAGTAGTTGACGGATCTACGGATCTTCACGATGCAGTGGACTGGGCCAACAGATCCTGACTTCGGGCGACGTGATCGACGACGACACTGCCCTTTATCGGACCACGTCGAGAGTCTGAGCATCCGGCCCTACGAACTGAGGTCTCTGCCACGGCGCTGAGGCAGGCATCACCAACAACGGGTGTTGGCGACGGCCTTGTCACCTCTCCCACGAAGTTGGCTGGGGCGCCTCCATCGATCGTCGCGCCACTGCCAATTATTTCAGGGCCGAAAGGCGTCAGCACGATGCGTTACTGCGGTTACCCTGACCGTCATCGAGCCGTCGTCGATCAGATAGAGGACCCGATAGTCACCGCGCCGGGCAGAGTAGGACGGGGTCAGAGGGGCAATCAGTGGCCGGCCGACGCGATGGGGGTCATCGAGCAACGCTCCGACGATGAATGCGTAGACCGCCCGGGCCACTTTCTCGGGGAGAGCATCGGTGAGTGCCGGCGCGACCGATCGGGCGATCTCAAGTTCGTACGGGTGCCTACTTGGCGTTGACACCGCGACCGACGTTCCTCATCGCGTCGCTGAGTTCCTGCCCGTCGAGACCCTGACTGGCGGCCAGGTCCCGTTGACCTCGAAGGTGGGTGCGCAGAAGGTCGTGGTCGCAGAGCACGTCGATCGTGTCGCGCATGGCGTCGTAGTCGTCGATCCCCATCAAGACGGCGGCCCGATGTCCGTTCTTGGTGATCTCTATTCGCTCGTGGGTGGTACTGGCCTCGTGCACGAGTTTCGACAGTTGGGCTCGGGCATCTGCGAGTGGCAACGTCATCATGTACAGAATTCTAGCGTAGAATTCTGTCCAAGCCGAATTGAGAGTGCGGGTCTCGAACTGTGGGACAATGCCTCGGGGGGCGTCAGGAGACGCCATGGAGGATTCCTTCACCAATTCGCTGCCCCTGTCCGGCGCTGAACCGTCGGTTGAGTATCCGCCCTTGACGGAGACGTCGTTTGAACCAGTGAACGTTGACGCGGACAATTGGGCCCTACTGCGCCTGTCGAGCGATCCGGGCCTGAGATGACCGACCGGGCGCCCATCAAGGTCGTCGTCGTCGACGATCACGTGATGGTCCTCGAGAGCGTGGTGCGACTGCTGACCGCCGACGACCGGTTCGACGTGGTGGGCATGGCCTCGACGGGGGCCGAGGGCGTCGAGGTCACCAGGTACATGTGCCCCGACGTCCTGGTCATCGATTTCATCCTGCCCGACATGGAGGCGCCGGAAGCCATACGGCAGATCCGTGAGTTCAATGACGACGTGAGGGTGGTCACGATCTCCGGGTCCGGTCGCCCCGACGCCCTGCACGCGTCGATGAAGGCCGGGAGTTCGGCCTGGGTGCGCAAGACCAACACCATTCAAGAACTGCGCGACGCCATCGTGCACGCCGTAGAAGGCGAACCGATCGCCATCGACCAGGAATCGACTCAGCCGACGCTCGACGAGCTGGTCGTGCACTACCAGCCCGTGGTCGCCCTCGAGGATGGCGCCATCGTGGGCTTCGAGGCCCTCGTGCGATGGCAGCATCCCGTGCGGGGGCTGCTCTACCCCGACGCCTTCCTGGCCCACGCCGAGCAGACCGGCTACATCGAGGAGATCGACCGGTGGGTTCGTGAAAGGGCGATCAACCAGTTGGCCCAGTGGCAGAAGACGTTCCCCACGACGCCGAGTCGGTGGATGAGTTTCAATCTGTCGGCGGTGAACCTTACCGACTCCGAGATGTCCCAATCGATTGCCGTTTTGGTGACGGAAGCCGGTCTCGACGCCTCCGACGTGGTCGTCGAACTGGCCGAGTCGATACTGCTCGACGACGATGAGCAGTCCCAGGAGTTCATGGAGGAACTGAATAACGGAGGTATCGGCCTGGCCTTGGACGACTTTGGCACAGGGATCACCTCGATCTCCTACATTCGCAAGTTCCCCTTCAACCATCTGAAACTGGATATCTCCTTCACCCTGGAGATACCGGGATCCCTTCGGTCGCTCTTGCTGGCCGAGGAGATCGGGCAGCTGGCCAAGTCCATGGAGATGGTCGGTATCGCGGAGGGCATCGAGCGGGTGGAGCAGCTGCACGCGCTTCGCGACATGGGTTGGAAGTTCGGACAGGGTTACCTCTTCTCACGTCCGCTCGACGCCGTTGACTGCGAGGCCCTGCTCGCCAAGTCCACGCTGTTCGTCTAGATCGAGTTCGTCGGCCACGGCATTGATTGGCGGTTCGCGCACATCGGTGATAGGACGTTCGGGGGGATGAATCCCAATCCCGCTAGTGATTCCTCATCCGCAGCGATTGAAGGGTGCGGGCGGACGCTTTGGTCTAGAGGTGTCCGCCTGCATTTGGAAAAAGTGCGGACGGGCTTGGCGGATGTGGTGTCGGTTCGCTCGGTGAGGGTGAGCCCCACTGCACTTCGCGGGGATGTGCAATCACCGAGGAGATCATTCCATGGCGAACCTGGTGCCGTACATCTATTTCGCGAATTCCGGCCACGAGGCGGTCGCGCTCTAGAAGGACGCGTTCGGTGGTGACGCCGAGGTGCACGCCGAGGGCGAACGAGTCGTCCACCTGGACTTTCGCGCCGGCGACATCCACTTCATGGGCCGCGACCTCGAGGGCGACGAGGCCGGTCCCCGGGGGGGTGAGGGTTACGGTCTCGTGCTCAAGTGCGACAGCGAGCCACAACTGCGAGCGTTCTACGCTCAGCTGGTCGAGGGGGGCACCGAGGTCTTCGCGCCGGTCGACGGGGGCTCGGGCGCGATCGTCGCCCACGGCATCGACCGTTTCGGCGTCACCTGGATGCTCAACTACGACCAGCCCTAAGGCAGGGGCTCGGGCCGGGGCCTTCCTTGAAGGTGTGATCGGATTCGTGCGGGCCTCCCGTACCCGACGCCCACGGGTCAACTCCCGATCATGGCGCGGCCGTCAGACGCTGGTCAGGTTCTCGACCAACTCGATCCACAAGAGCTCGGCGATCGTTCGTTCGAAGGTGAGCTGCGCCCCCTCGTGGATGACGGTGACGGCGTGGGTGGCGGGGTCGACGTCGACGACCTCGATGACGCTGCCCTCGTGGATCTGGCTGTCGGCGAGCATGCCCAGGACGTAGCGCGCCTCGTGTTCGGACACCTCCGAGATCCGCCGCAGCCGCGCCACCGACCCGACCGGCGTGTCGGCCAGCGCCGTCAGGGTCCCGTAGGGGACGCGCCGGCCGGGGATGGAGTTGCCGTGCGGACAGGTCAGGGGCTCGTTCATCGCGGCGTCGATGCGGTCGATCACGAGATCGGAGATCGACGAGGAGAGCCGGTCGGCCTCCTCGTCGGCCGTCGCCCAGTCGATGCTGAGCACGTCGCAGAGCCAGCGCTCGAGGATGCGGTGGCGGCGCACCAGGCTCGACGCGGTCAGTTCGCCCTGGGCCGTCAGGGTGATGCTGCGGTC
>JBEKKW010000065.1:0-11233 GCA_050010495.1 Acidimicrobiales bacterium
CCTCATCCTCGCCGAGGTCGAGCAGGTGCTCGATCAGCATGCCGAAGGGCGTACCCCAGTCGCCCACGTGGTTGCGCGCGATCACGACGTTGCCGGCGAAGCGGTTCATGCGCGCGAGCGCGTCGCCGATGATCGTGGAACGCAGGTTGCCGACGTGCAGCTCGCGCGCGATGTTGGGCGCAGAGTAGTCGATGACGACCGTCTTGGCGTCGCCCGGCGCGCGGCCCAGGCGGCCGTCATCGAGCATCGCGCGCAGCTGGCGATCGAGCAGCTCGGGGCTCAGGGTCAGGTTGAGGAAGCCCGGTCCGGCGACCTCCACGCTCGCGATGCCCACTAGGTCGCAGCGCTCGACAATCTCCTCGGCGACCTCGCGGGGTGGGCGGCTCACGAGCTTGGCGAGCGCCATGACCCCGTTGGCCTGGTAGTCGCCGCGCTCCGAGGGGCGCAGCACGGGATCGGCGCCCGGCGCCAACTCGTCAAAGGCCGCCTGCAGGCGCGCGCCCAGCAGTTCGTACGTCGAGGTCATGAGCAACAGTCTTTCACTTCGCCTTCGAGACGGCCGCCACGGACCGGAACGGCGTCGCGCCCCACGCGGCAGAATGGGAGCATGACAACTCCCTCACTCAACAGCTTCGGTGCGAAGAGCACGCTCGACGTCGCGGGCCGCTCGCTCACCTACTACTCGCTCCAGGCCCCCAGCATGCGCGACTTCGGCATCGAGCGACTGCCCTACTCCATCAAGATCCTGCTCGAGAACCTGCTGCGCCACGAGGACGGCGTCAAGGTGCGCGCCGGCGACATCGAGGCGCTGGCGCGCTGGGCCGACGCGCCGGACCGCCACGGCGAGGCGGCCGGTGACGACGCCCGCGAGATCGCCTTCACGCCCGAGCGCGTGTTGATGCAGGACCTCACCGGCGTGCCCTCGATCGTGGACCTGGCGGCGATGCGCGACGCGATGATCGCCCTCGGCGGCGACCCCAACAAGATCAATCCCCTGGTGCCCGTGGAACTGGTGATCGACCACTCGGTGATCATCGAACGTTCCGGCACGCCGGCCAGCTTCGAGCAGAACGTCGCGATCGAGTACGACCGCAACATCGAGCGCTACACCTTCCTCAAGTGGGCCCAGAGCTCCTTCGGGCAGTTCCGCGTCTTGCCGCCGGGCATGGGCATCTGCCACCAGGTCAACCTCGAGTACCTGGCCCGCGTGATCTTCGAGCACGACGGCGTCGCCTACCCCGACACGCTGGTGGGCATCGACTCGCACACCCCGATGGTCAACGGCCTGGGGGTGCTGGGCTGGGGCGTCGGCGGCATCGAGGCCGAGGCCGGCATGCTCGGCCAGCCGACCTCGATGCTGATCCCGCCGGTGGTGGGGCTGCGCCTCGTGGGTGCCACCCGCGAGGGGGTCACGGCGACCGACGTCGTGCTCACCATCTCAGAACTGCTCCGTGCGAACGACGTCGTCGACAAGTTCGTCGAGGCCCACGGCCCCGGCGTGGCCTCCCTCTCGCTCGAGACGAGGGCGACCATCGGCAACATGTCGCCCGAGTACGGCGCGACCTGCACCATCTTCCCGATCGACCAGGTCACGATCGACTACCTGGCCTTCACCGGGCGGCCCCAGGAGCAGCTCGAACTGGTGGAGACCTACGCCCGGGCCCAGGGGATCTGGCACGACCGCACCGTCGCCGAGCCGGTCTACTCCCAGTACGTGGAGCTCGACCTCGCCACGGTCGAGCCGAGCCTGGCCGGACCGAAGCGGCCCCAGGACCGTGTCTCGCTCTCGGGCGTGCGCGGCGCCTTTCGCACCGCCCTCGAGCGGGAGCCGATGGAGGTGCGCGGCGAGGAGGCCGCGGAGCACCTCTTCGACGGGGCCGTCGTGGTCGCGGCGATCACGTCGTGCACCAACACCTCGAACCCCTCGGTGATGATCGCCGCGGGCCTGGTGGCCAAGAACGCCATCGAACGGGGCCTCTCGGTCCCGCCGTGGGTGAAGACCTCGCTGGCCCCGGGCAGCCGCGTCGTCATGGACTACCTCGAACGGGCCAACCTCGTCGTGCCGCTGGACAAGCTCGGCTTCTACCTGGCCGGATTCGGCTGCACGACCTGCATCGGCAACACCGGCCCGCTGCTCGGCGGCGTCTCCGAAGCCGTCACCGAGCACGACCTGTCGGTCGTGTCGGTCCTGTCGGGCAACCGCAACTTCGAGGGCCGCATCCACCCCGACGTCAAGCAGAACTTCCTCGCGAGCCCGCCCCTGGTCGTGGCCTACGCGCTGGCCGGCACCATCGACATCGACCTCACCCGTGATCCCCTCGGCGCCGGCCACGACGGCCAGCCCGTGTACCTGAAGGACCTCTGGCCGAGCGACGCCGACGTGGCCGAGGCGGTGCGGGCCTCGCTCAGCCCCGACATGTTCAAGGAGCGCTACGCCAGCTCCTTCGCCGGCGACGACCGCTGGCAGGCGGTACCAACCACCAACACCGTCACCTACCACTGGGACCCGACCTCGACCTACGTCAAGTTGCCGCCCTACTTCGATGGGCTGAGCATGGAGCCCGGCGTCGTCACCGACATCGAGGGGGCCCGCGTGCTGGCCAAGCTCGGCGACTCGATCACCACCGACCACATCTCCCCGGCCGGTAGCATCCGGGCCAACTCGCCGGCCGGCCTCTACCTGATCGACGGCGGCGTGCAGAGCCAGGACTTCAACAGCTACGGGACCCGGCGGGGCAACCACGAGGTGATGATGCGCGGGACCTTCGCCAACGTGCGCCTGCGCAACCAGATGGTGCCACGCACCGAGGGCGGCGTCACGGTCAAGCTGCCCGAGGGGACCGAGATGTCGATCTTCGACGCCGCGATGGCCTACGCCCGCGAGGGCACGCCCCTGGTGGTGCTCGGGGGCAAGGCCTACGGCACCGGCTCCAGCCGCGACTGGGCGGCCAAGGGGACCAAGCTGCTCGGCGTGCGGGCCGTGCTGGTGGAGAGCATCGAGCGCATCCACCGCTCGAACCTCGTGGGCATGGGGGTACTGCCCCTGCAGTACCTGCCCGGCGAATCGGCCGCCACCTACGAGCTCGACGGGACCGAGGTCTTCGACGTGACCGGCCTCGACCCGCTCAATCGCGGCGAGACCGTAACGCACGTGAGCGTTCGCGCGACCCGGGCCAACGGCGAGGTCGTCACCTTCGAGGTGCGACTGCGCATCGACACGCCGACCGAGGCCGAGTACTACCGCCACGGCGGCGTGCTCAACTTCGTCCTACGCCAGCTGGCCGCGCACTAGTACCTAGAGCGCGGCGGCGGTAGCGGCGGCGTCGACGCTGTCGAAGGTCGCGAGCTTCTTCAACGCCGCGTCGCTCGACGTCGAGAGCTGGCGGCGCACGTCCTCGTTGGCCCTCGCGATCGAGACGGTGATCGAGTCCTTCGCCAGGTCGCCCACCACCTGGCTCAGCATCGTGAGTCCGGTGTAGTCGATGTTCGAGATTGCCGCCGCGTCGATCACGACGTGGCGGGTGTCGGGCTCGGCCACCATCATCTGGTGCAGTTCGCGGCGAAAGACGCCGGCGTTGGCGAAGTAGATGTCGGCGGTGAAGATGATCGCCAGGACGTGGTCGACCCGGTCGACGTCGGATTCGCTCGCCGGTTCCCAGCTCGTGGTGCCGCGCCGACGTCCCAGTTCGAACATCTGGGGATGGGCCGAACGCCACGTCTGTTCCAGGATCGCCAGTCCCACGGCCAACGCGAGGCCGATCTCCACGCCGAGCAGGAGCACGCCCAGGATCGTGACGATGGCCAGCGAGCACTCGACCCGGCTGGTGTGCCAGATGGCGCGCAGCTGGCCGATCTTGATGAGGCGCCCGGCCACGAAGAGCAGCACGCCGGCCAGCGCGGCGAGCGGGATGCTGTGCGCGACCCCGGCGAAGGGTGCGACGATCAGGGCGCCGAGGCCGGCCACCACGCCGACGACCTTGGTCCGCCCGCCGGCCAGGCGTACCACCGTCGTGCGTGCGGGGCTGGCGTTGACCGGGAAGGCGCCCACCAGGCCCGCGGCGACGTTGGCGATGCCCACGCCCACGAAGTCGCGACTGAGGTCGTCGGCCACCCCGAGTTCGTCGGCCGACGTTCGCGCCGTCGCCGCGGTCTGACTCATGATGACGATGACGAGCGTGAGCGCCGTCGTGCAGACGACACCCCACTCGTGCAGGTCCAGCCAACGCAGACGCCAGGCCGGCAGGCCGACGACGACCGTGCCCAATTCCTGCACGCCGTGGCTGGCGAGCGAGAGCGACACGCACAGGATCGTGCCCACCAGGACCGCGCCGAGGGCCCAGGGCAGGCGAGGGTTGATCTTCTCCCCGATGGTCATCGCCACCAACGTGCCGAGCGAGAGCACGATGGACCAGATACTGACGTGGTGGAAGTTGTCGACGACGGCCTCGAGCCGCTGGACGACGGAGTTGCCGCCGCCGGTGATGCCAAAGACGTGGGGCAGCTGGTGCACGGCGATGATCACGCCGATCCCGCACATGAAGCCGATGACGATGGGCAGGGAGAGGAAGTCCGCGATCCAACCGAGCTTCAAGAACCCGATGGCCAACAGCGCGAGGCCCGTCACCAGGGCCGTCGCCGCCACCAGCTCGAGGTACTGGGTCGACGCGGGCAGCGCCAGTCGCAGCAGCGCCACGGCGAAGAGCGGGGCGATCGTCGAGTCGGCGCCGACCGACACGATCGGATTCGAGCCGAACAGGACGAAGACGAGGGTCGCCGTGATGAAGGCGATCATCGCCGTGAAGGCCGGCACCCCGGCCAGCTGGGAGGTGGCGAGCTGCTCGGGGATCGCGATCGCCAGGAGGGTCACGCCGGCCAGCATCTGGCCCGGCAGGTTCTGGCGGGTGACGCCGATGAAGATCTCACCGAGGCCGCGGCTCAAGCGGCGCTGGCCCATCGGCGTGCGCGTGTCGGGAGGCTTCACCTCGTCGTTGCCCATCGCGTTACCATACGACGCGACGATCGGCCGTGGCTAGCGGGTGTCGACGACCTTGAAGGACTCGGCGAGGTGGCCCTTGCGCAGTCCGGCGTTCTTGGCGTTGAGACGGGCCCAGCCCTTGAGCATCTTCTTCAGGCCGTCGCGGCCGCCGACCTGGCTCTGATGGCGCTTGAGCGCGGCGTACTTGAGGTCGAAGACCTTGGTGATGTCGACGGCCATCGTCGGCTTGGCGCCCGATATCCACACCGTCGAGACGACGTGGGGCTCGAAGCCCTCGCGCACGAGCTCGGGAAAGGCGTGGGGGTTGCGCGCGTCGGGGTAGACCGCGCGCAGGGTCGCCTCGCCGGTGGCGAGGTGGTCGGGGTGACTCACGCGCACCCGCTCCCAGTTGCGCTCGGTGCTCTGGGTGATCACCAGGTCGGGCCGGTGGGTGCGGATGACGCGCGCGATCTCGCGGCGCAGCAGCAACGTCGGCTCGACCTGGCCGTCGGGCCAGTGCAGGAAGGTGAGCGTGCTCACGCCCACCTCGGCCGCGGCGGCGCGCTGTTCGCCCTCGCGGATCGCCGTGCGCTCCTCCTTGGTGTGTGTCGAGCCGTCACCGCCGGCGTCGCCCGACGTGACGAGGCAGTAGGCCACGTCGACACCGTGGCTGGTCAGCGTGGCGACCGTGCCCCCGGCCCCGAAGTCGATGTCGTCGGGGTGGGCCACCACCACGAGGGCGCGCTTGACCTTCTTGTCGTAACGAAAGACTGCGAGTGCCTTCTTCTTGCTCACCGTACGGCTTCCTCCATCGTCGGGTCCCACACCGCCAGTTCTTTCAGGTGAGGGTCATTTGAGAAGATCTCGACGATCGGTCGCTTGAGGGCCAGGCGACGCATGATCACCTCGGCCTCGATCGTCTGGTTCCACAGCAACAAAGAGACGACGACGCCGGTCGAACCGGCGCGGGCCGTGCGTCCGGAGCGGTGCAGGTAGGCCTTGTGGTCCTCGGGCGGGTCGAAGTGCATGACGCAGTCGACGTGATCGATGTGCAGTCCGCGCGCCGCGACGTCGGTCGCGACCAGGACGCGCAGCTTGTCGGCCGAGAAGTCCGCGAGCGCCTTCTCGCGCTGGCTCTGGCGAAGGTCGCCGTGGATGGCGGCGGCGTCGACGCCCTCCTTCTGCAACTGCTCCACCAGGCGGTCGGCGCCGCGCTTGGTGCGACAGAAGATCAGCGTCTTGCCCATGGCGTTGCAGATCGCGGCCGCCACCTTGATACGGTCCATCTGGTGCACGTTGAAGAAGTGGTGCACCATCAACGAGACCGTCTGGGTGTCGCTCGCGACCTCGTGGAAGACGGGGTCGCTGAGGTAGCGCTTGACCAGCCGGTCGATCGCGCCGTCGAGCGTCGCCGAGAAGAGCAGCGTCTGGTGGGGGTGGCGCTCGATGCGCCGCAGCACCCACTCGACCTGGGGCATGAAGCCCATGTCGGCCATGCGGTCGGCCTCGTCGAGCACGAGCACGTCGAGGTGCTCGACGTTCAGCTCGCCCCGGTCGCCCAGGTCGATGAGGCGCCCCGGCGTGGCGATGATGATGTCGCAACCTCGGCGCAGTGACTTGATCTGGCGCTCCATGTCGGCACCGCCGTAGACGGCGTTCACGTGCAGGCCGAGCGCGGCACCGAGGGGCTTGAGGACCTCGTGCACCTGGACGGCCAGTTCCCGTGTCGGCAGCAGCACCAACCCGCGGGGGCGGGCCGGACCGCCCTCGGGAACGGCCTCCTTCTCGCTGGCGGCGACCCGCTGGAGCATCGGCAGGCCGAAACCCAGGGTCTTGCCCGAGCCGGTCTTGGCCTTGCCGCAGACGTCGCGCCCGGCGAGGGCGTCGGCGATGGTCATGGCCTGGATCGGAAAGGCGGTGGAGATGCCTTGGCGGGTCAGTTCGGCACAGAGGTCCGGATGGACGCCCAGTTCGGCGAAGGTCATCTTGGTGGCGTATAAGTCCTGTGACGACGTCACGGACTCTTTGATTTCACTACTCACGGGGTTACGGTCGTTTCTCGGTCGGACCCGGAACCGTCGTTCGTAAGTGTGGGCCCAAGCTCACTTCATAGAGCTTCTGCTCTAGCCTACCCGAGAGAAGGGGCTCACATCACAACAAACCTGGGGGGATTGCCATGGCACCACTGAAGGCGGGATCGAAGGCGCCGGCCTTCACGTTGTTGAACCAGGACGGAGCCAAGGTGGCGCTGAAGGACTTCGCCGGCACGAGGGTCGTGCTCTACTTCTACCCCGCCGACGACACGCCGGGATGCACCAAGGAGGCCTGCCAGTTCAACGACCAGCTGGGCCAGTTCCGGGGCCTCCAGGTCAGCGTGCTCGGCGTCTCACCCGACGACGGCCCGGCCCACGTGGCCTTTCGCGCGAAGTACGGCCTGGCCTTTGACCTCTTGAGCGATCCCGACAAGAAGGTGATGACGAAGTACGGCGCCTTCGGCGAGAAGATGCTCTACGGCAAGCTCGTGGTGGGCGTCATCCGCTCGACCTTCGTCATCGGACCGACCGGCACGATCGAGCACGCGTGGTACGCGGTGCACGCCGACGGCCATGCGGCCCGCGTGCTCGCCTCGCTCACCTAGCTCGCGTTGTGGCGGCGCACCGTGCGCCACCGGTGCCAGAACGCCGCGACCGCCAGCAGCAGCACGAGGATGATGATCGGCAGTTCGGCGTCGTGGAAGTAGTGACTGACGTGCTTCCAGTTCGAACCGGCGGCGTAGCCCAGCCCGGCGTTGAGCGCCACCCACGCCGTCGAGCCGATGAGGGTGAGCACGTCGAAGCGCAGCCGCTTCATCTCGGCGATGCCGGCCGGCACGGAGATGAAGCTGCGCACGAAGGGCAGCACCCGCGAGACCAGCACCGAGAGGTCGCCGTACTTCTCGAACCACCGCTCGGTGTTGTCGAGGTCGCGGTGCGAGAGCAGGATCCATTTCCCCCAGCGGTCCACGATCGTGCGTCCGGCGCTGCGACCGACCTCGTAGGCAATGATCGAGCCGACCAGTGAGCCGAGCGAGGCCACGACGATCACGGCCCACAGCGTGAACTGGACGTGGCCCGTGACGGCCGACGTGCACAAGGCCCCGGCGAAGCCGAAGGCGACCTCCGAGGGGATCGGGATGCAGGCCGACGAGAGGACCGCGAGCACGAAGAGGCCGAAGTAGCCGTAGCTCTGGATGAACGAGTTCATGGACCCAGTCTCTCCTATCGCGTGCCACTCCCGGGACCGTGGCCCGGGACTACGTCTGGTGCCGCGAACACCAGTAGGTCGTGCGGCCCCCGATCGTCGCCGACCGCATCGCCGCGCCGTCGCGCGGGCAGAGCCCGCCAGGGAATCGGGCCACCATGTGATCGCCCAGGTGCGAACCACCGCGGCGCGCGAGGGTGCGCATCGTCTGACCGAGCGACCGGTAGAGCCGGTTGCGCTGGTCGCCACTCAAGAGACCCGTCGGCGTCCTCGGGTCGATCGAGGCGCGAAAGAGGATCTCGTCGGCCAGCAGGTTGCCGACCCCGGCGATCACCGACTGGTCCAGCAGGCGCGCCTTGATCGCGGGGCCGTCCCCGCGCACCACGCGCACGACCTCGTCGAACTGAGCGCGCGAGAGCGAGAGGGTGTCCGGACCGAGTTCACCCAGGTCGGGGTCGATCTCGAATCGGCCGAGCCGTCGCGGGTCGTGCAGGATCAGTTTGCGCCCGTCGTCGAACTCCAGTCCGCCGCGGACCCAGCCGGCCTGGAAACGGTGCGGGCCGTAGAAGAGCCCGTCGATGCCGGACTCACCGTCGAGCAGCAATACGCCGGTCATGCCGAAGCGGATGCCGAGGGTGACGCCGCTCGTCTCGAGCAGCAGCAATTTGCCGCGCCGCGAGGTCGCGGTGACGGTGAGCCCGCGCACGGCGCGCGCCCAGGCCGACGGCGAGGTCAGTTTCTTCGCGGCGTAGCCGTCGGCCCAACCGCGCGTGATGGTCGCTCCGACGCAGCGCTGCGCGAGACGACGATAGGACTCGACTTCGAGGACTTCGGGCACGGGCCGCAGCGTATCCGTTTCGAATACGGGACGACCATTACTAAGGTTGACCTATGCCACTTGACAAGCCCCACTGGCGCCAGCTCTTCAGCGAGGTCGTCACGTCGGGGCTCTGTACGGGCTGCGCGGCCTGCGTGATCGCCTGCCCCCACGACGTGCTCGACTACGAGACGTCCGACGGCGCCTACAAGCCCTGGCACCTGGACATCGACGGCGGACGCGAGGACTGCACCCACGGTGAGACGGGCTGCACCCTGTGCACGCGGGCCTGTCCGCGCTTTCGCACCTGGGAGAGCGAGATCGACACCAGGATCTTCTCGCGCGAGCGAACCGAGGACGAGGTCTGGGGCATCGGCGACGTGCTGCTCGCGCGCGCCAGCGACCCCGAACTGGTCGAGAACGGCCAGGACGGCGGTTTCGTGTCGGCACTGCTCGTCTACGCGCTCGAGAACGACGTCATCGACGCGGCGTTGGTGAGCGGGCTCGAGGGGGACGGCTCGACCTGGGTCGCCCAGCCGCGGGTGGCCCGCACCCGCGACGAGGTGCTCGAGACGGCCAAGTCGCGCTACACCTACTCGGCCAACCTGCTCGCCTACCCCCAGGCCGTCGCGTGGGGCGCCGAACGGATCGCCGTGGTCGGGATGGGCTGCATGGCCTCCGCGCCGGGGGTGATGCAGTCGCGCAAGGCCGGCAAGATCGCGCGCCGGCTCAGCCTCTCGATCGGGCTCATGTGCTCCAAGACCTTCGACGACTCGATCTTCGAGGACCTCTTCGAGGCCCGCTACCACATCAAGCGCTCCGACATCGCCAAGATGAACATCAAGGGCGTCTTCCAGATCTGGACCCACGACGGCGCGATGCACGAGATCCCCTTGAAGGAGGCCCACGCCTTCACCCGCGAGGGCTGCACGCTCTGTCCCGACTTCGCCGCCGAGCACGCCGACATCTCCACCGGCGGCATCGGCGCCTTCGGCGACTGGACGCTCGTCATCGTGCGCACCGACAAGGGCCGCGAGCTGATGAAGGGGCTCACGACGAACGGTCTCATCGAGACGCGGCCCGGCGACGACGACCCCGGCGCGGTGGCCCTGCTGCACCGCCTGGCCCAGGTGTCGCGCAAGCGCTGGCCCGCGGACCAGGACCCGGGGCCGCGCCGCCTGCCCGTGCGCGCAGCGACGGACGGGACCGCGCGATGACGTCGGGCGCCACCACGGTCCTGCTCGTGCGCCACGGGGCGACCCTGACGACCGGGTCGGTGCTGCCCGGTCGCGCGCCGGGGCTGCACCTCTCCGAGCGCGGCGCGGCCCAGGCCCAGGCCGTCGCACAACGCATCGCCCAGCTCACCAAGAAGCCGGTCGCGCTCTACGTGTCGCCCCTCGAGCGGGCCCGCGAGACGGCCGCACCGATCGCCGCCGCGCTGGCCCTACGTCCGGTGATCGATCGAGGGCTGCTCGAGTGCGACTTCGGCGAATGGACGGGCAAGAAGTTGTCCCAGCTGAGCCGCAAGGCCGAGTGGAAGACGGTGCAGAACGCCCCGAGCACCTTTCGTTTCCCCGAGGGCGAGTCCTTCTCCCAGATGCAGCAGCGCGTGTGGGCCACCCTGGAGAAGCTCGCCGCACGTCACCGCGGCCGCACGATCGTCGCCGTGAGCCACGCCGACCCCATCAAGGCGGCCGTCACCTTCGCCCAGGGCGTCCCGCTCGACCTCTTCCAGCGCACCGTCATCTCCACGTGCTCGGTCAGCGCGATCACCTTCACCGGGTCGGGTCCGATCGTGCTGACGGTGAACAGCACGGCGACGCTCAAGGACCTGACGGCCTCATGAACTACGTCTTTCGCAATCCCGACAAGGTCATGGTCGGGGTTCGCGGCGAGGTCGGCAACCGGCTCTTCCTCCTGCAGGCCCGCGAGGGGCGTCGCCTGGTCATCGTCAAGTGCGAGAAGATCCAGCTGAGCGCCCTCGCCGAGTGGCTCAGCCAGGTCGTCTCGACCCTGGGCCGACCCGGGCACCTGCCTGAGGACTTCTCCCTCGAGCCCGAGTACGAGAGCGACTTCGTCGCCGGCGACATCGCGGTCGCGATCAACGAGGAGGACCAGACCATCGAGGTCACCTTCGAGTCGGTCGACGAGGGTGACGACACGCTCGAACTGACCCTGAGCAAGGAGTGGGCCGGCGGGCT
>JBEKKW010000066.1:0-11064 GCA_050010495.1 Acidimicrobiales bacterium
CTACGCGATCATCCAGTCGCTCATCGACCGCAACGTCATCGGCGACTTTCGGGCTCCGGACATCTGCCGCTTCGGTTTCACGCCGCTCTACCTTCGCTACGTCGACGTCTACGACGCCGTCGAGCACCTCTCGCGGGTCATGCGCTCCGAGTCCTACCTCGATCCGCGCTTCTCGGTTCGCAAATCGGTCACCTGAGGCGTCAGGCCACCTTGTCCCGGTAGGAGAAGAAGCCCTGCCCCGACTTTCGTCCGAGCAGGCCGGCCTGGGTCATGCGCGAGAGCAGGGGTGGCGGGGCGAGGTGGGGCTCCTTGAACTCCTCGTAGAGCGATTGGGCGACGGCCAGCGTCGTGTCCAGACCGATGAGGTCGGTGAGGGCGAGCGGGCCTAACGGGTGGGCGCAGCCCACCACCATCCCGGTGTCGATGTCTTCGGCGCTGGCGAAGCCCGACTCCAGCATCCGAACGGCCGAGAGCAGGTAGGGGATAAGAAGGGCGTTCACGACGAACCCGGCCCGGTCGGGCGAGGTGATGACGCGCTTGCCCAGTGATTCGGTGGCGTACTCGTGCACGCGCGCCGTCGTGTCGTCGCTGGTGAGCAGGGAGGAGATCACCTCGACCAGCTTGAGCACGGGCACCGGGTTGAAGAAGTGCATGCCGATCACCTGCTCCGGTCGCTTGGTGGCCATCGCCAACTTGATAATGGGGATCGACGACGTGTTGGTGGCCAGGATCGCCCGGGGGTTGGTGACCGCCGCGTCGAGCCGTTTGAAGACGTCGACCTTGACGGCCTCGTCCTCGGCGACCGCCTCGATGACGATGTCGCAGTCGCTCAGGCGATCGAAGTCGACGCTGAACGAGAGGTTGCCCCGGATGAGGTTGGCCTCGTCGTCGGGCATCTTGTTGGCCGCGACGGCACGTGAGATCGAATGTTCGATTCTCTCGTGCCCCGCCGCCAGGACCTCCTCGTCACGTTCGATGACGACCACGTCGGCACCCGCCCGTGCGGCGATTTCGGCGATTCCCGAACCCATCAGGCCGCACCCCACTACACCAACACGTTCCACGAGGACCCCCTTGTCGACTCGACCCTTGGTCGCGCAGGCGAAGTCTAGGTCTGGCCGTGAGGGCACGGTTCCCACCACGGGGGCCCCGCGCTCGCGAACCTCAAGGTCGCGTCGCGCCAGGTCGGCCCTGACGACCCGGACGGCGCTCGCTACGATGGTGGCCACCTACGTAACACGACGTATCAGTTTCAACGAGGAGTCGCAGCGTTCATGGACACGGTCAACGTCATCATCGAGATTCCACGGGGCAGCCAGAACAAGTACGAGTACGACCACGAGAACCACACCATCAAGCTCGACCGGCACTTGATCGTCTCGATGGGTTATCCGGCGGAGTACGGCTTCATCGCGGACACCCTGGGCGGTGACGGGGACCCGTTGGACGCCCTCGTGCTGACCGAGTACCCGACCTTCCCGGGCTGCCTGATCGAGACCAAGATCCTCGGCATGTGCAACATGACCGACGAGAACGGCGAGGACGCCAAGTTGCTCGGCGTGCCCGAGTACGACCCCAAATGGAAAGCGGCGAACGACATCTCCGACGTACCGAAGTACGAGTTGGACCGGATCAGCCATTTCTTCACGGTGTACAAGGACCTGGATGAGGGCAAGTGGATGCGCGTCGAGAATTGGGTCGGTCGCGACGAGGCGCTCACGGAACTCGAGGCCTCGCGCAAGCGTTTCCGGGGCTAACCCTTCGGGGCCCGGCGCGGGCTGGAATCGAAGTTGCGCACGTCATACGTTTGGTCGCCCCGGTGCCGCGGCGATTGCCGAGCGTGCGACGGCACTGTCACTGGCGCACCGTAAGGTGGAGCCATCGCAAAGTCATCGGGTTTCTCGAGCGGTAGTGAGCAGCAGCGCGTGATCGACGCCGCCCGCTCGCCCGAGTGGAGCATCGGTGTCGGCCGCGCCGGCCAGATCATGGCGACCAAGGATTCCGGAGTGATCGGTCGGCCCTGGGTGATCACCGCCGAGCGGGCCGGGCGGGGCATGCGGGTGTCGCTGTACCAGCCCGGTGACGACACCGCGGTCGAGGGTGACGTGATCAGTGAGATCAAGGGAAACCCTCGCGAGATGGGCCGGCAGTTGCGCACGATCCTGGAAGAGACGGTGCTGGAACCTCCCCACGAGGCACCTCCGCCAGTCATCTAAACTAGGACTCTCGCTGACTGCTCGAAGAGGGACCTGAACGATGCGCGCGCGCCTAGACAACCTGCCCCGCAGCGTGCAACGCCTCCTCGCCTTGTTGCACGTCGATTTCGATCCACCTCGACCACCGTCGAGCGTCGAGGTGATCGTCGCATCGATCGCGGCGATCATCGGATCGCTCGTCGCCGACATGGTCCTCGTGTTGATCGCCACGCACGTCTTTCCCTCGACCAAGGGCTACACGCACTTCCGGTTTTCCGACTACGCCAAGTTGACGACCATCGGCGTCGTCATCGCCTGTTGCGGCTGGCCCGTCGTGGCGCGCATCTCCTCGCGTCCGAAGTGGCTCTTCGTGCGACTGGCGATCGCCACCACGTTGGTGCTGTACCTGCCTGACCTCTATATCTGGTACGAGGGGCAGCCGGGCAAGGCCGTCGCGGTGCTGATGTGCATGCACCTGGCGATCGCGGTCGTGACCTACAAGTCCCTCGTCGTGCTGGCGCCGGTGCGACGGGGCCGCCACCTGCGCTGAGGGCGAGTCAGCCTAGGCGCCCCAACGCGGTGACGCCGGTGGCCGACAGCGGACCTGCCAACGGAGTCGATCGCTGGGCGGCTAGGGCACCCTGGCCGGCACGTCGGAGCGCACCATGGAGTCGGCGATGACCTGCAGGGACATCAACCAATCGTCGGACGCGATGGACAGGGCGTGTTCGCCCTCCAACGAGATCTGTCCGAAGAACAGGGCGTACCAGATCCGCGCGAAGGCGACCCCGGACATGCCGGGGACCAGGAGGTTCTTCTCCACGAGCGGCTGGACGTGCGTCATGATCAGATCGCTGGCCTCGCGTTTCGCGGCCGCGATGCCGGCGGAGGCGGTCGGGTTGTGACCGGCGAAGGACATGCTCTCGATGCGCAGGATCCGCGCTTCGGTCCGAAACGGCGTCTGGGCATCTTCGATCATCACCCGCAGGGCCGCGCGCAGGTCGTCGGCGGTCTCTACGGTCTTTAGCGGCGTGGTGAAGATCTCGGCCAGGCCGACGAGCACCTGGCGGAATCGGTAGACCACCGTGGCGGCGATCAGGTCTTCACGGTCCTCGAAGTAGCTGTAGAGCAGCGCGATCGAGATGTTGGCCTCGGCGGCGACCCGCTTGACCCGAAACTGCGTCAGGCCGTTGCGCTCGATCTCCAGGGCCGCAGCCTCAAGAATCTTGTCCCTCGTCATGACCGGACAATAGTTCGTGACGGTCGCGCCGTCTCCCGTCCGATAAGACTTTCGACGTCAGGTCAATCGGTGGCGACGCCCAGACACCGCGCCATCCAATCCGCGCTCAACGGTCGATGGCGGTACACCACGTTGGCGCAACCGTGGTTGCCCTCCTCGAGCAGTACGAACGTGGTGTCGCCGCTCGCCTCGGAGGCCAGGCGTTCGCCGTCCTGCCAGGGAAAGAGGCGGTCGCGTTTGCCCATCACGACCATGAGCGGGGTGGTGATCCGCGACGCGAATCCCTCCAGGGTCAGGTCCCAGGCCCGCTCCTGCGCCTCCTCGGGAGAGGAGGAGAAGGTGCGCACTTCGAACGCGTGACGGGTGAGGGGATTGAGGTCCTTCCACGTGGCGCCCAGGTTGTAGGGACCGGCCAGGGCGACGGTGCCCTTGATCGGCAGGTCGGAACTGGCCATGCGGGCCGCGTAGAAGCCGCCGAGGCTCACCCCCCAGATCCCGATGCGCTCGCCGTCGACCTGCTCCATGGCCAAGAGGTGTTCGAAGACGGCCTCGCCCACAATGTCCCATTCGGCGCGAATCGCCAACGTCCATTCGGCCTCGCCCTGTCCCGGTCCGTCCAGGGCGAGGATGGCCATGCCGCGATCGAGGAAGGCCCGTTCGACGTCGCGGAACTCCTCCTTCGTCGAGTCCAGGCCCGGTATCAGGATGACCGTGGGGTGGGGTCCGTGGTCCTGCGGCGTTCGAAAGACCCCCACCAGTTTCGAGCCGGCGAAGGGGATCTCCTCGCGGCTCGCCGGAGGCTCGAACAGCGGTAGGGCCCGGTTGAGGGCGTCGACGGCGCGCGAGTGGGCCTGGCGGGCCTGGTCCTGGTCGTGCACGAAGAGGAACTTGCCGAAGTGGAAGTACGTGGCGGCCCTCGCGTAGTACTCGCCGGCGCTGCGCCGGCGACCTTCACCGAGCGCCTGCGTCGCCAGGTCGAAGTGCTCCTGGGCTCCGTCGCACCAGGCGCCGCACCACTCGTCCCAGCTGGTGAGTGCACCGGTGATGCGCGCGAAGTCGCTGGCGTCGACGCCGTTGGCGGTGAATCGGGGACCCCAATTGCTGATCGCGGTCTCCAGTAAGGCATCGGCCATGGTTCCCCCAGTGCGTTGTTGCTGATGGTAACGGATAAAGCGGCGTTGGGGACGGGACGAAGGGATTGAAAATTTTTCAAAAGATTCGGCCTATATCGGCCCCCTGTATCTTGAATATGGCACCGGTCGTCGTTAGGGTTGCCCCATCACTCAGCGAGTGATCGAATCCGGCTGTTGGCATGGGGGAAGCACCGGAGACGCAACGAGGTAGGGGGAACGAATGACCTGTACAGGAAAAATCTTGCGGGCGTTAGGTGTGTCGTCGATCGCCGGGGCGTCGATGCTGATGATGGCGACGTCCAGTGGCGCCAGTTCCGGCTCGCTGGCCAAGGGTGCCCCCGTGACGATCGGCATCTCGCTCTCGCTGTCGGGCGACTTCTCCGCTGACGGGCAGGCCTACCAGCAGGGCTACGAGTTGTGGGCCGATTCGGTGAACGCCTCCGGCGGACTGCTCGGTCACAAGGTGGTCCTCGACATTGTCTCCGACGCCTCGAGCCCGACTCAGGTGGTCACGAACTACCAGGACCTGATTTCGGTGAAGCACGTGAACCTGACCTTCGGTCCGTTCTCCACGCTGCTGACCCTTCCGGCCGCGCAGACCGTGAACCGCTACGGCTACGCGATGCTCGAAGGAGCCGGGGGTGGCCCCTCGGTGTTCCAGGCCGGCCTGAAGAACGTGTTCGACGTGACGCTGCCGGTGTCGTACGACCTGGCGCCGTTCGCGCACTGGCTCACGACGTTGCCGGCCAGCGTGCGTCCCAAGACGATCGCGTACGTGACGTCCAACGACCCCTTCACGGAGCCGGTCGTGCAGATCGCGCAGAAGCTGATCGGCAAGTCCGACATCAAGACGGTCTACAACAAGGTCTTCCCCGCGGAAGCCACCGACTACACCGCCATCGCCGACGCCGTGGCGGCGGCTAAGCCGCAGGTCGTGGTGCTCGGTTCGGTGGACGTGCCGACCGTCTCGGCCTTCATGCAGGCCTTCGAGCAGGCTCACTTCACTCCCAAGGCCTTCGTCGCGACGGCCGGTCCCGACCAGGGGCAGGCCTTCATCAGCGCGGTCGGCAAGGGTAACGCCGACGGCATGATGGTGCCCAACTCCTGGTACGGCAGCTCCTCGAACGCGTTGAGCAAGGCCATGGTCGCCGCGTACATCAAGAAGGACGGCGGGACCAAGATCTGCACCAACCCGTGCACCCCGGCCAGCGTGAACGCCGACATCGCGGAGGCCTACTCCGTGGGCGAGGTGATGGCCCAGGCCGTCAAGGCCACCGGCGGTTTCGACAACGCCAAGATCATCGCGTACCTGCACTCGGGCGTCACCTTGACCAGCGTTCAGGGCTCGGTGAAGTTCAACAACCTCGGCGAGAACCTCGCGCAGACCGCGTACACCTTCCAGTGGCAGGGATCGAAGTTCGTGGAAGTCAACCCGACGACCGACAAAGGAGCCGTTCCGGTGCTGTTCCCCAAGCCGGCTTGGTCCAGTTGATCCTTGAATAGCACGGCCCTCGTACATTCCCTCATTGACGGCGTCCTCACGGGCTCGGTGTACGCCCTCATGGCGACGGGGCTGACCCTCATATTCGGCGTCATGGACATCATCAACGTGGCCCAGGGAATCCTGGTGATCCTGGGCGCGTACCTGAGTTACGCGTTGTCCGTGCACCTGGGCATCGACCTCTTCGTGGGACTGCTCATCACGATCCCCACGCTCTTCGTCGTGGGGATCGTGGTGGAGCGGGTCTTCGTGTCGCGCTTGAAGGGTCCTGAGCGGACTGCGATGTCGATCCTGGTGACCTACGCACTCTCGCTGGTGATCGAGGGGGCGCTCAACATGATCTTCTCGGTCAACGACGTGCAACTGCAGGCCTGGTACGTCGACCGCTCCTTCCTGCTCTTCGGGATCTACTTCCCCTATATCTACGTCTTCGGGTTCCTCTTGGCGGCCGGCCTCTTGGGCGCGCTGTACATCATGCTCTACCGAACCCGGTTCGGCGCGAGCATCCGCGCGTCGCTGGCCGACCAGACGGCGGCGGCGCTCGTGGGGATCAACGTGAAGAACGTGGCCACCTTGTGCTTCGGCATCGGGGTCGCCGTCACCGCGGCCGGCGGCATGGTCTACGGCGCCACCAACACCTTCAACGCCAGTACGAGCTACGACCTGATCACCCGGCTCCTGACCATCATCGTGTTGGGCGGCATGGGGAGCCTGGGCGGGGCGCTGCTGGCCGGCATCTTGATGGTGACGCTCGAAGACATCGTTGCCGTGGTCTGGTCGCCGGTGTGGTCGACGATGTCCTTCTTCATCGTGTTGGTCATCGTGCTCTCCCTGCGTCCCCAGGGCATATTCGGCAAGCAGACCGCGAGAGTCGCCTAGTGGTTCGCCTGAGGGCCGGTCTGTGGACCGCGGCGCTGGTGATCTTCGCACTCTTCCCGGAGGTGGTCACCAACCCCGCCTTTCGCACCATCGCGGTGTACACGCTCATGTACATGGCGTGCGCTACGTCGTGGAACATGTTCTCCGGGTACTCCGGCTACGTCGCGCTCGGCTCGGCGGCCTTCTTCGGCACGGGGGCCTACACGATGGCGCTGCTCTCGATCCACCTGCACATGTCCGGCGGGGCGGCGATGTTCTGGCTGGTGCCCGTGGGCGGACTGGCGGCCATGGTGGCCGCGCTGTTCGTCGGACTGGTGGCGTTGCGGGTCCGGCGACACACTTTCGTCGTTATCACGATCGCCATCTTCTTCGTCTTCCAGCTGGCGGCCATCAACATGAACTACACCGGCGGCTCTTCCGGGTTGAGTCTGCCCTACGTGCCCTGGATGATCAGTTACTTCGACGTGCCCTTCTACTACGTGGCGCTCGGTATTGTGATCGTCGCGGTCGTGCTCTCGTCCCTCGTTCGCCGCTCCCGATTCGGCCTGCAGCTCCTGGCGATCCGTGACGACGAGGACCGGGCCCTGGGCCTGGGCGTGAAGGTCTTCCCGGTGAAGCTGGCCGGCTTCGTCCTGGCGTCGTTCTGCATCGGGATGGCCGGCGGCCTGTACGCGATGTTCCAGGGTTCGATCTACCCCCAGTTCGCCTTCGATCCGATCTTCGACATCTCGATCGCGCTCATGGCCTTCTTCGGTGGTTTCGGGACGCTGCTGGGCCCCCTGCTCGGGGCGCTGGTCCTCGAATCGCTCCAGCAGTACCTGACGTTGACCTTCTCCAATGGCTCGCTCTACCTCATCCTCGAAGGGGCGCTGCTGCTCTTCGTCATCTTGTTCATGCCCCAGGGGATCGTGGTCTACGTCCAGCAGTGGTGGGTCAATCGTTCGCTCAAGGCCACCACGGTCGCACCCGACGCGGCGCCCAGCGGAGCCAGCTCGTGACGACGCTGCTCAGCGCCCGGAGCGTGACGAAGTCCTTCGGTGGCGTGCAGGCGCTCAAGGAGTGCTCGTTCAGCGTCACGCGCGGCAGCATCACCGGCCTGATCGGCCCGAACGGCTCGGGCAAAACCACGCTCTTCAACGTGATCACCGGCTACGTCAGGCCCGACGCCGGCTCGGTCGATTTCAACGGCAACGACATCACGAACTTCCGACCCGACCGGGTCTTCGCGTTGGGCGTGGGCCGCACCTTCCAGTTGACGAGGATCTTCGCGCGCATCAGCGTCTTGGAGAACATGCTCGTCGCCACCCAGCGCGACGAGAGCTGGCTACGCGGACTGACCCGATCGAAGTCCTCGCCGAGCGAACTGGCCTCGGCCATGGACGGGCTCGACTTCGTGGGACTGGCCCCGCTGGCGTCGATGCCGGCCGGTTCCCTCTCCTACGGCCAGCGCAAGCTGCTCGAACTGGCGTACGTGCTGGTGGCCGGACCGGAGGTGATCCTGCTCGACGAGCCGGCCGGCGGGGTCAACCTCACCCTCGTAAACCTCATCGCCGAGAAGATCAGGGCGCTGAACAAGGAGGGCAAGACCTTCGTCATCGTGGAGCACAACATGGAGTTCGTCATGAGGCTCTGCGACAGCGTGACGGTGATGCACCAGGGCACCGACCTGGTGTCGGGGCCGCCGGCCCAGGTGCGCGCCGACCCGCTCGTGCTGGACGCCTACCTCGGCGGGGGCGACGACGAGGACGGGGACGACGATGACTGACGCGCCGCCGTTCGTGCGCTTCGAGGGGGTCGTCGCCGGCTACGGCGGAGGCGACGTCTTGAAGGGCGTCGAGTTCGACGTTCCCGAAGGTTCGATCACCTGCATCGTCGGACCCAACGGTTCGGGGAAGTCGACCCTGCTCAAGACCGTGAGCGGTCTGCTGCGCCCCCGTCTCGGGGAGATCCGATTCAAGGGACGCTCGCTCGTCGGACTCACGCCGAGAGAGATCCTGAAGCTGGGCGTGGTGCAGGTGCCGCAGAACCACAGCCTCTTTCGCGAGATGTCGGTGCAGCTGAACGTCGAGCTGGGTGCCTTCTTGGTCAAGGACCGCTCGGTCGTGGCCCAGCGCTTGGCGAGGGTCTGCGAGTTGTTCCCGATCGTCGCCGAGCGGGCCAAGGACAAGGCGGGCAGCCTCTCGGGCGGCCAGCAACGGCTCGTCGAGTTCGCGCGCTCCCTGATGCTCGAGCCCGAGCTGGTCGTGCTCGACGAGCCCTCGATGGGGTTGGACCCCAAGACGTTGCGCACGATGTTTTCCATGATCAAGCGGATGAACGGCGCCGGGCGCACCGTGCTGCTGGTCGAGCAGAACGCCCGCCAAGCGCTTCGACTGAGCGATTTCGCGGTAGTACTGGAGAACGGACAGGTGCGCCTCTCGGGTACCGGCGACGAGGTGCTGCACAATCCCGAGATCGGAGCGCTCTACCTGGGCGGCAACATCGAGGAGGGTTCCGGGTCGTGAACGGCGGCGATACCCCTCGGGAAGGATGGTCCCATGAGTGACGACGGAGTGCGCATCGGCTGGGTCGGCTGCGGGCGCATGGGCACGGCCATGGCCTCGCGGCTCATCCGCGCGGGCCACGACGTCACCGTGACCAACCGCACCCGCGCCAAGGCCGAACTGCTCGGCGAGCTCGGCGCCCGGGTCGCCGAGCGCCCGCGGGACCTGGCCCACTGCGACGTCGTCTTCGTGATGGTCTCGGCCAACGCGGACCTCGTCGACGTGGTGAGTGGCCCCGAGGGCGTGCTCAGCGACGAGCAGCAGGCCCCGAAGGTGATCGTCGACTGCTCGACCGTCTCGAGTGAGACCTCGGCGACGGTGCGGCGCTCGTGCGCGGCGCGCGGCACGGGCTTCCTCGCGGCGCCGGTCAGCGGTAATCCCAAGGTCGTCGCGGCCGGTCGCCTGACGATGGCGGTGTCGGGGACCCGCGAACTGTTCGAGCTCGTCCACCCGCTCTTGGACGAGCTCGGCCGGGGCGTGACCTACGTCGGGGACGACGAGGTGGCGCGGCTGGTCAAGATCTGTCACAACATGTTCCTCGGCATCGTCACCCAGGGGCTGGCCGAGATCACCGTGCTCGCCGAACGCGGGGGGATACGCCGGAGCGACTTCCTCTCGTTCCTCAATGACTCGGTGCTGGGCTCCACGTTCTCGCGCTACAAGACGCCGGCCTTCGTGAACCTCGAATTCAAGGCGACCTTCACCCCGGTGCTGCTGCACAAGGACTTCGACCTGGGCATGACGGCCGCGAAGGAGCTGCACGTGTCGATGCCGGTGTCGGCGCTGTGCACGGAGTTGGTGCAGAGCGCCATCGGCGCGGGCTACGTCGACGACGACTTCGCGGTCCTGCTCCTCGAACAGGCCCGCAGTTCGGGCCTCGTCCTGGAACCCGAGAACGTAGCGGTTGACGATGGATTGAGTGGAGGCAAAGGATGAGAGAGGGATTTGGTCCCACCATGAACACGCCCGGGCACTCGGGGGTGGACTTCGAGACCCGGGTCGACTTCGACCGGCTCCGGAGCTACCGGATCGAGCGTGCGCGCGAGGCCCTCAACAAGAGCGAGTTCGGCGCCCTGCTGCTCTTCGACTTCTACAACATCCGCTACGTCTCGGGCACCTGGGTCGGCGGGGCGTTGGGCGACAAGATGACGAGGTACTGCCTCTTGACGCGCGACCACGAGCCGATCGTGTGGGACTTCGGCAGTGCCGCGCGCCACCACCAGTTGTTCGCTCCCTGGCTGGAACCGCAGAACTGCCGCGCCGGGATGCTCGGACTGCGCGGGGCTATCGCGCCGCGGGCCGGCCTCTTCGCCTCGGCGGTGAAGGAGATCGTGTCGATACTGGCCGACCACCAGGTGCTGGGCCAGCCGGTCGGGGTCGACATCGTCGAACTGCCGTTCCTCTTCGAGCTCCAGAACGCCGGGGTGGACGTGCGCGACGCGCAACAGACCATGCTCGACGCGCGCCAGATCAAGTCGAGCGATGAGATCATGCTGCTGAGCCAGGCGGCGGCCATGGTCGACGGCGTCTACCAGGACATCTTCGAAGCCCTCAAGCCCGGCGTGCGCGAGAA
>JBEKKW010000067.1:0-10694 GCA_050010495.1 Acidimicrobiales bacterium
ATGTCGACGTTCAGGGCCACCCCGTGCAGGGTCCGTCGCCGTCCCGCGTCGTTGCGTTCGGTGCGCACGCCGACCGCGGCGATCTTCGAAGGGCGGCCCGACACGTCGGCCCACACGCCGGGGTAGCCCTCGAGACGGTCGACGATTCCCAAACGTCCCTCGCCATCGAAACTGCGCACCGTCGCGATCACCGCGTCCTCGAGACGCGTGACGTGGGACTTGCCGGCCGAGGGGTCGTCGTCCACCGTCACGATGGCCCACGCCACGACCTGGCCCGGGGCGTGATACGTGACATCGCCTCCGCGGTCGGCGTCGATCACCACGGCGTCGAGCGACTCCGGCGGCACGAGGAAGTGCTCGTCGAGCGTTCGCACGCCTTTGGTGTAGGTCGGCGGATGTTCGAACAACAAGACGTAGTCGTCGCTGGCCTGTAGCAGGGCGCGCTGGAAATCGTTGGCCTCGGCGAAACCTATGCGGCCCAGGTGGCGTCGGCGCAGCATCTAGCGCTCGCTCGCCAGGTCGAGGCCCCCGAGGAGCTCGGCGACGCGCTCGAGGTAACTCGCCGCGGCACTCGCCTCGCAGACGCGATGGTCGAAGGAGAGGCCGAGCACCAATCGCCGTCCGACCTCGATCGAGGTGCCGTCCTCACCGACCACCGCCACGTGACGGACTGCCCCCATCGACAGCACCGCGACCTGGGGTTGGATGATTATCGGGACGCTCCACAGGGCGTTGGCACTAGGCGCACCGGACAGCGTGAAGGTGCCGCCCATGAGATCGTCCGCGGTCAGGCGGTGCGACGTGACCCGCTCACTCAATTCTCCGATCCGACGGGCCAGGGCGCGCAGGGTCAGCCCGGCGGCGGCGTGCACGACGGGCACCAGCATGCCGTCGTTGGCCAGGACCCGCACGACACCGAGGTTGACACTCGGGTGCACTTCCAGCTCGTCACCGGCGAAGGTCGCGTTCAAGAACTCGAACTCACCGAGGGCGCGCACCGCGGCGAGGGCCACGACCATCTCGTCGGTGATGGTGACGCCGTCGCGGGTGGCACGACCCAGGCCGTCGAGCCGCGAGAAGACCGCGCCATCGGCCTCGACCGCGACGAAACCGTGCGGCGCGCTCTGGGCCGAGACGGCCATGTGTTGACCCATGCGGCGTCGCCCGCTCGAGAGGGGCACGACGACCTCCTCGACCGGGCCGCTGGCCACGGCCCGCTCGGCGTCGCGGCGCGTGATGGCCCCACCGGCCCCTGAACCGCGCACCGCGGACGGCTGGACGCCGCCGTCGCTCAAGATACGGCGTACGACCGGGGACATGACGACGCCCGTCGCGTCGTCATCCTCGCGTACGGGAGGAGCCGACGCGCGAGATGGCGTCTCGATCGAAGGTTCCTCCGTCGTGACCGGTGCCGGTGCGGGCGCGCTCTCGGCGGCGCGCGCACCGTCGTCGATGACGGCCACGCGCGCGCCGGTTTGTACGGTGTCGCCCTCCCCGGCGACGATCTCGGTCAGGACGCCCGCGGCCGGGGACGGCATCTCGGAGTCGACCTTGTCGGTGGACACCTCGAACAACGGCTCATCACGGGCGACGCGGTCGCCGACTTTCTTGAACCACTGCGTGATGATGCCTTCGGTGACCGATTCACCCAGGGACGGGAGGGTGACGTCAACCAACGTGCAGTCCCCGCCCGGCGAGCGCGAGCAGCGTCTCGCCAAAGGTCTCCGAGAGCGAGGGGTGGGGTTGAATCAGGGCCGCCGCCTCTTCGGCGGTCGCCTCCCAGTTGACCGCGAAGTAGCCCGCACCGAGCTGCTCGGTGACCCAGGGACCGGCCATGTGCACGCCGAGGATCTGCCCGGCGGTGCCATCGGCCCTTTTTTCGGCGATGATCTTGACGACCCCTTCGGTGTCGCCGATGATCTGTGCGCGGCTATTGCCGCCAAAGGGATCCTTCTTCACGACGACGTCGTAGCCCTTCTCCTTGGCCGCGGCCTCGGTCAGGCCACAGAAGGCGACCTCGGGATTCGAGTAGATGGCCCACGGCACCCGGTCGTAGTCGACCGGCACCGCCGGCTCGCCCAGGATCGTCTTGATCGCGACGATCGCCTCGGCGAAGCCCACGTGCGCCAGTTGGGGCGTGTTGGCCACCACGTCGCCTACGGCGAAGACGTGGGGGTTCGCGGTGCGCTGGGCTCCGTCGGCGACGACGAACCCACGGTCGTTGATTTCGACGCCCGTGCCCTCGCCGAGCAGGTCCTCGGTACGGGGACGGCGCCCGACCGACATCACGACCATGCCCACCTTGACCTCGTCGCCACCCTCGACGGCGATCGTGGTGCCGCCCTTCTTGGGACTGTGGCCGGTTACGTTCACGCCCGTGCGGATCTCGATACCGCGCTTCTTGAAGGCGCGGCCCACGACGTTGACGACCTCGGTGTCGCATCCGGCCAGGATCGTCGGCAGGAACTCGAGGATCGTGACCTTGGTGCCCATGTCGCAGAGCATCGACGCGAATTCGCACCCGATGGCCCCACCGCCGATGACCGCGGCGGTCGCCGGCAGCGCCGAGAGGTCCAAGAACTCGTCGGAGGTGACCACCACCGCGCCGTCGACGTCGAAGCCCGCCAGCGTGCGCGGCACCGAGCCGGCGGCGATGACCACGTCCTTGCCCCGAGCGACGACGCCCGCGTCGGCGCCATCGGTCACGTGCACCGTCAGGTCGGCGTCGAGCCGTCCCGTGCCCTCGAAGACGGTGATCTTGCGTCCCTTGATGAGCCCGGACAGCCCCTTGTAGAGGCGATCGACGATCTCGTTCTTGCGGGCCTGGCTCACGGCGAAGTCGACGCTCACGTCCTTCGCGTCGACGCCGAAGTCGCTGGCGTGCTCGACGGTGCGACGCACGTGCGCCGTTTCGAGGAACTCCTTGGCCGGCACGCAGCCGCGATGCAGGCACGTCCCGCCGACCTTGTCGCGCTCGACGATGGCGATGTTGAGGCCGGCCGACGCCCCGTAGAGCGCGGCGGCGTACCCGCCAGGCCCGCCGCCGATTACCACCACATCGAACTGCTGGACCTCATTCGCCACGGTCATGCCCTTCACTCGGATTGCCAAAGAAAACCACTGAAATCCTAATGTTTCCCGCGTGGTGTTGTAGCGGGTGAAGCTAGGTGCGCCGACCGCGCTGCGTGTCGGCCGCCTGCGTGGCGAGCAGGTCGACGAAATCATTCATGGCGTCGCCACTGTGGCCCTTGACCCACGAGAAGGTGACGGTCCGTCCACTCTGAAGGACCATCGGCAACAGCTCCTCCCACAGGTCGCGGTTGGCGACGGGCTGACCCTGGCTGTTCTTCCAGCCGCGGCGCAGCCACCCCACGTGCCACTTGTCGTTGAAGCACTTAACGACGTAGGTGGAGTCGCTGACGATCTCTATCGGGCCCTGTGCGTTCTCGCGCAGGGCGTCGATGACGGCGTATACCTCCATGCGCTGGTTCGTCGTGTGGGCGTCGGCACCGCTGGCGTAGTTCTCGGCGTCGCGCGCCCAGGCCCAGCCACCGGGACCGGGATTGCCGCGGCAGGCACCGTCGGTGTGGATCCTCGTCACGGGCGCGCTCGCACGGTCGCCGTTGGTGCAGCAATGCCCATCACGTAACGCTTCCTTAGGGGCGGTCCCACGGGACGATGGTGACGCAACGTCAAATCTTGCGTGTGATCCAGGTGTCGGGATCCTTGGAGAACCTCGTCACCGCATCCGGCAGGTCGCCGCGCAGCACCTGGCCGAGCGTGACGTGCTCGAGCACCTCGCGCAACGCGCCGCGCACCGCTATCCAGACGTCGGTGAGATGGGTGGCCTCGCCGCCGTAGTGCAGCGTCTCGGGCCGCATGCCGCGCACCCCGGCCATCGGACCGCTCACAATGCGCAGGATGTCGGCGATCATGATGGTGTCGGGGTCGCGGGCCAACTTGAATCCCCCTTCGGGACCCCGCTGACTCGAGACGAGCCCGCCCCGGCGTAGGTCCGACAGGATGGCACCGAGGAACTTCGCCGGCAGTTCCTGTTCCTGGGCGAGGTGCTCGGCGCTGAGCGAAGCGTCGGTCGCGGCCAGCGTCAAGAGCGCGCGAATCGCGTACTCGGACTTAGCGGGGATCTGCATGTGACTATTCTGCCCTACTCCGGGGCTTTGGTTCACCCATCCGGCCCTTCTCCTAGGGTAGGCCCGTGTTCGATCTCTCCACGCGCCGCCTGTACCTGTGCGTGCCCCACCGCGAGGATATGGCCAGTTTCCTGCCCGCGGCGCTGCGCGGCGGGGTCGACGTCGTGCAGCTACGGGAGAAGCTTCTCTCCGACGAGACCCGTCGGGCGACGGGCCGGCTGATGACGGCCATCTGCCGAGACCACGACGTGCCCTTCATCATGAACGACTCGCCCGAACTGGCCCTTCAGGTCGGGGCCGACGGGGTGCACGTCGGACAGGAGGACGTGGGCGTCGAGCACTGTCGAGCGGTGCTCGGGGTCGACGCGCTGGTCGGGCTCTCCACGCACGCCAACGACGAGTTCAACGCGGCCCTCGCCCAGCCGGCGACGTACTTCAGCGCCGGACCCATCGTGGCGACCCCCACCAAGGCGGGCCGCCCCGGGACCGGCGTCGAGTACGCCCTCCGCTGCCAGGCGCGCAGCGATCGGCCGGTCTTCGTGACCGGCGGCGTCGACGCCACCACGATCGACGACCTGGTCGCGCGGGGACTGCGCCACTTCGTCGTCGTACGGGCCATCTGCGACGCCGAGAACCCCGAAGCGGCCGCGAGGGCCATCCGGGGCGCCCTCGAGCAGGCGTTGTCAGCGGTGCCGGTCCAGCCAGCCCAGTAACGTCGCCACCATCCTCGGGTCGGCCCGCAGTTGGTGGCCGGCCCCCTGGATGAGGCGCATCTCGGCGCGACCCTCGGCGGCGTTGACGAGGTCGCGGGCGTCCGAGACGGGGATCTCCTGGTCGTCGGTGCCGTGACCGATGAGCAGACGTCGTGGCGGGATCGTGGTGATCGCGCCCAAGGGATCGATGGCCATCACGTCGGCGCGCAGGGCCGCCGGCTCGAGTAGTTCCTTGGGGTCGGCCACGACGCCGGCGATCTGCACGGAGCGGTGGAACTCTTCGGCCGGTCCGCACCAGGCGTCCAGGTGCGCGGGGGCCGCGAAGGCGGCGACGCCGTGCACCCGTTCGTCGTCGGCGGCGGTGCGGATCGCCAGCGCGCCGCCGAACCCGAAGCCGGCCAGCGAGATACGTCGCTCGCCCTCGATGACGCGGTCGAGGATCTGTTGCAGGTCGAGACGCCACTGGGCGGCCGAGAAGGTGCCGGTGCTCGTGCCCACGCCCGAGAGCGTCCCGGTCGCCACCAGCCAGCCCGATTCGTTGGCCAGGTGTTCGGCCAACTCGGGCAGCAGACCGGCCGCCTGACGGCCCATGCCCATCATGCGCGGCAGGCCGTGCACCAGCACGAGCACGTGGCTGATGAGGGGCCGCGAATTCGACGTCGCAATGCGCAACTCGAGTGTCGAGTTGCCGCTCCTGAGTTGCTCGTGGGCGAGCACCGGACTAGATACCCAAGAGCTGGGCCAGCAGTTCGCGGTGGTAGGCCGGGTCGCCCAGGAACAGCTCGGAGCTCTTGGCGCGCTTGAAGTAGAGGTGCGCGTGGTGCTCCCAGGTGAAGCCGATGCCGCCGTGGATCTGGATGTTCTCCGCGGCGCAGTGGAAGTAGGCCTCGGAGCAGAAGGACTTGGCCAGGCTGGCGGCGATGGGCAGCTCGTCGTTTCGCTCCTGGGCGGCCCAGGCCGCGTAGTAGGCGGCCGACTTGGCACTCTCGACGTCGAGCAGCATGTCGGCGCACTTGTGCTTGATGGCCTGGAAGGAGCCGATCGGGCGGCCGAACTGCACGCGGTTCTTCGCGTACTCGACGGCGTTGTTGAGGACCCGCTGCGCTCCGCCGACCTGCTCGGCGGCCAGGGCCGCCTCGGCGATCTGCAGCGTCGTCGTAAGGCCCTCGAGGGCACCGCCCTCAACGCCCACCAACCGCGCCGGCGCGTGCCGAAGGACGATGCGGCTCTGCTTGCGGGTCTGGTCCATGGTCGCCAGGTTCTCGCGCGACACCCCTGGGGCGTCACCGTCGATGGCGAACAGCGAGAGGCCCTTGGCGGTCATCGCCGGCACGAAGAGCACCGAGGCGACGTTGCCGTCGGTGACGTAACTGCGGATTCCATCGACGGCCCAGCCGTCGCCGTCGGGCGAGGCCGTCGTCGAGGTGGAGGCCAGGTTCCAGTCGCCGCCATCGTCGGTCAGGGCGAGGGTCGCGATCGTCTCGCCCGAGGCGATGCCGGGCAAGTAGGCCGCTTTGTCCTCGTCGGTGCCGACCAGGGCGACGGTGTTCGCACCCAGCGCGACGCTCGAGAAGTACGGTCCGCAGAACAGGTTGGCGCCCATCTCCTCAAAGACCACGTACAGCTCGACCGGGCCGTAGCCCTGGCCGCCGTATTTCTCCTCGATGCCGAGACCCTGCAGGGCCAGTTCGCTGGCCATCTGGCCCCAGACGGCGGGGTCGTAGCCCTCGGTCGTGGCCATCAGGCGCCGGACCTCGCTCTCGGGGGACTTCTCGTCGAGGAAGCGCTTGACCATCCGGCGCAACTCCTCCTGCTCTTCGCTGAAGCCAAATTTCATCGTGATCCCTCGTTGTACGTACCGGCGCACTGGCGTCCGTAGCGAGGATAGCGAACCTGGGCCGGCCGGCGAGCGCGGGCGCCGCGCTCGCCGGGCGGCCTGTGGCGCCAGAAAACGGGCACTAGTTTGGCGGTGATCCCTGCGGACCCGAAAGGAAGTGGCCCATGATCTTCGGCGCCCACGTCATCATCTTCAGCGAGGACGCCGAGGCCGATCGGGCCTTCTTGGGCGACGTGCTCGGATTCTCGTCGGTGGACGCCGGCGGTGGCTGGGCGATCTTCGCCCTTCCCCCGAGCGAGCTCGCGGTCCATCCCGACGAGCACAACGGCCGCCACGAACTCTTCCTGATGACCGACGACCTCGAGGCGGAGATGACGATGCTGCGCGACAAGGGGATCGACGGCACGCCGGCCCACCGCGAGTTCTGGGGCCTGGCGACGGAACTGACGCTGCCGGGCGGTGGCCAGCTGTGCCTCTATCAGCCGACCCTCCCCTCGCCGGTGCGCCCGCCCGGCCTGTAGCCCCGACCGGCGGCGCGTGGCAGTCTGTTTACGTGGAGAACGTTGAACTGATCTGGTCCGATCCCCGGGCCGAGGTCCATCGCTTCGTGGTCGGCCCCCTCGATAACAACGTCTACGTAGTGCGATGCCGCGCCAGCGGCGTCGCCGCCCTCATCGACGCCGCCAACGAACCGGAGCGCCTCCTGCGCGTCGCTCGAGACCTCGGCGTCACGTCGGTGTTGACCACCCACGGCCACTGGGATCACGTCGGCGCCGTCCCCCAGGTCCGTGCGGCCGGCCTCGAGGTGTGGGTACGGGTCGAGGACGCCGAGATGCTCGACGGCTACGACCACCTGCTCGACGACGACGCCGGGCACGCCGTGGGTGAGTTGTCGTTGCGCACGATCCACACGCCGGGCCACACGCCGGGCAGCATCAGCTTCGCCCTCGAGGGGACACCGCTGCTCTTCACGGGCGACACGCTCTTCCCCGGCGGTCCGGGCAACACCTCCTTCGAGCGCGGCGACTTCGCGACCATCATCGACTCCATCGAACGGCGCATCTTCGCGGTGTACGGCGACGACACGATCATCTGGCCCGGCCACGGGGCGCCGTCGACCATCGCCGTGGAGCGACCGCACCTCGCAGAATGGGTGGCGCGCGGCTGGTAGCGCGGTCAGGGTGAAGGGCTCCACCGGTAGGCTCGGACCCGTGCCCCAGCCCCTGCTAGAACTGCGAAACCTCCACGTGGAGGCCGACGGGGCCAAGATCCTGAGAGGGATCGACCTGAGCATTCGCGAAGGCGAAGTCCACGCCCTCATGGGACCCAACGGTGCGGGAAAGTCGACCCTGGCCAACGTCGTGATGGGTCACCCCGGCTATCGCGTCACCGACGGCGAGATCCTGCTGCGCGGTGAGAACATCGCCAAATGGACGCCCGACACCCGGGCCCGGGCCGGGATCTTCCTGGCCTTCCAGTACCCCGAGGCCATCAGCGGCGTCTCGGTCGTGCAGTTCCTGCGCCAGGCGATCGCCGCGCGAAAGGGACTGGAGGACCTGAGCATCCTCGAAGTCCGCCTCGACCTCGCTGAATGGATGGACCGCCTCGGCATGGATCCGGCCTTCGCCGAGCGCTACCTCAACGAGGGGTTCTCCGGCGGCGAGCGCAAGCGTAACGAAGTGCTCCAGATGGCACTGCTCGAGCCGACCATCGCCTTCCTCGACGAGACCGACTCCGGTCTGGACATCGACGCGCTGCGCATCGTGGCGCGCGGCGTGCGCACGGTGCGCGACGAGAACCCGCTCATGGGCGTGGTGGTCGTCACCCACTACGTCAAGTTGCTCGAAGAGATCGAACCGGACCAGGTGCACATCCTCGTCGACGGCCAGATCGTGCACTCGGCCAACGCCGAACTGGCCCAGCAGATCGAGCTCGACGGCTACGACGCGTGGCGCGCGGTCACGACGTGACGAGCTTTAACCCCAAGCGGATCCGCGCCGACATCCCGCTACTGGACCGGGTCATCAACGACCACCCGATCACCTACCTCGACTCCGGGGCGACCTCGCTGCCGCCGCGCAGCGTGATCGAGGCGATGAGCCGCTACTACGAACTTCGCCACGCCAACGTGCACCGTTCGGTCTTCCAGACCGCGACCGAGGCGACTGAGGCCTACGAGGGGGCCCGTGACGCCACGGCCCGGTTCATCAACGCCCCGGGCGGCGCCGAGGAGGTCGTCTTCACCAAGAACACGACGGAGTCGTTCAACCTGCTCGCCAAGTCCTGGGGCTACGCCAACCTCCGCCCCGGCGACGTCGTGCTGCTCAGTGAGATGGAACATCACGCCAACATCGTGCCCTGGTTCCAGCTGCGAGAAGAACGTGAGATCGAAGTGCGCTTCATCCCGGTCTCGGACGATTTCCGCCTCGAACTCTCCGGACTCGACCGGCTGCTCGAGGACGTGAAGCTCGTCTCGGTGACGGCGATGTCCAACGTGCTCGGCACCATCAACCCCGTCAAGGAGTTGGCCCGGGCGGCCCACGACGCCGGGGCCCTGATCGCCATCGACGGCGCCCAGTCGCTGGCCCACGGGCCGACCGACGTCACCGACCTCGACGTAGACTTCCTCGCCTTTTCGGCGCACAAGATGCTCGGACCGACCGGCATCGGCGTCTTCTGGACGCGGGCCGCGCTGCTCGACGCGATGCCGCCCTTCCTCGGCGGCGGCGGAATGATCGCCGACGTCCGCCTCGACGGCTACGTCCCGGCCAGTGGGCCGACCCGTTTCGAGGCCGGCACGCCGCCCATCGCGGAGGCGGTCGGGCTGGGCGCCGCGGTGCGCTACCTCAAGGGACTCGGGATGGAGAACGTCGAGGCCTACGAGGACGAATTGACCGACGACGCCCTCGGCCGGCTCGACGACCAGTTCGCGGGCCGGGTTCGCGTCATCGGCCCGCTCGACACGAAGGACCGGGGCGCCGTGATCAGCCTGGACGTCGCGGGGGTCCACGCCCACGACGTCGCCCAGGTGCTCGACCAGTCCGGCGTCTGCGTGCGACCAGGTCACCACTGCGCCAAGCCCCTGATGAAGCGATTCGGCCTGGCGGCGACGGTGCGGGTGTCCTACGGCCCCTACTCGAACGTCCGCGACACCGACGTCCTGCTCGAGGCGCTCGGTGACGCCATAAAAATGTTCACCTGACATGTCCAATCTCGAAGACCTCTATCGCGACATCATCCTCGACCACTACCGCTCACCGCGCAACCGCGGCGAGCTGCCCTCGCCGCCGGCCCAGCGGGTCGAGGGGTTCAACCCACTCTGCGGTGACGAGATCACCGTGTACCTCAACGTCGAGGACGACGTGCTGGTCGACATCAAGCTGACGGGCCAGGGCTGCTCCATCTCCCAGGCCTCCTCGTCGATGATGAGCAGCGCCGTCAAGGGCAAGTCGCTCGACCAGGTACGCGACGCCATCGGCTCCTTCAAGGAGCTGATGACCGTGCGCGAGTCGACGCTGGAGCAGGATGGCCCGTCGCTCGAGCCCGACCTTCGTTCCCTGGGCGAGTTGGCGGCACTGGCCGGCGTCGTGAAGTTCCCGGTGCGCATCAAGTGCGCCACCCTGGCCTGGAACACCCTCAGCCTGGCGCTGGACGAGGTGACGAGCTAGTTACCTCGGCTCGCACGGTCGCGGGTCGTAGTAGGGAAGCGCCTGCGTCGCGATGGTGGTCGAGGTCGTGGTCGACGCCGGGGCGCCGTGGTGTTTCGTCGTAGTGCTCGTGTTGGCCAGCGTCGTCGTGGTCGTCACCGTCGGCGGCATCGGCGTCTGCAGCAGGGAGTTCGGGGGCGGGTTGGTCGGCGTCAGCAAGGACTTTCCGAAGATGTCCACCAGCATCTGTTGCGCGGCCGGCTGATCGACGTACAGGACGTCACCGAGGTTCGCGTTGGTCGCCGATATCGTCGGCAGCGTGTAGGTCGCCATCGCGTTGGGGTTC
>JBEKKW010000068.1:0-10678 GCA_050010495.1 Acidimicrobiales bacterium
CAGGGCCAGTCCGAGTCCCGTGCCGAAGGTGAGCACCGCTTCGGTACCCTCCCCCGTGCACGTGCCGTACGCCGCGAGGGCCGCGTCGTTCGCCACGCGCACGTCTCGGCCGGTCGCCTCGCGCAGGCGACCGGCCAGCGCGAAGCCGCGCCATTGACGTTCGATCAGCCGGTCCAGCGACGGCGCAACCCCACCCCGTCGGGCCAGGTTGAGCGCCGCGACCACGGCGCCGTCGGCCAACTGGCCGGGGAAACCGACCCCCACCTGCACGCATTCACAGCGGGCGATCCGGGCGGCCAGCAGGTCGACGAGCTGATCGGGGGCGCAGGGCGATGGCGTCGAGCGACGGCGCACCCGTTCGAGCAGTACACCATGATCGTCGACGTGGCTGTGCTTGATGTTGGTGGCACCCACGTCGATCGCCAGGATCCTCTTCTGATCGAGACCGGGGGATGCTGCCATGGGCGCATCGTAATGAAGCGCTACCGGTCCCCGCGTCGACGCAGGCGCCGCATCCGCCACCACGGGCGCACCCGCACGGCGAAGACCGGACGGCGCCCGGCGACGACGAGCGCGGTGCCCGGTGGGCGTAGGCGAAGTGGCACGGTGCGCAGGTCCTCCTTGGCCACCACCAGTTCCGGAAAGTACTTGCCCACCGTCGCGTCGGCCAGCCCACCCATCACGACGCGCGTCGTGTGATTGTTCACGATGGTGGGCGCGCTGGCCCCCCATCGCGCTACCAGCTGCGCGAAGTCCTGTACGACGGTCACCAAAGTGACGTCCAGTCCGCTCACCGTCGCGGCCAGCTGGTCCAGTTCATCGAGCGGCGCGACGGTCGCCGCCTCGTCGAGCACCAGCAACAGCCGGCGCTGACGGCCCTCGTCGACCAGACGCTGCTGCTCTTCGAGCACCATGCGCAGGGCTCCTCGAAACAGCGATTCGTAGTGCTGCTGCTGGGCGCGGGGGCCGCACAGATAGAGGGTGTTGGGCCCGGTCACCACGGAGCGCACGCGGGCCAGGGGCTGGCGGAACCGCCACGGCAGCAACATCGTCTCGGCCGTCGTGATGACGCCGTCGAGGGTGCGCGGCTCGTGCTCGAGGAAGGCGCGCAGCAGTTCGCTCGCGTCGCTCGTCGGTCCGTGTGCGAGCCACGGTCTAAAGTCGCGCCGCTCGATCACCGCGGCCACGTCGAAGATGCTGAGCGATTGCTGCTGGGCCAGGACGAACAGTGACGCCACCAGCTTGGTGGCGAGCACGTTCCAGAACTCGGTGTCGCCCTGGGAGCGCGAACTGATCGTCAGGTCACGCGCGACGCGCAGCGCGTGGCGCAGCGAGTGGACCTGTTCGAGCGGATTCCACGTCAGCCCCTCCTCGCGACCGGGCTCGAGGACCTGCACCTCGCCGAGCGAACTGCGCCAACGTCTCGTCGTGGCGACGACGTCGCTCTTCACGCTCGTCACCACCAGGGCGTCACTCCAGCGCAGCAGCGCCGGCACCACGAGGGCCGAGGTCTTGCCAACCTGCGTCGGGCCGACGATCAAGAGCGAACTCCTCGCCACGAGGGCGACCTGGCGTCCGTAGCGCACACCGTGCCACGTGCGCTGTCCGAGGACCGGCCGGTCGACCCGGGCCATCAGTGCGTGGCGCGCATCGCGCCGTCGGTGTCGACGAGGCGGCGATCTCTTCCGTCGGGCGTGACCCGCACCAGCGACCGATGGGGGCCGTAGCGCACGAGGGCCGCCCCCTTGGGCAGAGCCGTCAGGTACCGCTCCTCGCGGGGGTGCAGCCCCAGGGCGACCGCCATCTCGCGCGCCTCGTCGGGCGGCTGGCGAAAGAGGATGGTCGTCTCGCACTCGCGCAACAGTCCCTGGGCCCGTTCGCGCTGAGCGCTGCCCGCGTCGCCCGCGGCGCCGACGTCGCTCCAGCGATGCAGCACCAGCAGATGGCAGAGCCCCCGCGAACGGGCCAACTTCCACGAGCCCTGCAACCAGCGCAGCGCGTGCTGGTCCGCGAGCAGCGTCCACGCCTCGTCCAGGACGAGGTACCCGAGCTCGCCGGGCTGGCCGACGACCTGCTGCGCGGCCGCGACCGCGCTCAGGGCCGACAGCGACAGTGAGTTTGACGACCACTGCGACGAGAGGTCCAGTACGACGAGCGACCCGCCAAGGTGCAGCGGCTGGCCGGGACCGTCGAAGAGCCCGGCCAGGTCACCGTGCACGAACCGGTACAGCGTCAGGGCCAGGGCGCGCTGCGCTGACGCGAGGTCGTCCCGCAACGAGGGCGCCAGCAGGTCGTACAGCGCGTGCAGCACCCGGAGGGGCCGGGGCGATCCCAGGCGCGGCCAGACCTCGTCGACGACGTAATGCTGATCGGCACTCAATGCGGCACCCTGCGCGCTCGCGATGAGCGCGCGCAGCAGGTCGCGGCTCTCGCGATCACCTTCGGGAAAGAGGGAGCACCAGCCGTCACGGCCGAGCGCGACCGGGGTCACGCCGTGGGCGCGCGCGAGGGGCCCGTACTCCCCCTTGGGGTCGACCACCACGGCGCGGCGGCCCCGTTCGAGTGCGCGTTCGAGCAGCATCTTGACGACCGTGCTCTTGCCGGCGCCGATCGATCCGGCCACGATCACGTTGGGATTGGTCACCAGGGCGCTGGCGTACGCGTCGAAGGGATCGAAGACGAATTCGTAGCCCCGCTGCGACCTGCCGAGGGCACGGCCGGCCAGCCCGGTGCCGGCGTCGTGGGCCGGCAGGCGCAGGCTTCCCAGGTCGTCACTCGTCGCCCAGTGGGTCCAGGCCCTCACCAACCGGGGCCGCCGGGCAGCTGGTGGCAGTACCAGATCGCCTGGCGCCCGAGCCCTTGCTCACAGCGCAGTCCCGCGTCGTGAGCACTACGGATCAGGTCCCTGACGGCCCCGTCGAGTTGGTCGGGCGAACCGGCGCGCACGCAGACGTAGACCGCCAGGCGCAGCAGCGCCCGCCCGTTCGCCACCAGCGACTCGCGCTGGCCGACCCGTTCGAGGGCCCGTTCGGCCCGCGAGGTGCGCCGAAAGCCGGCCGATCTCGTCAAGGCGCCGTCGCTGCCCAGTCGGTGCACCGCCCGTTCGACGATGCGCCGGGCCTTCGACCCGGCGACGACGTCGAAGTGCAGGGCGACCGTCACGTCGTGATCGCTCTGGCCGAGCCGTTCGAGGACGGCCCGCCCCTCCGGCGCCGAAGAGAAGTCGGTTATGCGCACGACCCGCACGACGTGGCCACTCGAGCGCAGGTACCGCCACCGCTCGAGCAGCCACGCCGTGGAGTTTTTCGACGCGAGTCCGGCCACCTCCAGGAGCAGCCCGTCGCCGTCGCTCCAACCGGACGGCGCAACGCAGCCCCCGTCCAACGTCAGCAGGGTCCGGGCCCCCCGCGACGTCGAGGCCACGTGCACCGAGACGTGCGCGGTCGATTCTCCCGCGGCCAGGGCGTCGACCGCGACGGCGAGAGCGGCCGCGCCCTGGTCGTCGAGGCCGTTGAGGTCCAGTCGGCCGCGGTGTCGCAGTTCGAATCCCTGCACCACGACCTCCCCGCGCGCGTCGAGTCGCATCGATGGCGACTGGGGCGTAGCGCTCACCAGCGTCCAGCGAGTTCGCCCGGCGTAACGCGACGACACCACCACCAGTTGCGCGACGCTCAGGCCGTCGTAGACGATCAGCGCCCCCAGCATCAAAGCGCAACCGGCGCCCAGTTCGAGGATCGAGCGGCGGCCACCGATGACCCAGTCACCCGACAGTCCGACGCCCGCGATCACCAGCACGGCCTGGTGTCGTCGCACGCCGATCCAGCGACTGTCGCCATCGCCGGCGCCGAGCGCGACCCGTTCACTCATCGAAGTGCCAGCCCACCACGGGTCCCATGTCGTCACTGTGGTAGGCCACGTGGCCGCCCCGCACCACCGGTTCGCCGATCGGCGGCGCCAGTTTGGGGCCGTCGGGCGGGAACTCGACCTCAGGGCTCGACTCCCACATGTCCAGGCCCAGGTCCTCGGTCCGCGGGGTCGGCCCCGGTAACGGCGGTTCCGGCAACAGGGAACGGGCCGCGTTCGCCAAGGGCGACGACGTGACACCCTGCACCGATCGCGAGAGGCGTCCGCGCATCCCCTCGAGGTTGTGCAGCGCCGACTGCTCGACGAAGGGCACGATGCGCAGCAGCACGAACGGCGCCCCCGTCGCCAGCAAGAGCGTGACCGCCCCGGTGATCGCCTCGGTCGACGAGCTCCCCTGGAGCTCGTCCAGTCCGAGCGACAGCGCGATCACGATCAGCAACTTGCTCGAGGCCACGGCGACGAACGTCTCCGCCAGGCGCCAACCGAGACGGCGAAGGGCCGGGAAGGTCGAGAGCGGGACGATGACCGGCACGAGCACCAAGAGGAGGGTGAGCACCACGCCGCGCACGATGAGTTCGCACCACAGCAACCAGCCTCCGATCACCACGCCCAGGCACAGGACGAACAGCCCGAAGCCGGGCATCGTGGGCGTGCTCGACAGACTGGTGAAGGCGCCCATCAGGCTCAGCTCGTGACCGGCGACGGTGCCGGCCGCCCCGCTCGAGAGCTCGTCGACGGCGCTCAGTATCAGGGTGGCGGCCGGGCGCGCGACGGCGACGGCGAGCACGCACGCCGGCGCCACACCGAAGTAGACGCGCCACAGCGACGACGCGTCACCGTGGCGAACGGCCTGCAGGGTGGCGACCAGGAGCCCGAGCATCAAGAGGACCGGGGCGAACGCGATGAGCGTGGTGAACTCCTGCGTCGCGGAACGCACCACCGTCGAGGGTTCGCTGGCCGAGGTCAACGCGGCCCCGACCGCCCCGAGGAACCACTGCACGCTGGTGAGGATCCAGCTCGTCAGCGCGGCGAAGAAGTCGCCCAGCGTCGACTTGGCGATCGAGGTCGCCGCGCAGCCGAGCGGGTTGACCAGGCAGAGCAGGTGGCCCACTAGGAGACGTGGAGTCCGGCGTGGAAGAAGAAGTTGATCAGTTCGGGCGCCGCGCCGATGAGCACCGCGGCCACCAGTGCGGTCAGGACTGCCCGTCGACCGGCCATCGACTGGTGGGCGTTCTGGGTGTGGCTGCCGATGGCCCACAGCAGGGCCCCCAGCAGCAGCGCGATGAGCGTGCCGATGAGGGCCCACGAGGCCAGTCCGTTGGCGATCTGCTGCAACGCGGCACCGCCGGGCAGGTCGGTCATCGAGGGAGTGAGTGAGACGTCGGTGAGGAACACGGTGGGCTCGCTTTACGTTCGGGGCAACGCAACGGTCGCTAACCAGTGCTCTCCGGCTGCGTCTGCGAGAATGAATCCGTGCTGTTCGCCTCCCTCCACAGCGTGATCGCGAGTTGGCCGGACGCCGCCCTCTACGCGGTGGCGGCCGGGGCCGTCGTGCTCGGCGTCCTCATCGGCATCCTCATCAACCGCCACCGCGGCCATCGGGCGATCGCCCAGCGCCTGACCGCGCTGGGCGCCAGGCTGGGCATCGAGCCCCACCGTGATGACGGCAAGGTCGAATCGGCCCTCAGCTACCTGGAGGAGGTCACCGACGCCGCGACCACGGCCGTCGGTGAATCGAGCGCCGAGTCGACGCGGCTGCGCCGGTCCCTCGACTCCCTGCCGCTCGGGCTCGTGCTCTGTGACGAGAGCGGCGGCGTCATCTTTCGTAACACCCAGGCCGAGCAGCTCATGGCCAGCCGCTACGGCGACGCCATCGCGGCCCAGGCGGTCACCGGGGTGTTGACCGAGGGCTGGACGAGCGGCGCCGCGGAACGCACCATCGAGATCTACGGACCGCCTCGACGGACCCTGACCATCCGCTCTTCGGTCATCGACGACGGTCGCCGGCCCCTCGGGGTCCTCGCCATCATCGAGGACATCTCCGAGCGGCGCCGACTCGAGGACATCCGTCGCGACTTCATCGCCAACGTCTCGCACGAGCTCAAGACGCCCATCGGCGCGCTGGGACTGCTCGCGGAGACCCTGCAATTCGAACGGGACCCCGAGGTCGCCAACCGGCTCGCCCAACGAATCAACTCCGAGTCATTCCGGGTGAACCGCATCATCGAGGACCTGCTCGACCTCTCGCGTATCGAAAGCGAGGGGTCGCCGTCGCGCGAGCCGGTGCCGGTCTCGTTGTTCGTCGCCGACGCGATCGAGCGCATCCGCACCTCGGCCGAGCAGCACGAGGTGACGCTCGACTTCGTCGAGCCGGACAACAACTTCGTGGTGGTGGGTGATCGGCGCCAGCTGGTCTCCGCGGTCCACGCGCTGCTCGAGAACGCGGTCGTCTACTCACCCGAGGGCGGGTCGGTCGACGTGTCGATCGAGCGCATCGACGCGACGCTCGACGACGAGGGCGAGACCGTCGGCCCCTTCGTGCACGTCAACATCAAGGACGAGGGCGTGGGCATCCCCTCCAAGGACCTGGAGAGGATTTTTGAACGCTTCTACCGTGTCGACCCCGGCCGGGCGCGCGAGACGGGCGGCACCGGGCTCGGGCTGAGCATCGTGCGACACGTCGCCCAGAACCACGGCGGCAACGTGCTCGTCGATTCGCGCGAGGGCGAAGGCTCGAACTTCACGCTCGAGCTGCCGATGTCCCAGCGATGAGCAAGAAGACGAAGTCGGGCCAGCGCGTGCGAGTGCTGATCGTGGAGGACGAGGAGTCCTTCGTCGACGCGCTGAGCGTCGGGCTCGAGCGCGAGGGCTTCGACCTCACGGTCGCGCGCGACGGGCAGGAGGCCATCGGCCTGTTCGAGAAGAATCCCTACGACGCCGTGCTGCTCGACCTGATGCTGCCCAAGATGTCCGGCCTGGACGTCTGCCGCGCCATGCGCGCCACGAGCGAGGTGCCGATCATCATCGTCAGCGCCAAGGGCGAGGAGGTCGACATGGTGCTCATGCTCGAGCTCGGGGCCGACGACTACGTGACCAAGCCCTACCGACTTCGCGAACTGGTGGCGCGGATCCACGCGGTGCTGCGACGCCGGGAGATCCACGAGACGCCGCTCGGCGAGGAGGCGCCCCTCGAATCAGGGACGATCCGCATGGACGTCGACGCCCGGCGGTGCTTCGTGGGCGACGAGGAGATCAAACTGCGCAAGAAGGAGTTCGCGCTGCTACGCCTCCTGCTCGAGAATCCGGGCCGCGTCCTGACGCGCGAGGTCCTGATCGATCGAGTCTGGGGCAGCGACTACGTCGGCGACACCAAGACGCTCGACGTGCACATCAAGCGACTTCGCACGATGATCGAGGACGATCCGAAGAACCCGACCGCCATCACCACGGTGCGTGGCGTCGGCTATCGATTCGAGACTACGAAGGACGAGTAGGTATCGTCGTGCGCCCGCCCAGGTAGGGGGCGAGAACGTCGGGCAGGACGACCGATCCGTCCGCCTGGTGATAGGTCTCCACCAACGCCGCCCAGATCCGCGCCCACGCCAGCGCCGAACCGTTCACCGTGTGCACCAGGGCCGTCGCGCCGTCGCCGGTACGGTAACGCACGTTGGCCCGACGGGCCTGGTAGTCGCCGAACCAACTGACTGACGAGACCTCGAGCCAACGATCAACGCCGGGGCTGTAGACCTCGAGGTCGAACGTGCGCGCCGACGAGGTGCCGAGGTCGCCGGTGCACAGTCGCAGCACCCGATAGGTCAACCCGAGCGCCCGCAACATCGATTCGGCCCGTTCGAGGATGTCGGCGAAGGCGTCGGGCGCCTGCTCGGGCGTGCAGTAGGAGAACAGTTCGACCTTGTCGAACTCGTGCACTCGAAGCAGGCCTCGGGTGTCGCGCCCCGCGGCCCCCGCTTCGCGGCGAAAGCAGGCCGTGAGTGCCGTCAGGCGGATCGGCAGCCTCGCCTCATCGATTATCTCGCCGCGGTGCATCGACGTGAGCGGCACCTCGGCCGTGGGGATCGCCCACAGGCCGTCACGTTCGATCGCGTACATGTCGTCGGCCGACTTCGGCAGGTGGCCCGTCGACATCATCGTCTCGGTCAGCGCGAAGGTCGGCGGACGGATCTCCTCGTACTCGGGGCAGTGGCGGTCCAGCGCGAACGAGCCCAGGGCGCGCACGAGCCTCGCGCCGTCGCCGCGATAGAGGGGGAACATCGAACCGGCCAGCTTCGCTCCGGACTCGAGGTCGAGGATGCCCAGTTGCGCGCCGATCTCCCAGTGGGGCACGCGCTGGTGTTGCGCGTAGCTCGGCGCCTCGGCGCCGTCGTCCATGGCGAGCCACCAACGGCGCATTTCGACATTGTCGCTGTCGTCGACGCCGTCGGGCACGTCCGGGGCGGGCAGGTTGGGGATCATCAAGAGCCGCTCGCGCAGGTTCGTGGCGACCGCTCCGGTCGCCTCGCTGGCGGCGCGCTCGCGCTCGCCCAGCGCCCGGCTCTGGGCGGTCAGGGCCTCGGCGGTCGCGCTGTCGTGGGCCCGGTGGGCCTCGCCCACCTGCTTGGAGAGCTCGTTCACTTTCGCGCGCAGCGCCTCGGCCTCCTGGAGGAGCTGACGATGCTCGACGTCTAAGGCCACGATCTCGTCCATCTCCTCGTTCGAGACCCCGCGACGGGCCAACGTGGCCTTGACGAACTCCGGTTCTCGGCGCAGTTGGGCCAGATCAATCATCTCGTCCAGCCTACTGAAGCAGGGTTCGCGCTAGAAGAACGTCTAGGTTCGAGAGTCGTGAGCAACGCCGTCGAGATCACCCAGTTGCGTGTCGCGTTCGGCGATGTGCTCGCCGTCGAGGACGTCACGCTGCGCGTCGACTACGGCGAAGTCGTGACGCTGCTCGGACCCAACGGCGCGGGCAAGACCACCACCGTCGAGACGCTGCTCGGCTTTCGATCGCCGACGTCGGGCACCGTGCGTCTCGGCGGCCTCGACCCGGTGCGCGACCACCGCGAGGTCGTCGCACGCACCGGCGCCCTGCTCCAGCGCGGCGGGGTGTGGTCCCCGATGTCCCCGGCGCAGGTGCTGCGCCTGACGGCCTCCTACTACGACGCGCCCCGCGACACGGGCCACCTGCTCGAGCAACTGGACCTCGCGCGCGCCGCCTCGACACCGTGGCGACGCCTCAGCGGTGGCGAACAGCAGCGCACCCTGTTGGCGCTCTCGCTCGTAGGACGACCGCGCATCCTGGTCCTGGACGAACCGACGTCCTCGGTCGACCCCGAGGGCCGCCAGGTCATCCGCGACCTCATCGCCAGCGAACGGGGTCGCGGTTGCGCGTTGCTGATCACCACGCACGAACTGAACGAGGCGGAGCGGCTCTCGGACCGGCTCTGCATCCTCAACGCCGGTCACGTCGTCGCCCAGGGCACGCTCGAGGAACTGGCCGGCGAGCCCGAGATCATCGTCGAGACCTCCGCCCCGGTGCCGGTGAGCCGCCTGGCCGCCATCGTGGGCGGCCCGGTCGTCGCCGAGGGGCCGACCGTGCTGCGCTGCGCGGTCGCGCCGTCGCCGCTGCGCATGGCCGCGATCACGGACTTTCTGGCGAGCGAGGGGGTCGCGTTGGTATCGCTGCGGACCCGCGCGTCGCTCGAGGAGCGCTACCTCGAGCTCATCGCCTCGGACCGCAGTCGGTCGCCGTCGTGAGGGCCTGGTGGTCCCAGACGCGCGCCGAGGTGGGCATGACCGTTCGCCGTGGCGAGACGCTGCTGTTGACGATCGCCATACCGGTGCTGTTGCTGGTCTTCTTCTCCCTGGCCCACGTCATCTCGACGCCCACGTCGACCCGCATCGACTTCATCGCGCCCGGGATACTGGCCTTGTCCGTGCTGTCCACGTCGCTCGTGGCGCTCTCCATCGCCACCGGCTTCGAGCGCTCCTACGGAGTGCTGCGCCGCCTGCACGTCACGCCGCTCGGGCGCCGTCGTCTCATCGGGGCCAAGGTCGCCGGCGTCCTGGTGACCGAGATCATCCAGGTGGTCGTGCTGACCGGGGTGGCCCTGGCGCTCAAGTGGCATCCCCGTGGCGGGGCCGCGGGCGCGCTCGAAGTTGCCGCGGTGCTGATCCTGGGCTCGGCCGGCTGCGCCGGGATCGGTCTGGCGCTCGCGGGCAGCCTGCGCGCCGAGGTCAACCTGGCCGCCAGCAACGGCCTCTATCTGGTATTGCTGCTGGTGTCGGGCATCGTGATACCCGAGACCTCCCTGCCGAGCGCCGTGGGCCGGATCGCCGTCTGGGTGCCGACGGGCGCGATGGCCGAGGGGCTGCACCGCGTGCTCGGCCAGGGCCACCCGCCCACCGGTGGCGACTGGCTCTCGCTCGGTCTCTGGGCCGTCGCGGCACCGCTGCTCGCGGCGCGGACCTTCCGATACGACTAGGTCTTGGCCAGCGCCGCCAGGCCGCTCTTGAGTTGGTCGACCGGTATCGCGCCGAAGTACACCTGCTCGACGACCCCGCGGCGCGACACGAAGACCGTCTCGGGCACGGTCTGGAACTTGAAGAGGTTCGTCGTGACGACCCCGTTGGGGTCGAAGGCGATCGGGAAGGTGACCTTGGACCGCCTGACGAACGCCTGGGCCGAGGCGCGGGCGTCGTCGGCGTCGACCCCCATCACCACGATCGAGCCCTGATGGTGGGTGCGCACGTAGGTGGCGACCTTGGGCATCTCGGCGTGGCACGGTCCGCAGTAGCTGGCGAAGAAGATCAGGAC
>JBEKKW010000069.1:0-10939 GCA_050010495.1 Acidimicrobiales bacterium
GGCGACACGGCTCGGTCGTCAGCTCGTGGCTCGTCGACCTCACGGCCGACGCCCTGGCCCGCTCGCCGGAGCTGGCGGAGTTCAGCGGCCGGGTCTCGGACTCGGGCGAGGGCCGCTGGACCGTCGAGGCGGCCATCGACGAGTCGGTGCCCGCGCCGGTCATCGCGGCCGCCCTGTGGCAGCGCTACGAGTCGCGGGCTCTGGGCGAGTTCACGGCCAAGGTACTCTCGGCGATGCGCTCCGAGTTCGGCGGGCACGTCGAGAAGAAGGCCTAGCGTGCAGCACGACCTGCGAGAGTACGACGACGACGGGGCGCTGGCCCGCGCGGCCGCCGACTACGTCGCCGAGCGGGCCCGCCAGGTCGTCGAGGCGAACGGCCTGTTCAACTTCGCCGTCAGCGGCGGGCGGACCCCCTGGGCGATGTTCGCCGCGTTGGCCCCGCTGGACATGCCCTGGGCGCAGACCGTGCTCTACCAGGTCGACGAGCGGGTCGCCCCCGCCGGCGACCCCGACCGCAACCTGACGAATCTGATGTCGAGCCTGGGCGCGGCCCGCCCCACGATCGAGCCGATGGACGTCGAGAGCGCCGACCTGGACGCCGCGTCGTTGCGCTACGCCAAGCTGCTGCCCGCCCGCTTCGACCTCGTGCACCTCGGGCTCGGCCCCGACGGCCACACCGCGTCGCTGATCCCGGGCGATCCGGTGCTCGAAGAGACGCAGCGGCTCGTCGCCGTGACCGGTCCCTACCAGGACCGCCGGCGCATGACCCTGACCTACCCCGCGCTCTCGCGCGCGCACCAGGTGCTGTGGCTGGTCGCCGGCGCCGACAAGCGCGCCGCCCTGGCGCTGCTGCTGGCGGGTGATGTCTCGATCCCGGCCGGGCGCGTGCGGGCGGCCCACTCACTGGTGATGGCCGACCGGGCGGCGATCTAGGGGATGAGCGTCGACGACGAGAAACGACTGGCCGCGGCCGCGGCGGCCGAACTGGTCCTCGACGGCATGCGCGTCGGCCTGGGCACCGGGTCGACGGTCGCGTGGCTGCTGCCCGAACTGGCCCGTCGCGGGGCGGCGGCCCTCTACGTCGCCACCTCGCCGCGCACCGAAGAGGCGGCGAAGGCCCTCGGCCTGCACGTCGAGGCTTTCGACCGACGGGACCGCCTCGACCTCGCGATCGACGGCGCCGACCAGATCGCGGACGACGGATGGCTGATCAAGGGCGGCGGCGGCGCGCACACCCGCGAGAAGATCGTCGCGGCCTGCGCCGAGCGGTTCATCGTGATCGCCGACGCCAGCAAGCTCGTCGCCACGCTGCATCCCCCGGTGCCGGTGGAACTGCTGGCCTACGGCCTAATGGCCACGCTGCGCCACCTCGAGCCGACGACGTTGCGCGACGTGGCCGCCAGCCCCGACGGGGGCCTGATCGGCGACTACCACGGCGCCGTGGATGACCCCGCGGGACTGAGCGAACGCCTCGACGCGACGCCCGGCCTCATCGGCCACGGCCTGTTCTCACCGGAGCTGGTCGGCGACGTGCTCGTCGCCGTCGGCACCACCATCCGCCAACTAACTGCAGGAGGTTTGCGTTGAGCTCCCGACCCGATCACCCCGACTCCGAGATACCGGACAACCACGTCATCGTGCTCTTTGGCTCGACCGGCGACCTCGCCAAGCGCAAGATCCTCCCGGGGCTCTTCCACCTCGCCTCGGCCGGCCTGATGCCCAAGCGGTACCGGATCATCGCGTCGGCCCCGCGGGGCCACGAGTCCACGACCGAGCGGTTCCGCAACTACGCGCACGACTCGATCCTGGAGTTCGGCACCAACAAGCCCGAGGGCGAGGTCTGGGAACAGTTCCACGACTCGCTCTCCTTCGCCATGGCCGAGACCGACAACCCCGAGGGCCTGCCCAAGGCCGTCCAGAACGCCGAGGCCGCGATCGGCGGCCACGTGCGCCGGCTCTATCACATGGCCGTTCCGCCCAACGCCCTGATGGCGCTGGTGGAGATGCTCGGCAGTTGCGGGCTCAACGAGAACGCCCGGATCATCTGCGAGAAGCCCTTCGGCACCGATCTCGCCTCGGCGCGCGAACTCAACAAGGTGATCATCAAGAACTTCGACGAGGTCCAGGTCTTTCGCATCGACCACTTCCTGGGCAAGGAGTCGATCGACAACATCCTGGCGCTGCGTTTCGCCAACCGGCTGTTCGAACCGCTCTGGAACCGCGACCACATCTGCTTCGTGCAGATCGACGTCCCCGAGATGCTGTCCATCGAGAACCGCGGGGCCTTCTACGAAGAGACCGGGGCCTTTCGCGACATGGTCGTCTCGCACCTCTTCCAGGTGCTCGGCTTCATCGCCATGGAGCAGCCCACGAGCCTGGCGGCCTCGCCGCTGCGCGACGAGGTGCACAAGGTCTTCGAGACCCTCCAGCCGGTCGACCCCCGTCACGTCGTGCGCGGCCAGTACGAGGGGTACCGCAGCGAGAAGGGCGTCGCCCCCGATTCCCAGACCGAGACCTTCGTCGCGATGCGCGTCGAGGTGGAGAACACCCGCTGGAAGGGTGTGCCCTTCTACCTGCGCAGCGGCAAGTGCCTCGCCGAGAGCCGCCAGGTCATCACGATCGGCTTCGACGAGCCGGTGATGCGCCTCTTCCCGACGATCCACCACGACCCGCAGTGGCGCGGCAACAAGCTGGTCGTGGACTTCGCCGACCCCGGCTCGATCCACGCGCACTTCATGACCAAGGAGCCGGGCCCCGAGATGCACCTCGAGTCGGCCGAGATGACGTTCCACTACAAGGACTCGTACCAGGCGGCGAACAACCTCGAGGCCTACGAGCACCTGATCCTCGAGGCGATGCTCGGCAACCGCGCGCTCTTCACCCGCTCCGACGGGATCGAACGGCTCTGGGAGGTCGCCACGCCCCTGCTCGAGCACCCGCCGCCCGTCGAGTTCTACCCCAAGGGCTCGTGGGGGCCGGCCTCGATCGATCGAATCGTGGCGCCCAACAAGTGGTGCCTGCCCCAGTGAGCGTGCGCCTGCTGCTGGCCGACGTCGACGGCACCCTGGTGACCAACGACAAGGTGCTCACGGACCGCTCGATCGAGGCCGTCGGGCACCTGCGCGACGCCGGGATCCTGTTCGCGCTCACCAGCGCCCGTCCGCCCCAGGGACTCGCGATGTTCGTCGAGCCGCTGGCGATCACCACGCCGCTCGGGGCGCTCAACGGGGCGCTCATCACCGACGTCAACCAGAAGATCCTCGAGGAGCTGACGATCACCCCGAACCTCGAACCGCCGATCGCCGATCTGCTCAGCTCCTTCGGACTGTCGGTGTGGATCTACCAGGGGGCCGACTGGTTCGTGCTCGACCCGCACGGTCCCCACGTCGAGCACGAGTCGAGGACCTGCCAGTGCGAGCCGACCGTGCTCCCGAGCTTCGCCAGCGTCGACCACGACATCACCAAGATCGTAGGGGTGAGCGACGACCCGGTCGCCACCGAGGCGGCCAACACGGCGATGCACGACCGGTACGGCCAGACGGTGCTGGCGACACGTTCGCAGACCTACTTCATCGACGTGACGAGCCCCGGGGCCAGCAAGGGCCACGTCGTGCAGTACCTGTCGACGATGTTCGACATCGATCCGAGCGAGATCGCCACCATCGGCGACATGCACAACGACATCTCGATGTTCCAGGTATCGGGACTGAGCATCGCCATGGGCAACGGCGACGACCGGGTCCGCCAGGCCGCGACCGAGGTGACGACGACCAACGAGGACGAGGGCTTCGCCAACGCGGTCGAGAAGTTCATCCTCAAGTCCTAGCCAGTGGCCCGGCCGGTCGCCCCTCAGGGCAGCGGGGCGAAGACCGTGCGCAGGATCTGCTCGGCGTCGAGCGCCGCCAGGGCCGGCGCGAAGAGGAAGCCCTGGCCCAGCTCGCAGCCGAGGCGCTGGAGTCGGGCCAGCTGGGCCGGCGTCTCGATGCCCTCGGCGAGCATCGTCATGCCCAGTTTGCGTCCCAGCCCGACGATGGCCTCGAGCAGCATGTCGTTGCGCGGGTGCTCGAGCGTCGGGCTGACGAAGGAGCGGTCGATCTTGATGATCCTCGGGTGGGTCAACGTCAGGTACGAGAGGGAGGAGTAGCCCGTGCCGAAGTCGTCGAGGGCGAAGCCCACGCCGAGGCGGTTGAGGTCCTCCATGACCCCCTCGGTCTCGGCCCCGTAGAGCAGGGTCACGCTCTCGGTGATCTCGATGATGAGACGCTCCGGGACGAGGCCGCCGCGCTGCAGTTCCGCCTCGATCGACTTGAACAGGTTCGGGTCGCGGAACTGGTGGGCCGAGAAGTTGACCGTGACGTACGGCCAGGTGCCGTCGGCCCCGGCCGGCCACGTGGCGGCGACCGCGACTGCCTCGCGCAGCGCGAAGGCGCCGAGCTCGAGGATCAACTCGCTCTGCTCGGCCAGGGGAATGAACACGTCGGGCGCGACGTAGCCGCGCTCGGGGTGGCACCAACGCATCAACGCCTCGAACCCGAGCACGCCCATGGTGCGAAGGTCCACGATCGGCTGGAAGTGCATCGAGATCTGGCCCCGCTCGAGGGCGTGGCGCAGGTCGCCTAGCAGCGCCGTGCGCTTGAGGGCCTGTTGGTGCATGACCGAATTGAAGACCGCGTAATGGCCCTTGCCCTCACGCTTGGCCGCGTACAGCGCCAGGTCGGCCTCTTGGACGAGGTTGCGGTGGTCGGTGCACGCCTCGTTCCAGACCACGACGCCGATGCCGGCGTGCTGCTCGACGCGCACGCCGGCCAGTTCGAACGGCTCCACGAGTGCTCCGAGCAGTCGGGTCGCGATCTGTTCGGCCTCGCGCGCCGACGCGAGGCCCTCGGCCAGGTAGAGGAACTCGTCCCCGCCGAAGCGACAGATCGTGTCCGACGCCCGCGTCACCAGCTCCAATCGACCGGCCAGGGCCTTGAGCAGGAGGTCCCCCGTCAGGTGTCCGTAGGAATCGTTGACCTCCTTGAAGTCGTCGAGGTCCACCAGGAGCACCGCGCACGTACCCCCGAGACGCTGCACGCGCGAGTGGGCCTGGGAGAGTCGGTCGTCGAAGAGCGCACGGTTCGCCAGTCCCGTCAGCGGGTCGTGCAGGGCCTGGTGCGAGAGCTGCTCGGTGAGCAGCCGCTCCTCGGTCACGTCACGCAGCGACATGACGAAGTAGGCCACCTTGCCCTCGCTGTCGTGGGCCGCCGACTTCGAGCACTCGACGATGATGACCCGACCGCCCTTCTGCACGAATCGCTTGACATAGCGTTCGTGCGCGACTTCGCCTGCGATGATGCGGCGGTGCACGTCAACGGTGATGTGCGTGTCGTCGGGATGGGTGATCCAGTTGGTGTCGAAACCGATCAGCTCCTCCTGCGAGCGTCCGACCATCTGACAGAACGCGTCGTTGGCCGTGAGGATGTGGTTGTCGAGGTCGCTCGAGATCATCGGCGCCATGTTCTCCTCGAAGGCGAGGCGGAAACGCTCCTCGGCCTCGGCCCGGGCCCGCTCCGTCGCTCGCAGGGCCTCGACGGCCGCCGTCTTCTGCTTAAGCGAGGATTCGGTGCGCTGCACCGAGCGAACGTGCGAGATGCCGAACTCGGCCTCGTTCACCATGGCCTCGAGCCCGGCCACCGTCGCCGCGTCGAAGTCGTAGAGGTCGCGGCCGTAGACGTTGAGCGTGGCGCTGCTGTCGTCGAACTCGAAGGGGATGCAGGCCTGGGAACCAATGCCGTACTTCGACGCGCGCAGCTTGAACCAGTCGGACCAGGCCTCGTTGAAGAGGTCGTTGACGACCTGGGTCTGACCGGTACGCAGCGCCTCCAGTTGGGGCCCGACCTCGCTCGCGGCCGTGCCCCACCAATTCTCATTGTCCTCGTAGAGATACTCGAGCAGGCCCGCGGCGCTGGCCACGACGATGCTGCCGGGTGCTCCCCCGTCCTCGCCGTTCGAGACGACCCCGATCCAGGCCAGTGCGTAGTGACCCTGATCGACGAGGACATTGCAGAGCTGTTGGAAGCATCCCGCTTGGTCGTGGGCAAACATCATGACCCGATTCACGGCGGTGAGCAGGCGCAGCGATCGATCCAGCTTCACCAGGTCCGTGACGTCGACGAAGGAGGAGACGACCCCCTTGGCGCCCTTGGCGAGGTCGACCTGGAAGGTGTTGACCGTCAACCAGTGGCGGGGCTGACTGCGATTATTCGTCCCCATCACCACGTCGAAGCAAGGTTCGCCCGTTCGCAGAGTAACGTTCGCCGGCTGTTCGGCGTGGGGGAAGGGCGAGCCGTCTTCACGCACGCTGTTCCACTCGGGATCGTCCGAAAGGCGCCCCATCAACTCCGCTCGAGAGGAGCCGAGCAGTTCCGCGGCCATCTCGTTGCAGTCGAGCATCACTCCGTGGTCATTTTGCAAGATGACGCCGGCCGCGATAGAACGAAGGAACTGATCGGTGCCAACGATGGATCGGAGGTGACTGTTCGGTTCGCCCTGGGCAAGCTTGTGCTTCGCCACCGCATCCTCCGTAATCCCCCAAAGGGGAGTTTAAGGCAATTTACGAGGTTCGGGGTTTCCTTGCAACAGCCGGAAAAATCCTACTCATTTTGAAAAAATCCACGACCAACTTCATCACAATTCGCGACGTTCCAGGGCCGCCCTGGCGCGACGGGCCGCTCGCTAGGCCGGCGGTCCTCCCAGGAGGGCCGGGTCGAAACGCTCGGCCGTCGCCAGCACATCGCCGAACAGCGCCTGGGCGGTGACGATGTTGGACTCGGCGCCGGAGTTCTCGTTGAGACGACCGTCGTCGATGCCGTCGGCGACGCGGCCCTTGACCCGGTCGTAGACCGCCCGTCCGGCGGGGTTGCGGCCGTCGAACCACGCCCGAGCCTGGCGAGCGAGGTCGAGGTAGGCCGGTTCACCGCTCGCCATCGCCACCCTTCTCATCGCGTCGCACGTCGTCGCGACGTCGAAGGGACTGACCGACGGACGATCGAAGCCCGAATTGACGACATCCGTGTAGAGGGCGTCGGCGCTGCGCCGCGCCGCCCGAAGCAGCGGGGGTCGCGCCAGCACGGTACTGGCGTCGGCCAGGGCCGACTCCTCGAAGTGGGCCCAGAGGTGGGGCTCGCCCCGCTCCATCACCGAGTTCATCAAGACCCCGTCGCGCGAGCAGGCGACGAGCTCGTCGCACCAGCCGTTCAGCACCGCGCGCCACGCCGGTCGGTCGTCGCGGGCCAGGAGCGCGAGCACCGTCAAGATGTGCAGCGAGCGCACGTCCGACGGCGCCGAGCTCTCGAGCAGGTGGGGCAGCCCCCTCTCGAGCGCCACCGCTACGCGCCCGTCGTCCAGTTCCTCGGGCGTCCTCGCCAGCGCCAGCATCGCGCGAGCCTGCCAAAAGCTGTCGGCGGCGGCGCGCGACGTTCGGCCCTCGCGATTGGGCGTGCCCTCCCAGTCGCGGATGAAGTTGACCCAGCGCCCGTCGTCGTCCTGCATCGCGAGCACGAAGTCGAGCAGACCATCACACCACCGTCGCGCCCACGCCAGCCCGGTCTGTCGCCAGAGGTCGCCGTAGAGCTCGAGGGCGCGCGCCGCGTCGTCGACGCAGGCCACCCCCTCGAAGCCGGCCTCGCGGGCGGTGACGGTGTCGTCGTTCGCACTGGCGTAGACGGCCACGGTCCACGCGCGGGGGGAGATCGAGGGTACGGCGCGCCCGAGCCGGGCCAGCTGCCTCAGCACGGATGCAATTGGTCCAGGATGTCGCCGATACGGAAGTCGGCGGCGGCCGTCGAGCTGCCGGCCGCGCCGTAGTAGAGGCGGATGGACTCGTTGTGATCGTCGAGGGCGACGTGACCACACGAGAAGACCGTGTTCTTGGACACCCCGGACGTCTCGTAGGAGGCCGCCGGCACCAGGATGGGCTCGGACGAGCGCGCCAGCACCCGCCACGGCTCGTCGGCGTCGAGCAGCATGCCACCCATGCAGTAGCGCGAGTCCCGGTTGACGCCGTGGTAGATCTCGAGCCATCCCCCGGGGACGCGCACCGGCACGCAACCGGCCCCGATGCGCATCTCGTCCCAGAGTCCGGGCCGGGGCCGCGCGACGGGCCGGTGGTCGCCCCAGCCGGACAGGTCGTCTGAGAAGGCGATCCACACCCCGACCGAGCGCCCGAAGGAGTGGGGCATCGGGCGCGTCAGCGCGGCGTAGCGGCCGCCGACCTTCTCGGGGAAGATCGCCACGTCCTTATGGTCGGGCAGGAACATCACGCCCTCGTGCGAGAAGGACGTGAAGTCGGTCGTGGTCAGGCGGCTGGTCGTGATGCCGATTCGCCCGACCGAGACGTAGGTCACGTGCCAGACGCCGTCGATGAAGGTGGCTCGAGGGTCTTCGCAGCCGTACTCGTCGAAATGGGTCTCCGGCAGCACCGAGGCCTGCTCGTCGACCACGAAGTGCACGCCGTCGCGGCTGCGGGCCACGCGCAGATGCGACATCTCGGTGAGGAAGTCGTTGAAGTCGTCGGTCGCCTCGCTGAAGCCACCGGTCGGATGGTGGAAGCGGATGCGTCGAGGGTCGCTGAGGTCCAACCCGAGCAGCGACCGGGGCAGGAAGACGTCGACGATGCGCGACGGCGAACTGGACATGTCGAGGTAGGCGAAGGTGACGAGGTCCTCGCTCTCGTAGCCCTCGCCCAGTTGCTGGACGCGCGGGTCCGACATGGTCAGGTCCAGGGTCAGCGCGTCGTCGGGCGGATCGAGCGCGGTGCGCGGCCGCTCGCTCACGCGCAACAGCAGGACCACCTCGTCCCCGACCTTGGCCGCCGCGGCGTTGGTGACCGAGATCACCTCCATGCTCGGCCTCGAGGGGGTGACGTCCGACGCCTTGATGATCGGATTGTCGGCGAGACGGCGACCGACGTCCGACGAGCGCGGCCGCACGGCCCCCTTGTGGCTGAGGGTCCTCGCCTTGAACTCGTCGACCACGTCGACGGCGACCTCGAGGAAGGCCTTGCCGACTCGCGGCCACGTGGCCTCGCGGGCGTAGGCGAAGGTCGCCCTCTCCATCGAGCGCTTGACGTCGGGATGGCCGAGGATGTTGTTGACGGCGTGGGCCAGTTGCTCCGAATCGCGAAAGTCGACCAGGGTGCCGCGCCCCTCGTCGAGGGCCTCGATGGCGTGCAGGTACCTCGTCGAGACGATGGCCTTACCGGCGCCCAGGGCGTAGGACAGGGTGCCGCTGGTGATCTGGTTGGGATCGAGGTAGGGCGTCACGTAGACGTCCGACGCAAGCAACAGCTCGATGATGTCGTGCTGGGTCATGTACTGGTCGATGAAGGCGACGTGGTCGCTGATCCCCAGTGAGCGCGTCAGCGCCACCAGGCTGTTGCGGTACTCCTCGCCCTGATCGCGTAGGAGGTCCGGGTGGGTCCGTCCGGCGATCAGGTAGAGCGCGTCGGGGTGCTGGACCACGATTTCGGGCATCGCCTCGATCATGAACTCGAGGCCCTTTCGCGGGTCGACCAGGCCGAAGGTGGAGATGAGGCTGCGGTCCTTGACCCCCATCTTGGCCTTGAAGGTGTCGCGCCCGTGGGGCTCGATCGTCGGGGTGCCGTGGGGGATGACCCGGGGCGGCGTCGTGATCCCGTAGTCGCTCTCGAGCAGGCCCACGGCCGTCTCGGCCATGACGATCAACTCGTCGCTCAGTTCGCTGATCGTGCGCACGGCCTTGCGGATCGTGGCCGAGGGCTTGGGCAGCACCGTGTGCAGCGTCGTGACGACGGGCTTGCGTAACTCCTGGAGGAAGAGGGCGAGGTGGTCCTCGTAGACGTGCTCACCCGGCTGGCCGTTGGGGCCGATCTCCTGGCGCCAGACCCCGTAGAGGCCGAATTCGTGCTGGACGTTCACGGCGTCGGCGTTGGACAGGTTGATCGCCCGCGCCGCCGCGCGGTAGCTCTCCGCGTCACCCTGGTGGATCCGCCAGCGAACGTCCGACTTGTAGGCGCGCAGGATACCCGGCTCCTCGATCGCGGCGATCCGACACGTGGTAGTCGAGTCGGCCGCCCGCACGGCCGCTACGAGATCCCCGGTGAAGGTCGCGATCCCGCACCGACGGGGTACTGCGGAGGAGATGAACGCAATGCGAATATCCTCAACCTAACCGCTCCCGGCGCCGACTCGGCCAAAGTCGTCTCCCGGTGGCGTTTCGCGCCGTGACGGCCCAAACCCGTTCGCCCTCTTAGGATGAAAACGACGCCCGTCAGTCAAGGTGAGCACGTGCGAGAGGCCGTCGATGAGTGAAGAGGATTCCGAGTTCGACCCCAACCGCGACCTGCTGGCCCTGGTCTACTCGAGCGCATTCTTAGAGACCTTCTCCGTCGGGCTGATGCTGCGTGACGAGAACGGCGTGGTCGTCGACTCCAACCGGGCGCTCCAGGACTTGCTCAACGTCTCGGCCGTCAGCCTGGTGGGCCAGCGGCCCTTCGACACACGGTGGAATCCGGTGCACCCCGATGGCTCACCTTTCCCGCTGGAGGAGCAACCGGGAATGATCACGTTGCACAGCGCTAGCCCCAAATCGGACGTGATCATGGGCATCGACATTTCGAGTCGGGCGAGGCGGTGGCTGTCGATCAACACCTTCCCGATCCTGCTCGACGGCGTACTTAAGGGCGAGCTCTGCTCGATGACCGACGTCACCACCCGCCACCAAGAGCAGCACGTCATGCGCCTCATCACCGAGATGAACAAGCTGGTCATGCAGGCCGTGGACGAGGACCAGTTCCTCGCCGCGGTCTCGAACCTGCTGGTCAACGTCGGCGGCTACGCCCTGGTGGCCTTCGTCCTGGGGGCCACCGACGACGCGCCTGAGATGATCGCCGTGCACATGGCCGGGGCGACCGACTACGTCC
>JBEKKW010000070.1:0-10145 GCA_050010495.1 Acidimicrobiales bacterium
GGTCACGCCGAGCAGCGCGGCGCCGAGCACCGAGACGCGCGGCACCCGGTGCACCCGGCGGTCGCGCGCCAACCACGACGACGGCCACCAGCCGGCGAAGAAGAGTCCCAGCAGTATCGTGACGACGCCGAAGACGACCTCGATCGGGCGCTGGTGCGCGACCAGCTTGCTACCCAATTCGCCAAACAGCGCGCCGAAACTCACGAAGACGATCGCGAACCCCAGGACGAAGGCCAGCGATCCCACGAAGGCCCGTCCGCGTCCGGTGGCGCCCTCTAAGCGGCCGGCGGCCCCACCCAGGAAGGCCACGTAGCCCGGCAGCAGCGGGAGCACGCAGGGTGAGGCGAACGAGACGAACCCGGCGGCGAAGGCCAGGGGCAGGTCGACCAGCAGCGAACTGGGCAGCGTCGCGATCACACGTCACCCGCGCGCCAACGCTCGGCCAGGGACCGGTTCAGTTCCTGGTGGCGACGGACGTTGTCGGCGCGCGACGGCACCTGGGCGACCACCACGGTCAGGCCGTCACGTTCGAGGCCGGTCTCGATGACGGCGCGCAGTTGGGCGAAGGTGCGCACGGTGACGCTCGCGTGGCCGAAGGCCTCGGCGACCGCGGCCAGGTTATGGGGCCGGGGCGTGGCGAAGAGCTGCTCGAAGCGCGACGGCGCCAGCGCCGTCGCCTGGGGCAGGAAGGAGAAGATCCCGCCGCCGTGGTTGTCGGCCACGACCAGCACGCAGCTACCGCCGGCGGCGCCGAGCCCCTCTACCAGGGCCGAGACGTCGTGCAGCAAGGTGAGGTCGCCCACCAGAGCGAGGACCTGGGCCCCGGCGCCCACCCCGAGCACCGTCGAGACGACCCCGTCGATGCCGTTGGCACCACGGTTGGCGTAGGTCGGGCTTCGACGCGGGGCGGCGAACCACTCGACGTCGCGCACCGGCATCGACGACCCGACGACGAGGGGCACGCGCAGGTCGGTGCTCGCCTGCACCATCGCCCGCGCCAGTCCCGGCTCGTCCAGCGCGGCGTCGTCCACCTCGTCGGCACCCAGCCACTCGCCCACCCGCTTGGACGCGTCGCGCCAGAGCTGGGCGTAGGCGGCGTCCCCGCGAAGCTCGGGCGCGTCAGCGTGGGGCAGACCCGACACCGTCTCGGTGACCAGGCGGTCCGGGTCGGCCACCGACCCGGCGCCGTCCATCGCCACCGTGCGCGCGCGCCACCGCTTCAACTGCTCGTGCAACACCTTCGAGGCCGGCTGGCCGCCCAGGCGCACCACCAGGTCGGGTCGGGCCACCTCGACGAACTGCTCGATGCGCAGCAGCGGGTCGAAGTACGCGAGAGCCTCACGGGCCGTGGCGTCGCCGAGCACGACCCAGTCGAGCGCGGTGGCGTGGGCCACCGTGTCGGGTCCGACCCCGGGGCCGACGACGCACAGCGTGCGCCGACCATCGACGTCGACGCGGGCCACGTCGACGCGGGGTACCGGCATCGCCACCGGCCCGTCGAGCACCCCCGGCAGCTCGACGGCCTCGGCGACCAGCGGCTCACGAAAGGCGGCGTTCAGGTGCACCGGTCCACGGGGACCGACGGCGCCACTGGCGCTCGACCAGAGCCGACGCGCGAGGTCGCGCCACGTCGAAGCGTCCTCGAGCCGGGCCACCCCGGGATCTTCGAAGCGGCGCACCATGCCGCCAAAGAGATGATCCTGCTCGATCGTCTGGGGGGCGCCGACCCCATGGAGTTCGTCGGGCCGGTCGGCCGTCAACACGAGCAGCGCCACGTTCGCCAGATCGGCCTCGGCGACCACGGCGTGCAACTCCGCGGCGGCGGTGCCGCTGGTCACGACGATCGCCACGGGGCGTTCGCTGACGAGGGACCGGCCGAGCGCGAAGAAGCCCGCGCTTCGCTCGTCGAGGCGCACGTGCACCGTGAGCTCGCCCCGGTCGGCCCCGGCTAGGGCGAGCGGCGTCGAGCGCGACCCCGGGCAGATGACCACGTCGCGCAGCCCGGCCCGACACCATTCGTCGAACAACGTCGCCGCGTACGTCGCCTGCACGGCGCTCGGGCTCGGTACGCTACGTTGCAATGTCACTCCTCAGCGTTCAGCGCGAAGGGTCCGGTCCACCCTTCGTCTGGCTCCACGGCTTCACCCACACGAGGGCCTCGGCACACCGGTTCCGCTCCATTCTGGCAGGTGACCACGAACTCCTGACGTTCGACCTGCCCGGACACGGCACGTCGGCGGCGCTGGCGGCCTCGCTGGAGGAGACGGCCGACCTGGTCGTCGACGCCCTCGACGACGACCCGGTCGCGCTCGGCGGGTACTCCCTGGGCGCCCGTGTCGCGCTGCACGTCGCGCTGCGCCACCCCGATCGAGTGAGTCGCCTGGTGCTGCTCGGCGCCACGCGCGGCATCGAAGACCCCCAACAGCGTCGCGCGCGACGTGAACGCGATGAGACCCTGGCCGCACGCATCGAGGTGATCGGCACCTCGGCCTTCCTCGACGAGTGGCTGGCCCAGGCGATGTTCGCGGCGTTGCCCGTCGACCCCGTGGAACGGCTCGCTCGCAGCAGCGACGGTCCGGGACTGGCGAACTCGCTGCGCCGCTCGGGAACCGGGACCCAGGAGTGGCTCGAGCCCCGTCTGTCGTCGATCGAGGTGGCGACCCTCGCGCTCGCCGGGGCGCACGACGAGAAGTTCACACTGGAGGCGAGGGCCATCGCCGACCGTGTCGCCCGAGGCCGCTACGAGGGAATCGCCCACGCGAACCACGCCGCCCATCTCGAGGCGCCTGAGGCGAGCGCGCAAGCGATCTCGTCCTTCCTCGCTAACTAGCGGGTCACGAAGAAGGTGACGGTGAGGAAGGCGCCGACGACCAGTTGGCTCTTCGCCGAGTTCGCGAGCAGGGGCAGCAGTTCGCGGCCCGTTCGCCGGGAGAAGGCCATCTTCACTTCACGCAGGTACAGCGCCAGGGCCACCGCGGCCGCCAACGCCTCGCCGCCCGACGCGATGCCCGCGACGACCAGGACCACGAAGCCCACGTAGAGCCACGCCCCGCGGGCCCGTCCCAACCGCGCCGCGAGCGTCCTCTTGCCGACCGCGCGGTCGCCCTCGACGTCACGCAGGTTGTTCGCCTCTAAGAGTGCGCAGGCCATCGCCCCGTCGGCCAGCCCGAACCACCACGCCGATGACGGGATCGACATGTGCTGGACGTAGCTGGTCCCCACCGTGGCGACGAAGCCGAAGTAGAGCATCACGAAGAGTTCGCCGAAGCCGAAGTAGCCGTACGGCTTGGGACCGCCGGTGTAGAACCAACCGGCGAGCACGGCGCTGAGCCCCACCAGGATGAGCCACCACGTGGTACGCGACGCCAGCCACAGTCCGGCCACGCCGGCGAGGAAGAACCAGGAGAAGGCGGCCGCGCGCACGCGCCCCGGGGCGACGAGTCGCGAGGCCGCCAGGCGGAAGGGGCCCACCCGCTCGTCGTCGGTGCCCCGCAGGAAATCGGAGTAGTCGTTGGCGTAGTTCGTGCCGATCTGCAGCGCGAGCGCGATCACGGCGCACAGCACGGTGTTGGTCCAGTCGAGCGTCGCCGGGCGCACGAGGGAGGCACCGACCGCGACCGGCACCATCGCCGCCGGCAAGGTCCTGGGACGCGCGGCCAGGACCCACCGGCGTACCGATCCGGGTGCCTCGCTCACGGACGCTTGGGGAACTTCGAGAAATCGGGCGGTCGATGTTCGACGAAGGCGTTGCGACCCTCCTGACCCTCCTCGGACATGTAGAAGAGCATCGTCGCGTCGCCGGCCAGCTGCTGCACGCCCGCGAGCCCGTCGTCGGCGGCGTTGAAGCCGGCCTTCACCATGCGCAACGCGATCGGCGAGAGCGTCAGCATCTGCCGGCACCACGCGATCGTCTCGACTTCGAGCTGCGCCAGGGGGACGACCGCGTTGACGAGGCCCCACTCGAGGGCCGTCGCCGCGTCGTACTGGCGGCAGAGGAACCACACCTCCTTCGCCCGCTTGGCCCCGATGGTGCGCGCGAGCAACGACGACCCGTACCCGCCGTCGAAGGATCCGACCTTGGGACCGGTCTGGCCGAAACGGGCGTTGTCGGCCGCGAGGGAGAGGTCGCAGACCAGGTGCAGGATGTGCCCCCCACCGATGGCGTAACCGGCGATCGACGCCACGACCGGTTTGGGCAGGCGCCGGATCTGGACCTGGAGGTCGAGCACGTTCAGGCGGCCCACGCCCTGGCGGGCCACCTCGTCGTCGCCCAGGTAGCCGTCGTCGCCGCGAATGCTCTGGTCACCACCGGAGCAGAAGGCGTCGGGACCGGCGCCGGTCAGGATGATCGCCCCCACCGTGATGTCGTCACGGGCGTGCTCGAAGGCGGTGGCCAGTTCTAACAGAGTCTGGGGGCGAAAGGCGTTGCGCTTCTCGGGCCGGTTAATGGTGATGCGGGCGATCCCGTCACCGACTTCGTAGATGATGTCGCGGAACTCGTACGGCTGTCGCCACTGCGGCAGCGGGGCCGAACGAAATTGGTCCAGCGGATCGATGGGTGGGCCCTGTATGACAGTCTCCGGCATAGCGCCAACGCTACCGTTCCGTCCCGAGGGTGTGAACCGGCGTCCGGTGGTCGCCACGATGCGTCGTTCGGACGCCGTACTGCGCGACCGGACCTAGTCTCACGGAGTGCGCCCGTTGCTCGCCCTCGACTTGCCCCTCGGACCCGAACTCGAACAGGCCATCCGCACCTGCGTGAACGACCACGTGGCCTTCTGCGTGTTAGACCAACGGCTCTCCCCCCGTCGCCAAAGCGAATCGCTCGACCTGCTGGGCGCCACTTCGGTCGTCGATTCGAACGGATCTCATCGACGAAGGTCCGGACGGGAGGTCGAGGACCGGATCGGCCTGGTCATGCTGACCTCGGGTTCGAGCGGCGATCCCAAGGCGGTGCAGCTGTCGTGGACGGCCCTGCAGGCCAGTGCTGACATGACCGGGGCGGCGCTGCACGGCAGTGGCGCGCCGGTCTGGTTCCCCTGCCTGTCCGCGAGCCACATCGGCGGTCTCGCGGTACTGCTGCGCGCTGTCATGGGCGACGCGGCGCTGCTCTGGGACGACGCCGCACGTATTGAAAGCGCGCCGACCCGGGGGGCCACCCACGTGGCCGTCGTACGGGCTCAACTGGTCCGTCACGACCTCAGTCGCTTCGAGACCGTGCTGCTCGGCGGCGCCCGTCCACCCTCGTACGTTGGTGAGAACGTAGTGACGACGTGGGGCATGACCGAGACCGGCTCCGGTATCGTCTATGACGGCTTTGCGCTCCCGGGTGTCGACGTCGCCGAGGTGCGCGGCGAACTCGTCGTACGATCGCCGACGCTGTTCTCTTGCTATCGCGACGGTGACCGCCCCCGCGCGAGCGGTCCCGACGGTCGCGACGACTGGTTCCCCACGGGTGACGCCGGCACCGTGGCCCACGGCCGCGTCAGTGTTCGGGGCCGCCTCGGCTACGTCATCAACACCGGTGGAGAGAAACTCTGGCCCGAGGACCTCGAGTCGGTGCTCGCGACGCTCGAAGGGGTGCGCGACGTGGCGGTCACCGGCGTGGACGACCCCGAGTGGGGTCAACGCGTCGTCGCCCTCGTCGTCGGCGACGGCCGCTCTCTCGACGAGGCCATCGTCGAGCGGGCCAGCGAACGGATTGGACCGTGGGCCAAGCCCAAGGAGATCCGTTACGTCACCGCCATCCCGCGCACCAGCAACGGCAAGATCAAGCGCAGCGACTTGACCCACCTCTTCTGATGCGCTGCAAGGCAACGCGGCGAGCGTGGCGACGTTAAATCCCTACGAGGCCGCGCGCTCCAACGAGCTGGGATCGCTCAGGATCGATGAGAAGGCCAGTTCCGCCGCCCCGACGAGCAGGTGCTGGGAGCGCAGCTGCGCCCGCACCAGGCGAACGTCGACGCTCAGGCGTCGAAAGGAGTTGGCCGCCACCCGCTCCTGGAGCCGGGACGGGTTGGCGTCCAAGAGCTCGCCGAGGAACCCGGCGAGCACCACGATCTCGGGATTGAAGATGCTGATGAAGTTGGATATCGATACGGCGAGGACATCGAGTTGGCGGTTGACCTCGCGCCACAACTGGCGGTCGTTCGAAGCCGCGATCACCTGGCCCAGGTCGTCGGGGTCGATGCTCGTCTCGCCCACCAGCGCGAGCAGGCGAGAGAGACTCACTTCGGTCTCGAGGCATCCGCGGCGACCGCAGTAGCAGTGCAGGCCATCGGGCGTGACCGAGGTATGGCCGAGTTCTGCACCAAAGCCGTGCACGCCGCTCAGGGGGCGATCGTTCACGATGACGCCGCCGCCGATGCCGCTGCGCGAGCCGTTGAGGTAGATGACGTCCGTCATGCCGATCGCCGTGCCGTAGAGCCGCTCGGCGATGGTCCCGAGGTTGGCGTCGTTCGCCGCGAAGGCCGGGTAGCCGAGCCCCTGGCTCATCAGCTGGGCCACCGGCTCGTCGTTCCAGTCCAGGTGCGGCGCGAACTCCACGAACCCCTGGTCGACGCGGACGATGCCGGGCACCGCGATCCCGATCGCGACGATCCGCAGGTCCTCCTCACTCTCGGCGAGGGAGGTTCGCACGATCTTGGCGACGACCGAAATCATCTCCTTGACCGTCGGCACGCCCTTCGTCGGATGGCGCACGCGAAATTGGATCTTTCCGCCCAAGCCCACCAGGCCCAACGTAATTGCGTCGACATCAGGGTTAACGCAGACCGCCACTATCTCGTCGTTGGCGTGCACGATCGGGCTCGGACGGCCGACGACCCCGGTGTCGCGCGGTTCGGACTCTCGCACGAGTTCGAGGTCCTCCAACTCCGCGACCAGCCTCGCGATCGTGGAGCGGTTCAGGCCCGAACGCCGGGTCAGTTCTGCGCGGGTGTGCGGACCACCCTCGTGCACCAGTGCCAGCACGTCGGCGAGGTTCCGGCGACGCACTTGGTCGCCCATATTCCCGCCCGTACCGACCAAGCGATCTGAGAAACCGTATTCCTGCACAATGGACGTCCTCGTTGACTTAGTGCGCAGCCTACATTTTTCTACGTCCACAACAAATTACTCCCGATGGGCGTCGCGCGCTGGGCGACGTCGCGAGTGAGGGTGCGACGGCTCGCACGCGCGCCCCGGTCACGTGTTCACCGCCCGTATCGACAGTGAACGTGACACCGACTCATCGACGTGTCGCGGTCCTCGCTGGCCGCGCGATGCGGTCGCGTCGACGCCGTTCGCTCGGCACGTTGAACGTCGGTCCTCGCTTCTCGGCGACGGGCGCGATGGGGTCACGGTTCGACGAGCACCTCGAACGTCGTCGCCGGTCACATCTCGGACGTTCATGATATGTTGGCCACAACAACTAATTACGCGTTCATCACGGGGATGGCCAGCGAGGAGTCGCAATGACGAACAAGCCCACACCACAGGACAAATTCTCCTTCGGCCTCTGGACGATCGGCTACAGCGGCATCGATCCCTTCGGACGGCCCACCCGATCCCCGCTCGACGTCGTGCACGTGGTCGAGAAGTTGAGCGAGATCGGGGCCTACGGACTCTCCTTCCACGACGACGACCTCTTCGCCTTCGGCAGCGCCGACGCCGAACGCGACACCCAGATCGACCGGCTCAAGAAGGCCCTGGCCGACACGGGCCTCATCGTGCCCATGGTCACCACCAACCTGTTCACCGCGCCGGTGTTCAAGGACGGGGGCTTCACCTCCAACGATCGCTCCGTGCGCCGCTACGCCCTTCGCAAGGTCCTTCGCCAACTCGAACTGGGCGTCGAATTGGGCGCCAAGACCTTCGTCATGTGGGGTGGCCGCGAGGGGGCCGAATACGATTCGGCCAAGAACGTGCGCGTCGCCCTCGAGCGCTACCGCGAAGCGATCAACTTCCTCGGCGACCACGTGCTCTCCAAGGGCTGGGACATCCGATTCGCCATCGAGCCCAAGCCCAACGAGCCACGCGGTGACATCCTGCTGCCCACCGTGGGCCACGCCCTCGCCTTCATCACCTCACTGGAGCACCCCGAACTCGTGGGACTCAACCCCGAGGTGGGCCACGAGCAGATGGCCGGCCTCAACTTCGCGGCCGGCATCGCGCAGGCGCTCTACCACGACAAGTTGTTCCACATCGACCTCAACGGCCAGCGCGGCATTAAGTACGACCAGGACCTCGTATTCGGCCACGGTGACCTGCACAACGCCTTCGCCCTCGTCGACCTGCTCGAGAACGGCGGTCCGAACGGCGGTCCGACCTATCACGGGCCACGTCACTTCGACTACAAGCCCAGTCGAACCGAGGACGAGTCCGGCGTGTGGGACTCCGCCAAGGCCAACATGAGCAACTACCTGATGCTCAAGGAGCGGGCCGCGTCATTCCGCGCCGACCCCGCTGTGCAGAGCGCGCTGGCCGCGGCCAAGGTCTTCGAACTGGAGCATCCCACGCTGAACCCGGGCGAGACGGTCGAGTCGCTGGTGGCCGATCGCTCGGCCTGGGAGGATTTCGATACCGAGGCCTACTTCGACGGCCACGGCTTTGGCTTCGTTCGTCTCCAGCAACTCGCCACGGAACACCTCCTCGGCGCGCGTTGAGACATGACTCTCGTCGCGGGAGTTGACTCGTCGACGCAGAGTTGCAAGGTCGTCATCCGCGAACTCGAGACCGGCGCCCTGGTGCGCGAGGGTCGAGCGCCCCACCCCGTCGGCACCGAGGTCGATCCCGAGGCCTGGTGGCGGGCACTGCTCGAGGCGCTCGATGACGCGGGTGGCCTCGCCGACGTCGCCGCACTGTCGGTCGCGGCGCAACAGCACGGCATGGTCGTCCTCGACGGGACCGGCGAGGTCATCCGCCCGGCCCTGCTCTGGAACGACACCCGCTCCGCGCTCGCCGCGCGTGAACTGATCGAGGAGTTTGGACGCCCGGCCCTGGCCGAGCGGACCGGCTCGGTGCCCGTGGCCTCCTTCACCGCGACCAAGCTGCGTTGGCTTCGCCAGGCCGAGCCCGCCAACGCCGATCGCGTGGCCGCCGTCGCACTGCCCCACGACTGGCTCACCTGGCGCCTCCTCGGGTACGGACCGGTGGCCGGTTCGCCCCTCGGCCCCGACTTGCGCGCACTGGTCACCGATCGCTCCGACGCGAGTGGGACCTGCTACTGGAATCCCCGTACGAACACCTACGACGACGACATCGTGCGCTGGGCCCTCGGACACCTTCCGGCGCTGCCCCGCGTCCTCGAACCGGGAGCACGGGCGGGCGTGACGACGCCCGAAGTGGATGACGTCGTACCGGCGGGGATCCTCGTCGGCCCCGGAGCCGGGGACAACGCCGCGGCGGCGCTCGGTCTCGGGGCCACGGTGGGCGACGTCATCGTCTCCATCGGCACCAGTGGCACCGTCTTTGCCGTGACCGACGTCGCGACCGCCGACCCGACGGGCACGATCGCCGGCTTCGCCGACGCCACGGGGGCCTACCTACCGCTCGTGGCCACCCTCAACGCCGCACGCGTCCTCGACTGCACGGCGGCGTTGCTGGGTGTCGACAGTTCGGAGTTCGGTCGCCTGGCCCGAACGGCGGCGCCCGGCTCGGGCGGCCTCGTCCTGCAGCCCTATTTCGAGGGCGAGCGCACGCCCAATCTTCCCAACGCCACGGCGACGCTCTTCGGCATGACGCTCGCGACGTGGACGCGACCCAATCTCGCGCGAGCGGCCATCGAGGGGTTGCTGTGCGGTCTCGCCGACGGGCTCGACGCTTTGCAATCGAGCGGGGTCACGCCCACGCGACTGCTGCTCATCGGCGGCGCGGCGGCCGAGACCGCGGTGAGCGAGGTCGCCGCGCAGGTCTTCGACGTGGCGATCACGGTGCCCGAGAAAGGCGAGTACGTCGCGAACGGCGCGGCGCGCCAGGCCGCCTGGACGATGCTCGGACAGCCAGTGGCGTGGCCGCTGGCCGTTGCGTCGCGCCCCCCTCGAGATCCCCAGCCCCGGATACGCCAGCAGTACGCCCGACACCGAGTTGCGGCCACCGGCTAGTGCGTCGAGCACCCGAACCTGGATGACCAACCCCGCCGAGCCTCGCGGCGAGAGGATGAACTG
>JBEKKW010000071.1:0-10074 GCA_050010495.1 Acidimicrobiales bacterium
CCGGCCTCGCTGCTGCCGACCTGGTTGCTCGACATCGGCAAGGTCTTTCCCTTGGAGCACGTGGCCGGCGGCCTGCAGACGGCCTTCCTGGTGCCGGGCTCGAACGGCCTCTCGGTGGTGAACATGGTGATCCCCGCGATCTGGGCGCTAGCCGCGCTGTTGATGGCGGTGCGGACCTTTCGCTGGGAGTCCATGGCCGTGGGCGCGGGCTGAGTGGTGTCGCACGCAACCGGCGACGGACCGAATCCGCGGGTCCGCGGAATTCGGTCCGTCGCCTCCGTCAGGCGTCGGGACCGTGGGGGTCTCGCCCGGCGGCGGGTCGGGTGTACTCGTTAGCTCGCTAACGAGTACACCACGCTCAGCTGAACGCTGATCGACTCGCTGCCCGCCTGGACGGGAACGGAGGCCGCCTTGGCCGCGGTCGCGAAGCTCAGCCCGTAGGGCGTGGGCGGAGGGGTCGACTGGTTCTCCTGGTCAACCACGCTGGCCAGGCCGCTCAGGCTCGTGCCGGCGGCGACGGCGATGTCGTTGGCCTCGTCGTGGGCGTTGCGCATGGCCTTGGCCCGCGCCTGCGCCAGGAGCTTCGAGTCGTTGGAGATCGAGAAGGTGATGCTGTTGAGCTCCACGCCGTTGCCGGCGGCCGTGGCCGCCGACTCGATCGCGCCGCCGGCCTTGGTGAGGTCGTGCATGGTGACCGTGAGGTCGTCCTCGACCGTGAAGCCGATCACCTGGCCGGCGTTGTTGGTCTCCTCGGTGATGTTGAGACCGGAGGTCTGCATCTCCTTCTTGGTGACGCCGTGCTTCATCAGGGCCTTCTCCAGCGCGGCGACGCGCTCGTCGTTAAAGGCGAGGGCCGCCTTGGCGTTGGCGTTTGAGTTCTGCATACCGATCTCGAAACTGACCGTATCGGGCGTGCCCTTGACCGTCGCCGTCGCGGTCACCGAGATGGTGGGCGTCTTGGTCCGCGCCGCGCCGTTGGTGTTGTTGTTGTGGCTGATCGCGGCCCCCACGAAGCCCACGGCGATGAGCACGAGCACCGCGACCAGGGTGACGAGCACGTGGAGGCTGTCCCAGCCCCGTCGAGGCGAGCGCGGTGGTGTTGGCTCGGGCGTGGAAGTGGGATTGTCACTCATTGGATCTCCTCATTGGTGCTGGTTGGTTGGTACATCGAAGGCAAAGTCGGGCGTGACCGGGGCGAAAATTCGCGCTCTGTCGCGCGCGCCGCCGCGTCGTTGGCCCGGCAGCGGCACCACGCGGGGTGCGACGGGACCAGTTGGTGGAAAGGGGTGCGCGACGACACGGCTCCTACTTCCCGGCTCGATCGGTGAAGAACGAGGGGTTGAGCGCGAGCGCCTGGTAGCGAACACCCCGGCTCGTCAGGTAGACGTACTGGGGCACGAGGACGGCGCCGCCGCTTCTCAGTGAGGCCAGCTCGTACTCGAGCGTGGCCACCTTGACGACGTCATTGGACGGCTTGGTGGTGCTCGTCGTGGCGGGGATCATCGGCCCGCCGGGGTTGACACTCGTCGCGGGGGAGGGGTTCTCGATCAGTGCGACGCCGGCCGCCTGGGAGATGAGCGGGTAGGCATCGACGAGCGACGTCCGTCCGAGCAGGCCCGAGGCGTGGATCAAGAGGCCGTAGCTCGTGAATTGGAACTCCTCGTACTGGTTGGCGAGGGTGGTGTCGTCCACGACGAGGGGGTAGTAGATGGTGTCGTCGAACGCGTTGACGATCGGAGTGCCCCACGTGGCCCCGCCCACGACGAGTCCCTCGCCCGAGAGGCGCGCTAGCAGAGGTGAGGACCACGCGACCAACTGGTGCGTCGTCGCGCCGCGGCCGGTGGCGTTCTGCACCGAGGGGCAGCGGCTCGTCGAGGTGGCCGGTGGCGTTGTCGTCGGGGGACAGACGGGGTTCCTCATGTTGAAACGCCAGGTGATCGGCGCGGCCAACGTGGAACCTGTCGAGGCGCACCCGATCGAGGGACTCCGGGCGCCCGAGAGCGTGGCGTTGGTGCCGATTGTGCGCCAGGGACAGGTGGGGCTAGTCACGCCGCCCAACAGGCCCAGGTCGTGCGCGATACGCGTGAGCTTGGCGCCCGGGTCGGCGATCGAGACGAACTTAAAGACGTCGGCCCTTCCGGCGTTCGTCGCCAGGGTCCGGCCCACGCCGAGGTTCGTCGGGGGCACGACCACGCTCGAGGGCACGGTCGCCTTGGCGGCGGCGAAGGTCAGACCGGTGCTGGCCGGTGAGGGCGTCGCGTTGCCGGCGACGGGAGTCGACGCGCTGAGGGCCAGCACGGAGAGGCCCTGGGGGGACGAGCCGAGCGAGATGACGAGGCCCGTGACGAGCGCGGCGGCGGCGGCGAGGGAGCCGGCGCGCATCTGCCAGGTGCGCAGCAGCGAGAGCCGCGTCGGCAGCGGTGTCGCGGTGACGCGCGTGATCATCTGGTCGAGCCGGGCCGGGTCGATCTCGTAGGTGGCCACGGGATTGGCGCCGGCGAGCAGTTCGGTGGGGTCGAGTGTGGGCATCGTCATTCCTCCTCTCACTCCCTTCTTGTACGCTCGAGCGCCTCTTTGTCAGATGAATCGGTGGCGCCGGCGAAAACTTCACGCAGCCGGGTCGACGCGCGCGAGAGCCGCGTGGCGGCCGCCCCGGCCGACAACCCGAGCACCACCGCGAGGGCCGGACCATCGAGGCCCTCCCAGTAGTGCAGTAGCAGCACCTCACGGTCGTCGTCGCGCAGCGAGGCCATTGCCGTGCGCAACTGCTCGTTGGCGATGACGTGATCTTCGGCCGACGCGTCGTCTGCGGCGGGGCTCAGCTTGCGCTGCGCGTTCATCCGGCGAGAGTGCTTGCGACGGGCGTTTTGCAGCAGGTTGCGCGCGACGCCGATCATCCAGGCGACCTCCGCCCCCTCGGGCACCTGCTCGAGGCGGCGCCAGGTCACGACGAGGACCTCCTCGACGAGGTCGTCGATGTCCGAGGACGTGAGGGGGTAGGCCCGGCGCGCGAGGTAACTGGCCACCGCGGGCGTGGCGCGCCGTGCCAGGTCCCGTAGTTGATCCTCGCGCGAAACCCCCACGACCCCATCATGTCCGCTGGGCCCCTGTTTTTACCGGGTATCTGGCCGCGAGCGCCTCTCGAATCCCCCGTGCCCCGTTCGCGGGCGGTCACTCGAGTTCTGGGGTGCGTACACGCGACGCACGGATGAACGCCGTCCCCTCGGACGGCCGGCACATTTACCCAGTTCTTACGGTGTTCCTAGTGGCCCTTGAACGGGCCGTTGCATGCTGTATCCATCTGCAGCGACCATCCGGTCGCGAGGAAGGACCCCATGAACGAAGTGGCCGTCGACACGTCGCGCGAAGCGCCTCCGCGCGCCCGGGGATCGCGACGTCTCTCGGAGCGCGAGATCGCCGTGTCGTCGCGACCGTTGGGGTCGCCGCGGGGACCGGTCTTCGGTCGACTCGGTTCGTGGAGTTATGGCAATCGTGGGGACGGAGCCCACTAAAAGGCCCGGAATCCCCCATTCCTTCAGGGCTCAGGCGGTCCCTCCCTTCCGCCTGAGCCCTGAGCGACAATTGCCAATATTGCGTCAAGTGAACTGGTGACTCAGTTAAATCGGGCTAAGTTGCGCCCAATAGGGATTCGGCACGGTGCCGGGCCCGGGGGAAAGCGGGACAACGATGTCATCGGAGTTTGATCGTCGGTCATTCTTAAGTCACTCGGCGGCCACCATAGGTGGCGTGGCGATGGCGGGCACCCTCGCCGAAGGCCTGCTCGCCGACGAGGCGGGCGCCACGGTGGGCGTCAGTTCGAAGAGGCCCAAGATGGGCGGCTCGCTGACGGTCGGACTCATTTCTGACGTGCTCCAGTTCTCGAATTTCAACGGTCAGCAGGCGAACTGGGACCAGTCGGCCTTCTGCAAGGGCAACGCATTCTTCGACCCCCTCTTCGTGACGGCGGCCAACGGCCAGGACGTCCTGCCGATGCTCGCCCTTTCGGCGACGTCCAGTGCCGGCTACACCGAGTGGACGGTGCAGCTGCGTCGGGGCATCAAATTCACCAACGGCGAACCCTTCAACGCGGCCGCCGTGGTGGCCAACTACGCCGCTACCCAGGTCGCCCCGAGCCCGGTCGGCCCGGCCCTGGAGGGACTGGTCTCGGACGTCGTGTCTGCGGGACCCTACACCGTGGTCTACAAGCTGGCCATACCCTTCTCGACGTTCGATATCTACCTCTCCGAGCAGCAGATCGCCTACATGGCCGCGCCGAGCACGCTGAAGGCGAACTACAAGGGCCACCCGATCGGCACCGGGCCGTACGTCTTCGAGAGCTGGACCCTCGGTTCGACCACGGTGGTGAAGAGGAACAAGAACTACTGGCGCAAGGACGCCGAGGGCCGCCAACTGCCCTATCTCGACGAGATCACCTTCAAGACGATCCCGGACGACTCCACGCGCAACTCGGCTCTGGCTACCGGGGCGATCGACATGCTGTTGACGACGAACGCGGGCAGCATCAAGACCCTCAAGACCATGAAGGGCATCTCGTGGCGCGACGACACCAAGGACCCGCTGGACCCGGCGGTCAACTTCATCATGGTCAACAATTCGGGTACCGAGAACCAGTTCGGTGCGTGGGCCGACCAGGCCCTGCCCCTGCTCGAGGCCGGCAAGGCCGTCCCCGCAGGACTGCAGGACGTCATCGCGGGTACGGCACCGGGAATCACTGGAGCGGTCAATCCCTCGACGCTGCAGTGGGACCTGACCCGGACCCCGGTGCTCAACAGTCAGGCGATCCGCCAGGCCTGCGCGAAGGCCATCAACCGCGAGACGTACGTCAAGGTCTGCCAGGACGGCATCGGCACGGTCGCCGACGGCATCTACCGTAAGTCCTCGCCGTACTACACCAACCCGAACTACCCGGCCTACGACCCAGCCGGAGCGCAGGCCCTCGTGAACACGTACAAGACCGCGAACAACGTGACCGAGGTCAGTTTCGTCATCGACATCGTGGCCGGCAGTTCGGCCGACAACCAGTTCTTCGCTTTCGTCCAGCAGCAACTGGCGGCCGTCGGTATCACGGTGACGTCGCGACCGGTGGAGCAGGCCGCACTGATCGAGAATGTCATCAACGGCACGTTCGACGCGGCGCACTTCAACCAGTTCGGCGGCGTCGACCAGAGCCTCAACTACGTGTGGTGGGACTCGGTGCCCGCGGCCGGGGCCTTCCCCACGGCCGGGCTGGGACTGAGCGCACTGCCGGCGTCCACCTTCATCCCCGGCGCGGTCAACTTCGCGCACCAGGCCGACCCGTCGGTCGAACTGGCGATGCTCAGTGCGCTGGCCAGTCCCAAGGGTTCGCCCGCTTACAAGGCCGCCTGGGGCAAGGTGAACGACACGTTCGCCGCCGACTGCACCTACCTCTTTCTCACGCCGTTGATCACCGCCTTCGCGGCGCGCGAGAACGTGGAGAACTGGGCCTACAGCGCCGGCATCGACAACAAGCGGCTGCTCAACCCCGACGGCGGGTCCACCCGCTGGGACTACGTCTGGATCTCGTAGTCCGCGATTACGATTCGGCGATCGAGCGCGGCGCACGGCCCGCCCGTTCGCGTGATGGCTTCGAGGTGGCGGTGATGGTGCCGCGCACGTGGCGCCACCACCAGATGGTCGACGCCGCGAGTAGGAAGGACACGACGGCGACGATCGTGAAGGGCAGCGCCGAGTTGATCGTGAAGAGCACGCCCGAGACGCTCGCGCTGACCGCCAGCGCGGCGGTGTTGGACGTGGCGTAGAGGCCCTGGCGCCGGCTCAGTTCGCGGTCGGCGGCGCCCTGGGTCAGCAGCGACGCAATCGACGGCACCGACAGGGCCGCGCCGATCGATTCGAGCGACCCGAGGAACAACATGGCCACGTTGTTGTGGATGTGCGGGTAGATCGAGAGGAAGACGGCGCCGTTGATCAGTCCGGCCAGCGCGATGACGCGGCGGTTGCGGTGGTCGGCCAGCCAGCCGCCGAGCCCGCTCAAGAAGACCCACGGCAGGCAGAACATCGTCCACGAGAGTCGGATCTGCAACGTCGTGGCGTGGTGGGCGTGCATCAGCAGACTCCAGCAGGTCTCGTACACGCCGATCAACAGTCCCGTCGCGGCCGCGGCGATGAGGGCCCCGGTCACCTGGGCGTTCCACTGGAGCTTGGGCAGGGGTGTCGGGTCGTAGGCCTTGTCACCCACGTTGGTGCGCATCGCCTGGGCCGCCGCGGCGAGGCTGATGATGCCGGTCGCGAAGAAGGCCCAGCCGAGGTCCTTCACCGACGCGACGACGCCGGCGATCGGCCCAATGGCGATGCCCAGGAGCTGGGCCGCGAGGATCCGCGACACGGCCCGCCCGCGTTCGGCCTCGGAGAAGAGGGCGGCGACGGCCGACAGCGACGCGACCTCGATGGCCCCGGCCGAGGCGCCCTGGACGGCGCGCGTCAGGGCGAACCACGGGGCCGCCACCGGCAGGAGATAGGTCATGCTGGCCAGGCCGTAGACGACGAGGCTGCCCACCAGGATCGGTCGGCGGCCGAACCGGTCGGCGAGGCGCCCGAGGAAGTACTGGGTGGCGACGCCGGCGATGAAGAACGAGGCCATGATGAACCCGATGATCGTGGGCGTCCCGCCGCGGTGCTCGAGGAAGAGCGGCAGCAGCGGCAGCCCCAGTGTCGCGCCCATCCACTGGATGGCCACGATGATGGTGAGGCGCCGTAGCGTCTGTCGCGGACTCGAATTGGGCACCAAACAGAGTAGCCGTCGAACGACGGATTTCGACCTCGGGGCCTAGCGAAACGTTCCGCATTCGACGAGGATGAGCACGCCGAGGCCGAGGTAGATCCACGGCACGAATGACTTGGCGTGGGCGCTGCCCCAGTTCACCACGCGGGGGTGCTGGACGAGGGCCTGAGCCGAGGTCACGAAAAGGATCTCCCAGATCGCGAAGACGAGGACCGCGACGATCGCGTCGACGCGGCCGCTGGCGCGCAGCAGGGGAATCCACACGGCGAGGTTGTCGCCGCCCAGCGCGAGGGTGAGCGCGAACGTCGTGAGGGCGCCGCGGCGGAACTGGTCGCGGGTCGGTTCCTCGCGGTGGCGCCACGCGTGCGCGGCCAGGGCCCACGGGGCGATGGCGAACAGTCCGATCCACCGGGTGGGGATGGCCGCGAGCGCCGAACCGACGCCGGCCGCGACGATGACCAGCGTGGCGACGCCGATCGCCTGGGCCACGCTTACCCTGCGGTAACGTTCGCGCACGGTGACGAGCAGCTGCGCGGCGAAGGCGAAGAAGTTGTCACACATGGTGCCCACGAAGGCCAGCGACGCCACGACGACGATGGCGGCGATCGAGTGCACGTGCCGACTCTATAGGGCGCCCCCAAAGCCAAAAAAACGGGCCGAGTAAGGTGACGGCGGAGGTTTTCATGGTCGCCAACGTCACCGCACCCACGCCGCAACAGCTCGACGCGGCACGACGCGTGGTGGCCGACTACCTCGTCCCCACGCCCACCGTGACCATCTCGTTGCGCTCCCGCCCGGTCCTCGCCAAACTGGAGTGCCTCCAGCCGACCGGCTCCTTCAAGGTCCGCGGCGCCCTGAGCGCCCTGGACGCGGCCCGACGCGACGATCCCGGCGGCGCGGTGATCACCTCCTCGGCCGGCAACCACGGCCTGGGCATCGCGCACGCCGCGTCGCTGCTCGGCGTTCGCGCGACCGTCGTCGTGCCGCGCAACGCGTCCATCGCCAAGGTGGAGAAGCTGCGCCAGTACGACATCGAGCTGATCCAGTTTGGCGCCAGTTACGACGAGGCCCAGGCCCACGCTCTCGAGTTGGCCGAGCAGCGCTCGATCCGTTACGTCTCGCCCTTCAACAACGCCGACGTGATCGCCGGCCAGGCGACCGTGTTCGAAGAGATGCTGCTCCAGGCGCCCGAGCTCGAGCACGTCGTCGTGCCCGTCGGTGGCGGCGGACTGCTCTCGGGCGTCGTGATTACTCGCGGCGCGCAGGGCCGCGGCGACATCGCGGTGACGGGGGTGCAGCCGGCCGAGAGCGCCGCGCTCTATCACGTCCTGCGCGGGGCGACGATGGACCAGGTGGTGCACCACCCGACGATTGCCGACGGCCTGGCCGGCGGCGGTGACGACGGCGCGATCACCAACGAGTTGATCGCCAAGGCCAACGTGCCCATCGTGCTGGTGAGTGAGATAGAGATCCGTCGGGCCGTGCGCGAGGTGGCCGAGGTCAACGGCCTCGTCCTCGAGGGTTCGGCGGCCACCGCCTACGCGGCGATCACCAATCAATTGGTCGACGACATCACGTCGCGCATCGGGTTCATCGCCAGCGGTCGCAACATCTCGCACGAGCTCTTCATCGAACTCTTGAGTGAGCCCAGCGCCTGAAGGCCGTAGGGGCCCGGGGGATAGGGTGAAGAGGTGTCCCCGACTAAGCGCGCCGCGCCCTTCGCCCTCGCCGCGCTGGCCCTGGCGCTGACCCTGGGTGGGGTCATCTACGCCGCCACCGACGCCAATCCGGCCGGCAGCGCGAAGGATCCCCTGGTCCTGAACGGCTACCCGCCCAAGACCGCGGTGCTGGCGATCAAGATCTCCACGGGCGAGCCGTACAGCGTGGACGCCACGGTGGACGTCAACTTCGCCAAGAACTCGCTCCAGGCCCAGTTGATCGTCCCCGTGGCCATCTCGGCGGCGTCGTTCAACCTGCGCTTCGTGGGTGGCCAGCTCTACATCGGCTCGTCGAACCTGTCGGCCATCTTCGGCGAGCCGTGGCTCGCCACCTCGATCAAGCTGCCCTCGCTCTTTGGACTGTCGCTCGAGATGACCAAGCCCGACATTTCGCTCATCAGCGGGTTCAACAACGAGACCGTCACCAAGAACGGGTACCTCACGACGTACAGCTATCAGCGTGACAACGTCATCCTCGGCACGACGAGTTCGTCGCCGATCAAGATGCCGGCCAAGACCGATCTCGCCGTGAGCATCACGGTGGGCAGCCAGGGCGAGCTCACGGCGGCCAGCGCCAGCGTGCGCTCAAAGACGTCGGACGTGACCATCAGCCTCAACGTGCTCTCCTACAACGCTCCCGAGCCCATCGCCGCCCCGCCGGCCTCGCAGGTGAAGCAGGAGAGCCTCAAGCTGCTCACGAAGCTGGTCGGCGAGACCCCGCTCAAGGGCCTGCTGGGCGAACTCAACCTCTCGAACCTCGGCAAGGCCCAGCTCAGCTAGGGCCGTGGCGACCGTCCACCCCGAACCGCGTTGGCCGGCCTCGCTGGCGCTGTTGACCTGCGTTGGTCTCTACATCGTGTTGCCGAGCCGCCTAGTGGTCGGACCGCGATGGCTGGTGCCGTTGCTGGTGGCGTTACCCCTGGTGCCCCTGTCGGCGCGCCGCCATCGCCACCCTGACGAGGCACGGTGGATCCGCCGGGTCGTGCTCGTGCTGATCACCATCGTCACGGTCGCCAACGTCGTTTCCGCCGGGTTGCTGGTGCACCGTCTGCTGAGCACCAACGTCTCCCAGGGCACGCAGCTCATCTATTCGGCGGTGTCGATCTGGTTGACGAACGTGATCATCTACGGGGTCTGGTTCTGGGAGATCGACCGTGGTGGTCCCCACGTGCGAGCGGGCAGCGCCACGGTGTGGCCCGACATCCAGTTCCCCCAGATGGAGAACCCCGATCTGGCGCCGCCCGAGTGGCGGCCCCATTTCTTCGACTACCTCTTCACGTCCTTCGCCAACGGCACGAGCTTCGCGCCGGCCGACGCGATGCCCCTGACGCTGCGACTGAAGGTGCTCTTCGCGACGGAGTCGATGGTCTCGTTGGTCGCCATCGTGGTGGTGGGCGCGCGGGCCATCAACATCCTGCGTTAGCTCGACGATCGTCGACCGATCGACGGGGACCGCGGCGCCCCCTACCATTTCGCCTCGACGGTCGAGCCCCGCTTCGACGAGAACGACACCATCTTCGAACTGCTCGAGACGACGTTGCGCGAGCTCTTGCCCCCGATGACCGGCGCCGTCAC
>JBEKKW010000072.1:0-10000 GCA_050010495.1 Acidimicrobiales bacterium
ACCGTCGGCACCACCGTGAGCGGCGTCACCATCAACAACGAGCTGGTGCTCTACGCCGCCGGGGTCAACTCGCCCCCGCCCCAGGGGGTCGGGGTCTACGCCATTCCCTCCAAGGACTGGAGCGAGGCGATCACCAACGGCTGGCCGATCATCAGCGGCACCGGCGGCCTGGGCACCCAGAGCGCGCCGTGGGTCGGCTTCACCTCTTCCTCGACGACGGTCGCCACCTCGCCCGACTTCTTGATGGGCCAGTCGATCTACAACGCCCACAAGCGCGTCACCTGGCTGTCGTTCTGGACGGTGAGCGGCCCACTGGCGGGCCAGCCCCAGACGACGCTCAACTACTACAACCACGGCTTCGCGGCCGGCGCGTGGGTGGCGACCCAGATCGACCAGTATCGGGCGCTGGGCGTCGGACTCAAACCGGACTGGGTCATCTTCGACCCCGAGGGCTACCCCGACAACAGTTCGAACCTGGTCGCCCCGGGCGGCGCCTCCCCGGCCACGCTGGCCACCTACGCCACCTACTGGACCGCCATCCTCTCGGGCTGGGCCCAGGGCATCGCCTCCGTCGACCCGTCGCTCAACGCCGGGGTCTACGCCAACCAGTCGGAGTACCGCAACTACGACCTCGCGAGCCAGCCCCTGCCGGTCTTCGAGGCCGTGGCCTTCAGCGGCAACGGCCCGGTCGTCGTCGCCGGCGCCAGCGGCGCCAACATCCGCGGCTACATCGCCTTCAGCGCGGTCTGCACGCCGACTTCCACGCTCGCCTCGGAGATGTCCACGCTCGTCAACCCCCCGTGGTCCGGCCAGTTCAACACCCTGCAGTTCGGCGCCAATACCTACTGCGCACCGGCCGCCACATAGGCTCGGGCCGTGGACGCCGACGAACCGACCGAGACGCAGCCCGACACCGGGGTTGACGAACCCGTCGACGCGAGCGACGACGGGACCGAACCGACCGACGCGGCCAAGACCCAGGACATCCGCGAACGGCTGCGCCAGTTCGCCCAGCCCTTCGTCGACTCACTCGATTCCCGACTGAAGGACCAGGTCGATCGCCGAGTCGATCGCCGGGTCGACGAGACGATAACGGCCCGCCTGGCGGTCATCGAGCGCGCGATCGCCGACCTCGACCGCTCCGTCAAGGAGCTACAGGAGCGCCTCGACTCCTAGGGCGACTCGGAGCCGGAACGGGGCTGCGGGGCCCGGCGTTCGCGGTCTCGTCGCAGCGCCCAACGAAGCGTGACGACGACCAGCACGAGCAGCGCCACGACGAAGATCGAGAAGACCAGGACAAACACGATTCCACGCTAGGTCGTGTCACAGCTGCGCGCAAAGGTGTTCCCGTGACAATCTCCCTGGACTGCGAACCACGCGTCGTCGATGTGCTGCGCGGGGACCGCCAAAAGCGCCCGCGCCTCGACACCACGAGTGCCGCGGGACTGCGCGCGCAGCTCGAGGACGGCATCCACGACATCTTCACCAAAGACCTGCCCCCGAGCCCGCTCGTCGTGCGGCCCTCGTCGCTACGCGAGAGCTGGCACGCGACCGACCTCTCGAGCTCGACCCTCGGACTGATCCGCGGCGCCCTCGTCACGCAACTGCTACGCCTGCGCCTCGTGGGCGTGACGATCGACAACGCTTTCGACGACGCCGTCGCGGCCTGGCGGGCCGACGCCGGGGCCGGCCCGCTGCTCGCCACGTTCGACCAACTGGACGGCGATGACCGCGCCCGCCTGGCGACCGACGTCACGGCGCACGACGTCACCCTGTCGCGTTGCTTCGGTCAGTTACCCAGTCACTGGATGGCGCGCAGCTGCGTTCGCGCGACTCAGCGTCTGGCCGGGGGGCACGTCATCCTGCGCGACGTGGTCGACCTCACCATCGGGGCCAACACCGCAGAGAGCACAACCGTGGTGCTCGTGGATGTCACCACCTCGCCGCTGGGCGAATCGGCCGAGCGCACGCTGCGCTTCCACGCACTGGTCGAGACATTGCGCACGTCCGTCGTGCCGCTGCGCAGTGCGGTGTTCTCGAGTGCGACCGGCGAGTTCTGGACCCGCGACATCGAACCCGAGCTGCTCGCGCGAAGTGTCGACGACGTGCTCGAAGTCCTCCAGGCACTCTGGAGCGCCCGGTGACCACGCTCTTGCACCGCCGCTACACGGACGGGCAACTGAACGCGCTGATCGACTCGTCGCCGGCCGAGATCGCCACCCTGACCGACGACCACCGCCGTTCCCTCACCTCGCGGTTCCGCGCCGTGTCGCTCACCCAGCACCGCCGCCTCGACGCCTGGGCCGTCGAGCAGGCCGGCCGCGTCGGCGGACCCTTCCACTGGTCCCCCTCCACGGCGCGACGGGTGATCGCCAACGGGGCGCTGCGGCGCCACCTGGCCCGTCCTGACACTTCGATGCTCGTATGCGTGCACGACGAGATCGACGCCCAGCTGACTCGCGTCGTCGCCGGCCACGTCCGACCGGGCTCGCTCGCCTCGTGGCTGAGCACCCTGTCGCGCCCCGCCCTCGGCTTGACCGTCGCCGAAGCCGTCAACGGGGCGACACAACTGGCGCACGTGGCCAACGCCATTGAACGCGAGTGGCAGCTGCCCGACAGCGACGCCTACTACGACGTCGCGGCCGCGCGCACGACGTTGCGCGCCCGACGCGACCTCATCGTCGATCGTGACGGCGCACGAGTCGTCCTGCGTTTGCGCGCCGGCGCGCCGGGCAAGAGCGCCGGGCCGGGACTGCGCGCCGACATGACCATCGACACCCTGGCCGACTTAGAAGGCGTCGCCCCGTCGCGCTTCATCGGGCTCTGGCCCGAGGCGGGGGTGATGCTCTGCGTCGACGGCACCATGGCCGACCTGCGCGCCGGGGCGCGCGACCTGGTTCGCACCGCCGTCGCGCAACGGCGCAGCGCCCTGTCACTGGCGGCCTAGGGACTGGGTCCTAGGACCCACCTAGTAGCGTGGTAGGGCCATGGCGTTACGTTCATCCCTTAGAAACATTGCAATTATTGCCCACGTCGACCACGGCAAGACCACACTCGTCGACGCCATGCTGCGCCAGACCGGATCCTTCACGGCCCACGAGGAGCTGACCGACCGGGTGATGGACTCGGGCGACCTAGAGCGCGAGAAGGGCATCACCATCCTCGCCAAGAACACCGCCGTCAAGTGGCACGACCTCACCATCAACATCATCGACACCCCCGGCCACGCCGACTTCGGCGGCGAGGTCGAGCGGGGCCTCGCGATGGTCGACGCCGTGGTGCTGCTGGTCGACGCCGCCGAGGGCCCGTTGCCCCAGACCCGCTTCGTGCTGCGCAAGACCCTCGAGGCCCGCCTGCCGGTCGTGCTGGTGATCAACAAGGTCGATCGCCCCGACGCGCGCATCTCCGAGGTCGTCACCGAGGTGGAGAACCTCTTCCTCGACCTCGACGCCGATATTGAGCAGATCTCCTTCCCCATCCTCTACGCCAGCGCCCGCCAGGGCTGGGCCTCGCTCAGCCCCGACGCCACCTCGGGCGACCTGACGGCGCTCTTCGAGACGATTCGCGACTTCGTGCCGGCGCCCGAGTTCGAGGAGGGCCACGGCCTCCAGGCGCTGGTCTGCAACCTCGACGCCTCGCCCTACCTCGGGCGCCTCGCCCTCTGTCGGGTCATCAACGGCACCCTCGAACGGGGCCAGCGTGTCGCCTGGTGCCGCATCGACGGCACCATCGAACACGCCAAGATCACCGAGCTCTTCATCACCGAGGCCCTCGAGCGGGTCCCGGCCCAGAGCGCCGGACCGGGCGACATCGTCGCCGTCGCCGGTTTCGAGGACATCTTCATCGGCGAGACACTGGCCGATCCCGAGAACCCGATCGCGCTCGAACCGCTGCACGTCGACGAGCCGAGCCTCTCGATGACGATCGGCATCAACACCTCACCCCTCGCCGGCACCGAGGGCAAGCTGCTCACGGCGCGCATGGTCAAGGACCGCCTCGACAAGGAGCTGGTCGGCAACGTCTCGCTGCGCGTGCTGGCAACCGAGCGGCCCGACGCCTGGGAGGTCCAGGGCCGGGGCGAGCTCCAGCTGGCCATCCTCATCGAGACGATGCGCCGCGAGGGCTTCGAGCTCACCGTGGGCAAGCCCCAGGTCGTGACCAAGATCATCGACGGCCACGTCCACGAACCCTTAGAGCACGTCACGATCGACGTGCACGAGGAGTTCGTCGGCGCCGTCACGACACTGCTCGCCACGCGCAAGGGCACCATGATCGACATGGTCAACCACGGCACCGGCTGGGTGCGCCTAGAGTGGCGCATCCCGGCGCGCGGTCTCGTGGGGATCCGTACCGAGTTCATGACCGAGACGCGCGGCGGCGGCATGATGCACTCGAACTTCGACGGCTACGCACCGTGGTTCGGCGACATCCGCCTGCGCCAGAACGGCGTGCTCGTGGCCGACCGCCGCGGCTACACCACGGGCAACGCGCTGATCGACCTCGAACAGCGCGGCGTCTTGTTCGTCGGCCCCGGCGTCGAGGTCTTCGAGGGCATGATCGTCGGCGAGAACTCTCGCTCCGAGGAGATGAACGTCAACCCCACCAAAGAAAAGAAGCTCACCAACATGCGCGCGTCGGGCAGCGACAACACCGAACGGATCGTGCCGCCGACGATCTTCTCGCTCGAGCAGGCGCTCGAGTTCATCGCCGACGACGAAGCGGCCGAGGTGACCCCGAAGTCGGTGCGGCTGCGCAAGCTCGTCCTCGAACAGTCCTCGCGGGCGCGCAACCGCAAACGGCTCTGAAGTAACCCTCCACTAGAGTCGTTTCCGGAGGGATGACAGAGCGGCCGAATGTACCGGTCTTGAAAACCGGCGTGGGCTTGCCCACCGTGGGTTCAAATCCCACTCCCTCCGCCAAATGAGGCGAACCCCGTTCACATCATTTTGCTTTATACACCGTGATGTGCAAAAGATGGAACCACTAATCCAGAATGTCTTCAAAACAAAGACAAGACAGTCATCCGAACGTTCCCACTCATTCTTCAATGGCTACAATCCAACTCGCCCACTCGCCCAATCACTCACCTACACAGGCGGATTCAGGGGGTGAGCGCACCACTCGTCAACTAGCTGTAACTCCCAGGTTCGTTATTGACTTACGAGAGGTCTCGCCTGTCTGATGGTTGTTGCACACATCCACAGAAGGAGAGACCTCTCAATGACTCACGCTAAAGCAAAACTAACGCCCTCCGGAAGACTGCTCCTGGTTCGCCGGGTGCGAGAAGATGGTTGGCCCCCGGCCCACGCGGCGGCGATGGCCGGCGTCTCGCGCCAGACCGTCCATAAGTGGTTGCGTCGTTACCGTGACGAGGGAGTGGCCGGACTCCAAGACCGTTCCTCAGTGGCGCACCACTGCCCCCATCGCACCACGCCCGACGTCGAAGCCGCCGTGTGCCAGCTGCGCTCCCAGATACGACGAGGACCGCACCGCATCGCCCAGAAGCTCCAGTTGCCACCCTCCACGGTCCACGCGATCCTGGCCCGCCACGGGATGTCACGGCTGGGACGCCTTGATCGAACCACGGGCATCCCCATCCGACAGGAGAAGCCCCTGCGCTACGAACGGGAGCGCCCGGGCGAACTGATCCACATCGACGTCAAGAAACTGGGCCGTATTCCCGACGGTGGCGGGTGGCGGGCGCACACTCGCCAGGAGAAGCACGGTGCCGGGAATCCCAAACACCGTCTCGGCTACGACTTCTTGCACGTCGCGATCGACGACCACTCGCGCTACGCCTACGTCGAGATCCTGACCAATGAACGCGGCGACACCTGCGCCGGATTCCTCGAGCGCACCATCGAACACTTCGCGGCTCGTGATGTCGCCGTTGAGTGGGTCATGACCGACAACGCTCGCAACTACGTCGATTCGCGACTCTTCCAAGCAGCCCTCGGCGTGATTCGCCACGTTCGAATTCGTCCCTACCGGCCCCAGACCAATGGCAAAGCGGAGCGCTTCAATCGAACCTTGGCCGACGAATGGGCCTACGAACGCGCCTATGACTCCAATGATGAACGAACGCGTTCGCTCCAAGACTTTCTCATCGACTACAACTATGAGAGAACACATTCAGCAATCGGCAATCGACCGCCAGCGAGCAGGCTTCCGTGAACAACCGTCCTGGGAATTACAACTAGCAAAGTATTGCTGAGACGGGCGGAGGTGCAATGAACAGACAGAAGTTCTTCACGGAGACGCAGCGGCGAGAGATTTGGGAGCGATATCGATCTGGTGAGTCCGACGCATCGATCGCTCGTTCCTTCGGGCGATATCCGAGCTCGGTTCACCAATTGATTCGTCGGACCGGCGGAGTGTGCCCGGCCGAACCCGTGCGATCGAGCCTGGCCCTGAGCCCAGTGGAGCGTGAAGAGATATTAAGAGGATTGGCCGCCGGGGCGTCGATGCGAGAGATCGCCCGAAGAAACAACCGGGCGCCATCGACGGCCTCGCGCGAGGTGGCACGCAATGGCGGAGGCGTTCGCTACCGAGCCGAACTGGCGGAACGTCGAGCGCTCAAGGAAGCCCACAGGCCCAAGGTCGCCAAGTTGGCCCAGTGTCCGAGGTTGCGCGGCGTCGTCGAACAAAACTCAAGCGGCGCTGGTCCCCGGAGCAAGTCGCAAATTGGCTCAAAGTCACCTACCCTCACCAAGAGGACATGCGAGTGAGCCACGAGACCATCTACCTGTCGCTTTACGTGCAGGGAAGGGGCGCCCTGCGGCGCGAACTGCACCACGCGCTGAGGTCCGGCCGGGCGACGAGGCGACCCAAGCAACGGCTGCCAAACGGCAAAGGAGTGATTCCCGAGATGGTCATGATCTCAGAGCGCCCCGCCGAGGTGGCAGACCGTGCGGTCCCGGGCCACTGGGAGGGCGACCTGATCCTCGGCTCGGGACGAGGTTGCATCGGCACGTTGGTCGAACGCTCGACGCGCTAGGGTCTGTCGAGACGATGGGTTCAAGAGGCAAGGCGTGATGAACTCTCCTATACGTCAATCAAGTGATCAACTCAGTTAGAAGGGCAATTATCCCTTTGTTACGTCGATCAATTTTTGTGGACGACAATTATCGATTCCATAATTTCAGTCGTGATGGCTTCGAACTTCTCTTGCTCCCCTCTACGATCTCTTTCAGTGCCGAAACCGATTCATTTAGTCTTTCAACAATTGAGCGAAGAATTGGGAGTCGCACTTCAAGTCGATTCTCATAATCATCTAGACATTGCTTGAGAAAAACCAACTTCGCCTCAGGCGAACCCCAGCCAGGGATTTCTCTTTCTGCTCTCTCGAGAAGCTCGGGAAAGGGGGTCTCCTTATTCTTTTCCATCCAATCAGTATACGAAAGTAGGATCACATTGATCTCACCAGAGGACTTTTCGAATGCAGCCTGCGCTTCTTCCGGATACGGTTCAGATTTTTTCCAATCCCTCTCAAGCTTCGATCCTTCCTGTATCAGCTTGTTGGCAAGGTCCACTTGAGAAAGAGCAATGTCTTTCACCTTTTCTGTGATCTCTTTAAGTCGCGCGGCATCATTCGTGTAGTCATCACCCACAACATTCTCCTCCGATAATTAGACTCATCGTGATTTCGGATGATTGAGCATTCTAATTCAGATTCTTTTTTTGGTAAGACGAAATCCATCATCCACTTTGTCTATTTAACCTTCTCTAGTCTCATCGCCTTGCAGGTCATTTGTTATGCCGCGAATTCGCAGAATCAAGGTCCGTATCCGGGCGTCGAAAGTCACGGACCTGTGTCTGAAATCACGTTTATAGCAATGCTGTTTGCGTCCACAGCAGCTTGCTCCGCTTCACTTCCAAGATCTCCTATGGTGTCTCCGAAAAACTGGTTAAGACTGTTCACTCCACTAACTAGATCTTGAGCGAATGTGAATCCAGTCTGAAAAGCGGTGATTGCATTTTCGCCAAACGCTTCGGTACCGATTGAAGCTTGCATTTGCACGTACGAATCGAACCACGCAGGACCTGATTCAGAAATATTCATCGCAGATTGGTAGAGGCTTGTAGCGTTCACACTAAATTGAAGCGCGTTCTCGAAGCCTGCGAGGGCGCCAGCCCCATACGTTGCAATCTTGCTGGAAATGGTTGTGCAGCTGCTGCTCGGGTTGTGCAGCGTGCACTCTCCGCCATAGGCGTCTTCATAGTCGCGCTCCAACTGCAAGTCATTGAATGACTGCGATAGGAACAGTTTCGCCATTTCTTCGTCAAAGATACCGATGCTTACATCATCTAGAGCCAATGTGGTTTCGCACGGTGACACTGATTCACTTTCGGATAGTGTCCTTAGTCCGGCCACTGCAACCGGTCTGAGTCCCATTGGATCCACTCCATTGACCGGGTCGTCCCCGGCGTAGGCGTAGGGCTGGTTGGTCTCGTCCACCATCGGGTCGACCGAGACGAACTGGCCGGTCGAGGGGTCGTAGTACCGGTTGATTGTGCGATCTGGAGTTTGCGTTGTAGTGCCCGAGTTTGTTTCAGCAGATGATCAGGTACTTTGCTCTAAGAGGCGAGGCGGGCGGGCACGAAGCGCTAGAGCTCTTCCTGCGACGTTCGTGAGATCACTTTCGTGCACGAGTCTCCCGGAGTCACGCCGCAGCGTGCTCGTGCGCCGATGGCCCAATGGTTTTCACACTGCTTCCAAACTAACGACGTAGCGAGAATTCTCTCCGTATATTCGTGACGCTTCTGATTCCGTCTACTCGCCAAAGGAGCTCATTGGGCTTGCACTTGTCAATGGTGACAACGTCTCTCTTCTTCAAGTTGAACAAGTAGTTCCTGCACGCGCCGTCTACTTTCAGATCGGTTAACTCTCGTTGCAGTTAGCCCACACATCAAATAATGATGACCATCTGTCGTGATCACGTATGTTTGCAAATGTGGAGATGCAAGTCCTTCGCGCACAGATAGATTGTTGATGTTGTTCCCAAATTTAAATTCTTGGACCTCTGGCCATAGGATTGATTTGCGACGGAACCAATTACGGATCACAATTCCTTCGTTCGAAGTCGTGACTCCCATTTGTGCAAAGTAAAACACCGACCAGGCAAGTCCCAGCACTGCAAGTGCCATTACGACGACGCTTATTGACTTTAGGGCAGCTGAGTCCGTCTTCCCTCCGCCAATCCCGTTGAGACCCGTGATGAACACGAGAATGAATGCAATTGCAAACGTAGCGGCCAACCAGCGTGTAGAACCGCTCCGATAAACTCGATGTTCTGTCACCTGCATTGCCCGATTGTGCTGGCCCCGGCTTGGCCCGGTGTAGACAAAACGATGACCACTGAAGGGGATACGGACAGCACACGGAGAACGTAGGTCACGCCTTTATAGAGTACCGCCTCTGTGAATCCCACGGTTGCCCCGGTTGCAATTTTGTCAACCAGCCCAGTGATGCCTGCACTCAGAAGATCCGTAGCTCCAAGGAGAAGAGTCCCTGCGACATCCGTCCCAGTCAGACCTCCTTGTTCCTCTTGTTGAAGAAGCTCCGCTCCCGTGGCGAGTGTCACGAATCCTGCGCAAATTCCTGCCGATGCAGCTACGCAAACGCCAGCGGCCAAGACCTCGAGTGTTGTGCCAGGATTGTGAGCGACGGCTACAACGCCGCGCCCTACTGCATCCAATCCCTTCGAGACGCTGAATCCTTGTCCGCTATTGAAATTGGCTTGAGCCTGAATAAATGCTTCGTCTTGGAGTGCCTGCGTGGCCGTGGTTGCGCAGGGCCCTGGATAGATTGTTGAACCGTACATGCTGCAGAGCCCCATCGGATCCACTCCGTTCACCGGGTCGTCCCCGGCATAGAGGTAGGGCTGGTTGGTCTGATTCACCATCAGATCCACGCTGGCAAACTGGCCGGTCGAGGGGTCGTAGTACCGGTTGATCAGGTACAACAGCCCCGTGGGGTCGCTGTAGCCCCCGGCGAAGC
>JBEKKW010000073.1:0-9772 GCA_050010495.1 Acidimicrobiales bacterium
GCATGGGCTCGGCGTTCTCGGCGTAGCCCTCATGGGGACCCATGCGCCCGGCCGTGCGCGCGCTCGTCGCGTAGGCGTGCCCGGTCATCAGGGCCGTGATCGCGGCGGCCCAGGCCCGACCCTCGTCGGAGTCGTAGGCGTGACCCGACGCCATCAGCAAAGCGCCCAGGTTGGCGTAGCCAATGCCGAGCTGGCGGAACTTGCGCGAGTTCTCGCCGATCTTCTCGGTCGGGTAGTCGGCCGCGCCCACGATGATTTCCTGGGCCGTGAAGAGGATCTCGATGGCCGCCTTGAAGGAGTCGACGTTGAAGGTCCCGTCGTCGTTGAGGAACTTCATCAGGTTCAGGCTCGCGAGGTTGCACGCCGAATTGTCGATGTGCATGTACTCCGAGCAGGGGTTCGAACCGTTGATGCGCGCGGTGTTGGAGGAGGTGTGCCACTTGTTGATCGTGGTGTCGAACTGCAGGCCGGGGTCGGCGCACTCCCACGCGGCGCGCGCGATCTGACGCCACAGCTCGCGAGCCCGGATCGTCGAGACGACCCGTCCGTCACCGCGGGCGGTGAGCTCCCACTCGTCGTCGGCGAGCACGGCGTGCATGAAGTCGTCCGACACCCGCACCGAGTTGTTGGCGTTCTGGTACTGGATCGAGTGGATGTCGCGTCCGTCGAGGTCCATGTCGAAGCCGGCGTCGCGCAGCACGCGCGCCTTCTTCTCCTCGTTGGCCTTGCACCACACGAACTCCTCGATGTCGGGGTGGTCGGCGTCGAGGATCACCATCTTCGCCGCGCGGCGTGTCTTTCCGCCGGACTTGATGGTGCCCGCGGAGGCGTCGGCGCCGCGCATGAAGGAGACGGGACCGCTGGCGGTGCCGCCGCCCTCGAGGGCCTCGGCGCTCGCGCGGATCTTGGAGAGGTTCACGCCGGCGCCGGAGCCGCCCTTGAAGATGATGCCCTCCTCGGTGTACCAGTTGAGGATCGAACGCATCGAGTCCTCGACCGCGAGGATGAAGCAGGCACTGCCCTGCTGGGGTACGTCCTTCACGCCGATGTTGAACCAGACCGGCGAGTTGAAGGCGGCCTTCTGGGTGATCAGCAGGTGCTTGAGTTCGGCGCAGAAGGTGTCGGCCTCCTCGTCGTCGACGAAGTAGTCGGCCTCGAGGCCCCACGCGGTGATCGTGTCGACGATGCGGTCGACGACCTGCTTGAGACTGGTCTCGCGCTCCGTGGTGCCGAGCGTGCCGCGGAAGTACTTCTGGGCGAGGATGTTGGTCGCGTTGAAGGACCAGTCGGCCGGGACCTGGACGTCGAGCTGTTCGAAGGCCACGGAGCCGTCGCGGAAGTTCGAGATGCGCGCGTCACGCTTCTCCCAGAGGACCTCGTCGTAGGGATGACGATCCTCGGAGGTGAAGAAGCGGCGGAGTCCAATTCCCAATCTGTGTGGTGCGATAGCCATATCCATCTCTCTCTTCGTTCCCGGTTCCGACACTTCTTGCCTGCCTCTGTCGCCGTCGGAGTCGGGGATACAAGGATACTTGATCCCGGCCCCCCGACCACAAGATGTAGTGGTCAAACTACGTCACGTCGCAAGATGCTGTGTCATTACAGCACTGTAATTACATCGCGTCAACTCTATTTTCAACATATTTGAGAAAACTTGCCAGCCGCCCCCAGAGGCCCCAGAGCGCTCGCGACACCCTCACTAGTCTACCCCCGTGGACCTCATACTCGCCCTTGACGCAGGCACCTCAGGGGTCCGTACGGTGGCCTTCGACGAGAACGTCGAAATCGTCGACTCCGCCTATCGCGAGCTGACCCAGCATTTCCCGAGGCCCGGCGAGGTCGAGCACGATGGGGCCGAGATCGCCGACTTGGCCGTCGCGACGCTGCGCGAGGTGGCCCAGCGCGCCCGGCGCGAGGGCCACCACGTCGTCGGTCTCGGCATCACCAACCAGCGTGAGACAACGGTCGCGCTCGACCGCGCCAACGGCGAACTACTGCACCGCTGCATCGTCTGGCAGGACCGGCGCACGTCGTCGATCTGCGAGCAGATGGAGCGTGACGGTCGAGGTCCCGAGGTGCGCGCGAGCACCGGCCTCGTGCTCGACCCCTACTTCTCGGCGACCAAGATGAAGTGGCTGCTCGAGCGCGGCGTGCTCGACGGCGCTGATGAACCGGGCCTCTGCACGATCGACACGTGGCTCGTCTGGCACCTGAGCGGCGGCGCCCAGGGAGGCAGCTTCGTGACCGAACCCTCCAACGCCTCGCGCACCATGTTGTTGGACTTAACCACGCGCCAGTGGTCGCCGTCGATGACCTCGCTCTTCGACGTCCCGGAGCCGATGCTCGCCACCGTCGGGCCCTCGACCGCGCAGGTCGCCACCATCAGCGCCGCCGTCGTGCCGGAACTGGCCGGGGTCGCCATCGCCGGCGTGCTCGGCGACCAACAGGCCGCCCTCTTCGGCCAGGCCTGCTTCAGCCCCGGGGTCGTGAAGGCCACCTACGGCACGGGCGCCTTCATCCTCGCCAACGTCGGCCCCGAGGTACCCGGCGTCTACGACGGACTCATCACCACCGTCGCGTGGGACCTGGGCGACCTCGCCGCGACGGCCTACGCCATCGAGGGCTCGGCCTTCGTCGCCGGCGCGGCCGTGCAGTGGTTGCGCGACGAGATGGGCTTCATCGCGAGCTCGAGCGAGCTCGAGGCGCTGGCGATGAGCGTCGCCGACAGCGCCGGCGTGCAGTTCGTGCCGGCCTTCACCGGGCTCGGCTCGCCCTTTTGGCGCAGCGACGCCCGCGGTTCGATCACCGGCCTCAGCCGCGGCGCCGGACGGGCCCACATCGCGCGGGCCCTCGTCGAGGCCCTCGCCTACCAGGTGCGCGCCATGACCGACGCCTTCGCCCAGCACGGCATTGCGCTGAGCGAACTGCGCGCCGACGGCGGGGCCGCGCAGATGGACCTGCTGATGCAGCTCCAGGCCACCAACTCGCGCCTGGCGGTGCAACGCAGCGCCTCGCTCGAGGCGACGGCCCGGGGCGCCGCGACGCTCGCGGGCCTCTCGCTCGGTCTGTGGCCCTCCCTCGACGACCTGGCCGAACGCTGGCGCCGCGATCGCCGCTTCGAGCCCCAGGACCCGCTTTTCGCCGACATCGGCTACGCGGCGTGGTCCCGTGCGGTCGAACGTTCCTAGGCGAGCGCTAGTCGAGCTTGGTCAGCGCCTTACGCAAGTTGCGCACGGCCTGCTGGGTGCGCGACTCGTTCTCGATCAGCGCGAAGCGCACGTGGCCGTCGCCGCCCTCGCCGAAGCCGACGCCGGGACTGGTCGCCACGTTGGCCTCCTCGATGAGGAACGTCGCGAACTCCAGCGAGTTCATCTCGCGGTAGGGCTCGGGGATGGGGGCCCAGATGAACATCGAGCCCCGGGGCCGGGTCAGGTGCCACCCGATGCGGTTAAGACCGTCGACGAGGGTGTCGCGGCGCGACTGGTAGATGGCCCGCAACTGGTTGGGGTAGTCGACGGCCTCGTTCATGGCGACGATCGCCGCGATCTGGACCGGTTGGAAGGTGCCGTAGTCGAGGTAGCTCTTCAGTTTCGTCAGCGCCGCGACGATCTCGGCGTTGCCGACCAGGAACCCGACCCGCCAGCCGGCCATCGAGAAGGACTTCGTGAGGGTGTAGAGCTCGACGCAGCACTCCCGGGCCCGCGGGACCTGCAGGATCGACGGGGGGTGGTAGCCGTCGTAGCCCAAATCGGCGTAGGCGAAGTCGTGGCAGACGATGATTTCGTGCTCGAGCGCGAAGCCGACGAGGCGCTCCATGAACGCGAGGTCGACGCAGGCGCTCGTCGGATTGTGCGGGAAGGAGCAGATGATCACGCGCGGCTTGACCGGCGCCGACTCCCACGCCGCGACGAGCCCGTCGAAGAAGTCGTCGCCGGGGTCGTTCGTGCTGGCGCCGGGGTCGAGCATCGGCACCGTGATCACCGTCGCGCCGGCGAAACCGGGACCGGCCAGGTGGATCGGGTAGCTCGGGCTGGGCACGATGGCGGCGTCGCCGGGGCCGAGCAAAACCCACATCAGGTGGGTCAGTCCCTCCTTGGCCCCGATGGTGGTGACGACCTCGCTGTCGGGGTCGAGGTCGACGTCCAAGAGGGCCTTGTAGCGCGTGGCGATCGCGAGGCGCAGGTTGGGGATGCCCCGGCTCGCGCTGTAGCGATGGTTCTTCGGATTCTGGGCCGCCTCGGCCAGCTTGGCGACGGCGATCTCGGGACTGGGCAGGTCGGGATTACCGAAACCGAAGTCGATGACGTCACGGCCGAGGGAGCGGGCGTTCGCCTTGAGCCCGTTGATGGTGGCGAACACGTAAGGCGGCAGTCCGGTGATCCGGCGAAATTCCATCTTGGAACGTTACTGAGTCATCGCGAGACTCGCCACTCGCGAAGTTCGTCAATCGAGACCTGCGGGCTGAACACGGCCCACGTCGCACCGGCCCGCTCGAGACCGTCGAGCGTCGCGGGCAGGTCGCTCGGCACGGGGCCGGCCCAATTGACGGGCCCGGCGAGGGCCATCTGCGCGACCCGCTCGGGGTCGTAGTCCCACAGGTTGATCTCGACGCCCAGTTCGCGCGCCATGTTGTTGGTGGCGTCGCCGCCGGCGCCGATCCACACCGGCAGCCAACTCCGTAGCGCCTGCGCGGCGTCGCGCAGCATCATCCGCCGGCCCGCGGCGTCGAGCGCGTCGAGCCCGTAGGCCCGGTTCTCCGCCTCGCCGAGGTGGTCGCCCGTGCCGAGCGCCGCGATCACGCGCCCGGGCGCCAACGCCGACAGGGTGGTGAACTGGCGCACCAGGTGCTCGGTGCCCACGAGCGTGACGCGCGCCACCAGCGGGGCGATCCACAGGTCCCGGTGGCGCGCCGCGATCGCCGCGAGCAGCGCGAAGGGGGCGAGGGAGGGACGTTCGGGCGAGCCCATGGGCCAGAGGTGGTCGTAGGCGAAGACCCCGTCCAGGCCCGCCGCGGCGACCTCGTCGGCGCGCGCCAGCGCGTCGTCGGCGCCCTCGCGAAAGGTCGGCAGCAAGACGCCGAGCTTCACGTGAGCCGCTCGAAGGCCACCAGGGCCGCGCCCATCGCCCCCGAGCGCGCACCGAACATCGACGTGGCGACCGTGATGGTCGGACGCGACTCGTAGCCCTCCACGAGGTCGACCAGCGATTCGCGCGCCGTGGGCAGCACCACGTCGGAGGCTACCGAGAGCCCTCCCCCGATCACGAAGTGTCCGCAGTCGAGGATCGCCGTGAGGTTGGCGAGGCCCAGCGCCAGCCACCAGCCGACCTCGCGCATCATGCCGACCGCCTCGTCGAGACCCTCCGCCGCGGCGGCGGTCACGTCCTCGGAGCGCACCTTTTCGGGGTCACCGCCGCAGCGCGCCACCAGCTTGGGCATCTTGCCCGCCCGCGCGGCCACGCGCGTCATGCGACCGAGTCCCCCGCCGGAGGCGTAGCGCTCCCAGCAGCCGTGCCCGCCGCACAGGCAGGGGGCGCCGCGGGCCTCGACCACCATGTGTCCGATCTCCCCGGCGAAGCCGTTGCGTCCGCGGATCAACTCCCCGCCGGCGATGATCCCGCCACCGATGCCGGTGCCCAGCGTCACCATCACGAAGTCGTCGATGCCCCGTCCGGCGCCCCACTCGTGCTCGGCCAGCGCCGCGCAGTTGGCGTCGTTCTCGCAGAAGACGACGGCGCTGCCGAGCGACTTGCCCAGCAGCGCGCCGAGGTCGGCCCCCGACGATGATTGCAGGTTCGGCGCGAAGGCGAGGCGTCCGTCGCGGCGCACCAGGCCCGGCAGTCCGATACCCACCGGCACCTCGCTCGCGACGAGCGAATGGCGTCGACAGAGCTCGCGGATCTGCTCGGTCAACGCCGACGCGGTCGCCTCGCCGGCCCCGGTGCTCTCATCATGCGGCGTCGCGACCTGGTCCTCGTCGAGGACCCGTCCGTCGCGCGCGACGAGCAGGGCCAGGGCCTTGGTGCCGCCGACGTCGATGCCGATCGTGACGTCACTCATGGCGTGACTCGGCCCGAGCCTTCAGCTCGCGCAGGGCCTGGGTCTGGATGCGCTGCGCTGCGCGGGCCTTGACGAAGGCCGGGATCGGGACCAGCAGTTCGACCTCGAGGTCGTAGGTGACCTTGGTGGCGGCGCCCTCGGGCTCGAAACGGTACTGGCCCTGCAGCGACTCGGTGATGTCGCCCCTGGTCTGGGCCCAGTTCAACTGCTCGGGCGCCCTCGAATAGTCGTAACGCAGCGCGTAGGTGGTCGAACGGCCAAAGGCGGCCGCACGGAACTCGACCTCCAGGCCCCGACCGGCACCGTCGTACTCGAGGATCGTGATGTTCTTCAGGTCACTGACCCACTCGGTGTAGGAGAGGAAGTCGACGACCACGCCGTAGACCACGCCGGGCGCCGCGTTGACGATGATCGACTCGGTCGCACGTTGCGCCACGGTACCTCCTTGGCCACCTACCTTAGGCGAGTCACCTCTGCGCTTCGAAGTGGTCGAAGGGCGCGAGCCCGTCGCCGAGACGCCTCGCCAAGGTGTCCCACTCGAATCGTTCGAGCGCGGTCGGCCTCGACGCGTCGGCGTATCGTTGTCGCCGCCCGCCGTCGCCGAGCAGTTCGCCCATCGCCGATACGAGGGGGTCAACGCTACGCGAGTTGTCGAGCACCACGCCGGTCACGCCGTCGAGCACGGCCTCGTGGCTGCCGCCGGAGCGACCAGCGATCTGGGCCACGCCACAGGACATCGCTTCGACGAAGACGATCCCGAAGCCCTCCTGCTCCAGACCCATCCACCGGCTGCGACAGTCCATCACCATGAGGTCGCTCGCCGCGAGCCAGGGCGCCAGCTGCGCGTCCGGCACCCGCCCGAGGAACGACACCGGCGCCCCTACCGACTGAGCCAGCTTTTCCAAGCGCGGCCGGTCGCGACCCTCGCCGCCGATGGCGACGTGCAGCGTCGGGCAGTCGCTACGCAAGCGCGCGCTCGCTTGTATCAGGGTGTCCATGCCCTTGCGCGGTACGAGTCGCGAATAGGAGCTGACCAAGAGTCCCTCGTCGGCGAACCCCATCGATCGGCGCACCGCGGCCCGTCGCGACGGATCGAGCGGCGCGAACCTTGTCGTGTCGACCCCTGGGGTAATCGACAGGATCGGGGGCATGAAGTCGGCCGCGTTGCGACGGGCCTCACGCTCGGGGTAGCCGCCGGCGCAGATCGCGACGCTGGCGTGGCGCAACACGCGCCGCAACGTCGCGCCGGTCACGGGAAGGCGCCCGGGCACGGTCACCTCAGCGCCGTGCAGGATGACCCCGTAGGGTCGCGAAAGGTGCGGCCCGAGCAGCCCGAGCGGCCACGCCGGGTCGAGCAGCACCAGGTCCGGTCGGTGACGGGCGATCGCCGCCTCGATGGCGCGATGAGCGCCGGGGGTGGGCGCGAACAGGGTCGCAGCCGCGACCCGCTCGGTGACGACGCCGGACGTCGCGTCGAACGCGTCGGCGTCCGCATGTGACGACGCCGTCAGCACGACCGCCCGCCCAGGCTCGAGCCGTCGCCACAGTTCGTGCAGGTACACCTGGATTCCACCGGTCTTGGGCGGGAAGTCGTTGGTCACCAGCAAGTGGCCTGTCATGTTGCCAACCTACTCAACGGCCACCAGGGCGGTTTCTAATCCTCGTCGTTGGTTCGGTGCTGGAACTTGAGCCGCGGCATCATGCCCTGGGCCGTGAAGAGTTGCACGACCTCGGCGTCGCGTGACGTCATCACCAGTTCGTCGGGCGTCTCGCCGAGCACGAAACTGACCAGACAGTCCGAGCAATCGGGCGTGCCCCGTCGCACGCAATCGTTGCAGCTGATCGAAAACTCAATGTCACTTGTCATCACGTACCTTTCACGTCTCTCCACATTGGCGCGAGCCTGTGACATCAAGACGGCGACAGGTACGGTCCGATCTCCGACGCGACCTGTGAGGGCGCGAAGACCACCCCTTCGGTCACGATCCGTTGACGGGTAGCGTCGACGAGCACGTAAAAAGGTGGCCAACGGATCCCCAAGGCGACGAGGACCTCCGGGGCCACGACAATCTCGTGTCTCGCGTCGACCCACTCCGCGTTGAGATCGGCCGTGGGACTCACGAAGAGCACATTGACGCTGTGCAGCTCGTCGAGCGGGGACCGCAGGAAGTCTCGACATCCGTCGCACGTCTGTTTTATGGCGACGATCAGGGTCAATCCTTCGAGGGTCCGCGTCACGGGTTCGCCGTCGAGCAGCGCGCCCGTCACCGTCACGGGCGCCGGTCGCGGACGCGGCGGGTCGAACGTACTCACTCGGAGCCGTTCATGGCCTCCACGCCGCGGTCGTGTCCGCACCAACGGCACGTCACCGATTCGACGGTCTTGGAGATCACCTCGGGCTCTTCCACCGTCAGGTCGCCCCCGACGGTGTAGTGGTGGAACGATCGCACCGACGTCGTCTCGACGACGTCGAACCGGGTCAGGTTCCCGCAGGCGGTGCAGCGGTAGCGAGTAGTCATGCCCCTAACGGTAACGCCCTGGCCGCATTCTCAATCACGACGGCGCTCTCCGTCGCGGCGGGGGTTGATGACGTAGTCGTGGGGGTCGGGATGTTCGAACTCATAGACGGTATCGAACGGCACATCGGCAATGCGGTACCGGGCCCGTTGGGTGTCGATCACGCGACAGAGGGCGGCCGGATAGCGGACCGGCCCTAAGTCCAACGTGGCCGACGGCGTCTCCAACTGCACGTTGCCCCGGCGCAGGAGCCGTTGCGCGACGCCCTGCTCGACCCGCGTCGCGACGACGTCGGCCAGCTCGACCGAACTGCGAAAGTGGCGGGCCACACCGCCTTCGACGATCACCCGTTCGTCGGTGACGCGCACCTTGTACGAGCGCCAGCGCCACGTGCGCGTGAGCACGACGACTAGGCACGGTCCGGCCAAAACGAGCAGGAAGAGCATCTCGTGGCGGTGGATGAAGTGCACATGGTCGGCGCCGAACTGCACGAGCACGACGGCCGTCACCAAGGTGAGCACCGGTCGAAAGAGGCCTCGGGCGACGGGCGTGACCGCGATGACCTGCTGTTCACCGTCGCGCCACACCATTCGTCGACCCACGCTCTTAGCGTACGGACTCCCGAAGCCGTTGGTGCGCATCGCGCGCGGCGACACGACCTCGAGGAGCGAGGCTCGGATCGGCCCTAGACGTTGCGCATCTGGGTCGCGGCCATGTCGAAGTAGGAGCGAAGTTCCTCGAACTGGTCGTCACTGAGCTCTTCACGCAGGCCCTCGAGCGCCGCCAGCATCGCGGACATCCAGGCGTCACGGGCCGCCTTAGTGATCGCGAATCGGGCGTGGCGCATGCGCAGTCGAGGATGGCCGCGTTCGTGTTGGTACGTGGGCGGACCGCCCCAGTACTGGACGAGGAACAGGGTCAGGTGGCGCTTGGACGACGCGAGGTCGTCGGGGTACATCGCCCGCAATGTTTCGTCACTTTCGACACCCTCGTAAAACAAGTCAACGAGTCGTTCGAAGAACGACTCTCCGCCGAGTTGGTCGTAGAGCGACGTGGACACGCCACCACGCTATGGGCGATTCCCCATCGGTCCGTGCGCGTCGCGCCGGGGTCGATCGTGGTATGTGCCCTAGACTTGCCCACGTCTTGCGAGACGCGCGGGTGTAGCTCAATGGTAGAGCTCCAGCCTTCCAAGCT
>JBEKKW010000074.1:0-9455 GCA_050010495.1 Acidimicrobiales bacterium
ACCGAGACGGTGATCGGCCCACCACGCGAGGGCGATGGCCAGGGCGATCGGGAGGAACCTCGAGACGATGTACATCGGCGTCCCGTAGATGCCCGTCTGATAGAGGATCGAGGCCGACGCGGAAGATTCACCCGTGCCCACCAACACCGACGTGATGGCCCGACCAGACGTGAACACGATCAGGGGCAGGGAGACGACGGCGATGGAGAGAACGCTCGCCCCGACGAATCGGATGAATTGACGCGGGGGCACCAGCACGAGCAGCGGCGCGAACACCAGCAACGCGAACTGCTGAGAGATGATCGCGAGCCCCAGCAGCACCCCCGCGAGGACCCATCGATCCCGGCGCACGAAGGCCACGCCGCCCAACGCCAGGCCCAGCGCGATCAGGTCCTGGGGGTGGAAGAACTCGAACAGGCACATGGCCACGGGCGGGGCGCAGGCCAGGAGCAGGAGCGTCACGGGCTCCCAGACGGTGCCTCCGCGACCACCGGAGCGAAGCAGCACCACCACGCCGATCGACAACGCCAGCCAACCCACGAAACCAATGCGAAGCGTCGGCGACCACACGTGAGCGAGCAGGGCCCACTTGTTCATCGCCGCGGTCGCCGTGACGCAGTGGGAACCCAGCTGCGCCTGCGTGGGGAACGGCACGCCATGGCCCAGGCGAAACAGGGCCACCATCGCGGTTGAGAAGAGCGGATAGATCGGCGCCGTGGGCGCGTAACCCACGACACCGCTCTGGAGGTACGCGCACGACAGATGGCCGTGCGCCATCGACCAGGCCGCATAGACCGACACGTTGGCGTCCGAACTCGTCAGACCGCCGGACAGCTGGGTCAACCAGATGAAGATCACTGTCGCCACGATCCAGGCGAGCACGCGCCACGGCGCCGACAGCGGCCTCTCCAGGGCCGAGAACCAGCGTGATGATCGACGCCGCGTCGCGCGAAGTTCTGACAGCATTACGAACCGAGGTGAACGTTGTAGTTGAGCCTCACCACGAGAACATTCGAGCGAAAATATGACACCTCAACCATACGAAAGGCTATCCGACCACCCCCTCTCGCCTGGGCATTGGCACCTCAACGCAGGTCGCGCAGTGATTGCCCTGACCGTCACGTCGCGCCGATGCGCCAACCGCCTCGGACGTCAGACCCGTCTAGTTCAACCAGGGCGCCTCAATGAGTGCCTCGTCGAGCGAGGTCGGGCGTTCCAACAGGTGCCGAGACAGCATCAGCGCACGGGGATGGCTTAACGTCACGACGCCGGTCACGAGGCCGTCACGACTGTAGAGGGCCAACCACGTGCCCTCCTCGTCGCTGCCGCTGACGCGCAACACGTGGTCGCTCGCCCGGGCGTGGCCGAGCATCTGGATCTTCTTGCCGTACTGGTCGGACCAAAAGTACGGCACCATGTACGCCTCGTTTTCACCGCTCGACATCCAGTGGCGGGCCAACGTCGAGGCGTGCCCGTTGGCCACCTCCCAGTGTTCGATGCGCACCGACTCCACTCCACTGACGCTGCGCCACGTGAAGCGGGCCACGTCGCCGATGGCCGCGACACGCTCCGACGCCAGCATGTGTTCGTCGACCACCACGCCGTTGTCCGTCACCAGCCCCGACGACTGGAGCCATTCGACGTTGGGCAGGACGCCGATGCCGGCGATCACCGCTCCCGCGTCGAGGGAGCTGCCGTCGGCGAAGCGGATGACGAGTCCCTCGTCCCCCTCGTCGACGTCGACGATCTCTTGATTCACGCGCAGCTCGATTCCCACCGCGCTCGCCAGGCCGAGGAGCCACGACGACACCTGGTCTCCCAGCACCGCGATCAGCGGTCGCGCCATCGCTTCGAACACGATGGGCCGCAAGCCCCTCGTGCACAGCGCGGTCGCCGCCTCCGCGCCAATGAATCCTCCGCCGATGACGGCGACCGTGCTCCCCGGCTCCAGGGAGTCGAGGTCTCGATTGAGTCGCTCCACGTCCTCGATGCGCCGGATGTAGTGGATCCGGCCGTCGGCGGCGAAGCCCAGCCGCCTCGCTTTCGTGCCGGTGGCGATGACGACCCGTGTCCCCGTGACCCGCGAACCGTCATCGAGCGACACCGACAGCCGATCGAGGTCCAACGCCGTCGCGCTGACGCCCAGGCGCATGGTGACGTCGAGGCGGCTGACGAGTTCGGGAGTGGCCAACACCGTCTTCTCGCTGCCCCACTTGCCGACGAGCACCTGCTTGGTCAGCGGCGGTCGGTCGTACGGGGGATGGATCTCGTCACCGATGAGCGTTATCGCACCCTCGAAGCCCTCGCGGCGCAGGGCCTGCGCCAGTCGCCAGCCGGCCAGGCCGGCGCCGACCACGACGACGTGCTCCGACGAGTCGAGCGCCGTCACCGGCCGAAGGCCGCCAGCCACTCGGTCGCCGACGGGGGCGCGAACACGTAATTGGTGCGGCGAACGTCGCCCATCGGCGCGCTCGCTTCGGTCGCGTAGAAATGGCCCGGGCAGAGCACCGTCTCATCGCTGACGCCGGCGAGCCGTTGACTGAGCGTGCGGTACATCTCCTCAGGGTCCGAACCGGGCAGGTCGGTGCGCCCGCACCCCTCCAGGAACAGGGTGTCGCCGCTCAGGAGACGGCCGTCGACGAGCAGGCACTGACTGCCAGGGGTGTGACCGGGCGTGTGGATCAACGTGATATCGAGTTGGCCGACCTGCAGCCGGTCACCCGAACGGTGCGCGACCAGCGACGTGGCGTCGACGCCGGTGACCCGGGTCACCCAGGGCGCCTCCTCGGCTTGGACGTGCACCGGCACGTCGAGCACGTCGAGCAACTCCTTGATGCCGGCGATTCGGTAACCCATCATGTCGCCGCCCACGTGGTCGGGGTGGTAGTGGGTGGCGACGACCCCGGTCACCTCCAGCCCGTCGGCGCGCACCAGATCGACCAGTTCACCCGGCCGGTAGGCCGGGTCGACCAGCACCGCCGTGCCGCTATCGCGGTCGCCGACGGCGTAGACGAAGTTGACCATCTGCGTCGCCAGGGTGTCGCCGATCGCGAAGTCCCGTCCGGCCAGCAATTGGCGGAAGTAGACGCCGCCGCTCATTCGTCGTCGGCGACGCGCGCGATGCGCGGCGCGAGCTCTTCGACGCGCGCCTTGGTCGTCTCCAGACGGGCCTCCAGGGCCTCGATGATCGCGGTCGCCCGCTCGAGCTTGGCGAAGAGGTCGTCGACCGACACCTCCCCCTCGTCGAAGGAGGCCACGATGGCGTTCAGCTCGTTCGCCTCTTCGTTCCAGTCACCAGTCACGCTCATGGGGCTCCCTTCATCTCTTCTACCGTTGACGCAAAGCTTCCGTCGCTCACGCGCACCGTGATGAGTTCACCGGAGTGCACCTGCGCGAGTCGCGCGACGACCTGGCCGTCGGCGCCGGTGACGATGGACCATCCCTGGGCCAAGCGCCTCGCCGGGTCGTAGGCACTGAGCAGTTGGCGCGAGCTCGCGAGACTGCGCGTCGCCGACTCGAGCGTGTGGCGAGAGTGCAGCCAGAGGCGCTGGCGCACGCCGCTCAGGTGACGCTGCTCGGCCCGCAGACGGTCGCGCACGGCGAAGATCAGCGTGCGTCGCCGCTCGGCGACGTACTCGCTCGCCTCGTCAAGCAGGGCCCCGCTCGCGTCGAGCAGGCGCCGGGCGCTCTGTCGCACGTTCGTCTCGTACCAGTTGGCCACCACCGTGACGATCTCCTCGCCGAGCTTGGTCGGCGTGATGGCCCGGGTGTGCGCGACCAGGTCGGCGATTGACTCGTCGCCGGTGTGGCCGATGCCCGTGAAGACGGCCGTCGACGACGTCGCGATCGCGCGCGCCACCCGTTCGTCGTCGAAACAGGCGAGGTCGCCCTTCGAGCCGCCGCCGCGCACCACGCAGATGATGTCGACGCCGTGGCGGTCGAGGTCCTCGATGGCCCGCACGATCTGCGCGGGTGCGGCGTCGCCCTGGACGGCCGTCGCCACCAGCACGATCTCGAATCCGTAGCCCGAGTTGAGCAGCTGTCCCGTGAAGTCGCTGTAGCCCTCGGTCTGGGGACTGGCGACGAGACCCACCCGCAGCGGCACCGCCGGTACCGGGACCCGCTTGTTGGCCTCGAGCAGGCCCTCGCCCGCGAGGCGCGCGATCAGCTCCTGGCGCCGTCGGGCGACGTCGCCGAGCAGGCCGGCCACGTCGATCTCGGTGACCGTGAAGCCGATGCGGCCCTGGGGGGCGTAGAGGTCGACGTAGCCGAATAAGTTGACGACGGCGCCGGGCGCGAGCGTGACGCCGTCGGCCGCCAGTTTCCTCTTGAGCGGATTCCACTGCGAGGCCCAGCAGTGGGCGTTGAGCACCGGACGCTTGGCGTCCGAGGCCGAGGAGCCGGCGTCGACGAGGTCGACGTAGAGATGGCTCTTCTCGTACACCTTGGCGACCTCGCCGCGCACCCAGCGCGGGTGGCGGCGCCCGTAGGCCGATTCCAACTGGGCCGTCAAGAGTTCGTAAAACTCGCCGACCTCCAAAACCGGTTCGCCCGTACTCGATTCGACGCTCGCCACGTGGTGAGGCTACCCCTTACGATTGAGTTACAAGACCTTGTGAGCGCGACGTCGGTGTGTCAGACTGGTCACGGATGGTGAGCCGACTGGGTGGCCGCGCCGCCCGGCGACGGGCGGTGAGGAAAGTCGGGGCTCCACAGGGCAGGGTGCTTACGAGACGTGAGTCGCGGCGACGTGCAGGACAGTGCCACAGAGAACAGACCGCCAATGGCTCGGGCAACCGAGTACAGGCAAGGGTGAAACGGTGCGGTAAGAGCGCACCAGCACCTTGGGCAACCAAGGTGGCTCGGTAAACCCCACCCGGAGCAAGATCAAACATGGGAGAGCGGCCCGCTAGCCCCGGTAACGGGGCACTCCCTAGGTAGATCGCACAGATGGATGGCCGCCCAGCCTTCGTAACGAAGGTGGACAGAACCCCGCTTACAGGTCGACTCACCATCCACCGCTCGCCCGGGGCCGACGCCAGTAGTTATCCACAACCGAAACAACGTCTGAAAGACCCGACCGTGCTGCACCTGCCCTATCACGAACTGCCCGTCGAGGACCCCGGCACGCCCGACGAGCGCTCCCCGATGCGCTACCTCGCCTGGCTGGCGAAGCAGCAGAAGGGGGCCCTCACCCTCAACGCCCTCTTCGGGATCGGCTGGATGGTGAGCCAGGCCCTACTCTGGGCGGCCGTCGGCGCGGCCATCGACCACGGCGTCGTCGACCGCAGCGAACGCGAACTCTTCCTGTGGGTCGGCGTCGTGATGGCCCTCGGCCTCTTCCAGGCGCTGTGCGGCGCCCTGCGTCACCAACTGGCCGTCACCAACTGGATGAGCGCCGCCTACCGCACGGTGCAGGTGATCGGGCGCCACATCTCGACGACCGGGACGGCCTTGACCGAGCAGATCCCGTCCGGCGACGTGGTGAACACCGTCGCCGCCGACGCCATGCGTATCGGCGGGGCCTTCGACTCCTTCGCCCGCTTCGCCGGAGCGGTGGCCTCATGGATCGTGGTGTCCTTCATACTCTTGTCCAACTCGGTGGAGCTGGGTCTCATCGTCCTGCTCGGCGTACCGATCCTGGCCTCGCTGACCACGCCCGTGATGCGCCCGCTGCACTCAACCCAGGCCGCCCAACGCGAGGTGGCCGGCCGCCTCGCCGCCATGGGCTCGGACACGGTCGCCGGGCTGCGCATCCTGCGCGGCGTCGGAGGCGAAGAGGTCTTCCTCGACAACTACAAGCGCCAGAGCGGCCTGGTGCGCCGCGCGGGGATGCGCATCGCGACGCCCCAGGCCGGGCTCGAGTCGGGCCAGGTGCTGATGCCGGCGATACTGACCGCGATCGTCACCTACCTGGCCGCCGGCAAGGTCCTGGACGGCACCCTCCAGGCCGGTCAACTGGTCGCCTTCTTCGGCTATTCGATGTTCCTGACGACCCCGCTGCGCACCGCGATCGAGTACATCATCTCCGCGACCCGGGCCTACGTCGGCGCCGGACGGGTGCTGCGGATACTGGCCATCGCGCCGGCCGTGGTCGAACCGCCCGACCCGCGGCCGTGGCCCCAAACCCTCGAGACGTTCGACGACGGGCGCAGCGGCATCTCGGTGCGCGCCGGTCAACTGGTCGCCGTCGTGACCGAGACGCCCGCGCAAGCCTCCCAACTGGCCAACCGCCTGGGCCGCTACGTCGACGACGTCGACGACGTCCTCGTCAATGGGGTGAGTCTGAGCCAGTTCTCGGTGGTGGACACCCGCCGTCACATCCTCGTGAGCGAGGTCGAGCCCCGCCTCTTCTCGGGCGAATTGCGCTACGAACTGGTCACGCACGGCGCGCCCGACGACGGCGCCATCAACGCGGCCCTGGACGCCTCGAGCGCGCTCGACATCCTCGAGGCCCTCGAGAGCGGGCTCGACACCCTGGTCGAGGAGCGGGGTCGCAGCTTCTCCGGCGGCCAACGCCAGCGGCTCAGCCTCGCTCGGGCGCTGCTCACCGAGACCGACCTGCTGATACTGGTCGAACCGACCTCGGCCGTCGACACCCACACCGAGGGCCGCATCGCGGCCCGCCTGGCCCAGGTCCGTCGGGGACGCACCACCATCATCGCGACGACCAGTCCGCTAGTGCTCGAGAAGATGGACCGCATCTTCGTCCTGCTCGACGGCGCCGTGGCCGCCAAGGGCACGCACCAGTCGTTACTCGCCGATTCGCTCACCTACCGCCAGATCGTGCTGCGCGAGGAGTAGCCGTGAGCCAGCTGCCGATCGCCGACTCGAACCTGGTGCGCGAGCACGCGCGCGTGCTCGCACGCCAGCACCGCGGGGAACTGACCCGTATGCTCTCGCTCTACGCCGTGGCGGCCGTGATGGCCCTCATCCCGGCCTGGGTCATTGGCGAGATCACCAACTTCACGACCGACCACCAACTGACCCACGGCCGCATCGAGACCTACGTCGGGCTGCTCTTCGCCTCCTCGCTGGCCTACGCCGGGCTCTCGTTCCTCGCGCGCCGGCGCAGCTACATCCTGGGTGAGAAGGTCTTCGCCCAGCTGCGCGAAGAGTTCCTCGCGAGCGTGCTGGCCCTGCCGCTGATCGAGGTGGAGCGGGCCGGTACCGGCGACCTGCTGAGCCGCACGACCAACGACATCGAGGCGATGTCGCGCACCGTACGCTTCGCGGTGCCCGAATTCCTCGTGGCGATCGTCCAGACGGTCCTGACCTTCATCGCCATGCTGCTCGTGAGCCCGATCGCCGCCCTAGCGAGCCTGGTCTCGATCCCCTTCCTCTACCTCTCGACCCGGCGCTACCTGCACTACGCGACGCCGGGCTACATGCGCGAACGCATCAGCTACGCCTCCATGTCGGGCACCGTCTCCGAGACGGCCGAGGGGGCGCGCACCGTCGACGCCCAGCGTCTCGGACCGCGCCAAGAGGACCGCGTCAACGCCAACATCCGAGAGTCCTTCTACTCCGAGATGTACACCCTGCTGATGCGCATGGTCTGGTTCCCCATCGTCGAGAGTTCCTTCGCCCTGGCCGTCGCGGCGACGCTCGGCTGGAGCGGATGGCTGGCGCTCAACCATCACGTCACCATCGGCGCCGCCACGACCGTGACGCTCTACGTCGTGCAGATCAACGACCCCATCGACCGCATCGTGTCCTGGCTCGACGAGCTGCAGATCGGCCAGACCTCCTTCGCGCGTCTGGTCGGGGTCTCGGCCGTGCACGACGACCGACCGAGTGAGGGCGTCGAGCCGACCAACGAGACGATCACGGTCACCGACGTGCGCTACGCCTACCGCGAAGGCCACGACGTCCTGCGCGGCATCACCCTGACGATCCGTCCCGGCGAGCGGCTGGCCATCGTCGGACCCTCCGGGGCCGGCAAATCGACGCTCGGTCGACTCCTGGCCGGCATCGACGGTCCCCGCTCCGGCTCGGTTCAAGTCGGCGGCGTGTCGCTCGACTCGATGCCCCTGGCCATGCTGCGTCGCCACGTCGCGCTCATCACCCAGGAACACCACATCTTCATCGGCACCGTGCGCGAGAACCTGGCCCTGGCCAAACCGGAGGCCAACGACGAGGAGATCCTGCGCGCCCTCGATGCCGTGGACGCCCTCGAGTGGGTCGAGGCCCTGCCCGACGGGTTACACAGCCAGCTCGGCACGACCGGCTACCCCCTGACGCCAGCCCAGGCCCAGCAGCTGGCCCTCGCCCGGCTCGTGATGACCGACCCGCACACCCTCGTGCTCGACGAGGCGACGGCCCTCATCGACCCGCGCGCCGCGCGCCATCTCGAGCACTCGCTCAGCGCCGTGCTCGAGGGGCGCACGGTGATCGCGATCGCGCATCGCCTGCACACCGCTCACGACGCCGATCGGGTCTGCGTCGTGATCGACGGGCGCATCGCGGAGCTCGGGACCCACGACGAGTTGGTGGCGCTGCGTGGGGAGTACGCCTCGCTGTGGCGCAGCTGGCGCAGTGAGGGGTCCGACGTCGCCTAGGTGGGACGAGAGGTCACGTCAACCCAGACCGTCACGAGATTCCTACCGTCGTGGTCGGCGCCGCCGACCGGGGCTAGTCGTTCTTCTGGCCGTTGGAGAGGAAGCGGTTGAGAGCGTCGAGCGTCGCCATCGAGGCCGACACCAGGTCCCGCTCCGATTGGGCGATCCCCAACATGTCGCGGTCGCTCGAGGGCGAGCGAAGCGTGACGATGACCGGCCAGCCCCGCACCGTGGCCACGCTGACGGCCGCGAGCAGGTAGTAGGGAACATCGAAGCCGAGGTCGCGCAATGCCGTCAGGGTCGCTTCGGCCCCGCCGAAGAGCTGGCCGCTGCCGGCCCGTCCGAGTCCGGTCCGGCCCTCGTAGGCGAGCTGGACCTCGCAGACGCCGTCCTCGGCGTTGAAGTCGGCGCGCACGAGGGCGACGCGGGGGCTCGCGCCGGCGTTGGCCGGCACCACCTGGCTGGCGTCCTCGACGCTGACGGTCGCGTCGGGGTAGTAGAGGCTCGCGATCTGGGACGCGATGGTCTTGATGGCGGCGCAGTCCTGTCCGTGGATGACGAGCTTGACGCCGTCGACGTCACCGCTCTCACGGTGGCTGATGCCGACGTTCAGCACGCCGGGCAGCGAACGCAGCTCCAGTTCGAAATCTTCTTCAGTGGGTGACATGATCAGTGCTTTATACCCTTCTTCTCGTAGAGGCGACCGTCGGCGATGCGAAAGAGCTCCGCGGGGTCGGTGGAATCGCTGGGCGAGGCCGCGATGCCGAAGGTGAAGTCGATCTCGACCCCCACCTTCTCGAGGTGGGCCCGCAGCCGCTCGATGAAGCCCGAGGACTCGTTACCTTCGGCGTTGCTCAGGATGACCGCGAACTCGTCGCCCCCGATGCGCGCGGC
>JBEKKW010000075.1:0-9269 GCA_050010495.1 Acidimicrobiales bacterium
GGGGCCACCGACGACGCGCCTGAGATGATCGCCGTGCACATGGCCGGGGCGACCGACTACGTCCATGAGGGGACCTTCGCGCACATGGGGCCCCGCGCGGTCGGCCAAGGTCCGGTCGCCACAGCCTTTCGCACGCGGGTCACCCAGGTCGCGAACGAACTGGCGACGCACGCCCACTTCGAGACGGCGTGGCGCCAGCGGGCCGCCCAGTTCGGTATCGCGTCGCTGACCGCGATCCCCATCGTGCTCGGTCGGCGCAACGCTGTGATGACGATCTACGGCAAGCGGCCCTTCATCTTCGATGAACTCACCGTGAGCGGGTTGGAGAACCTCGCGAGGGAGACCGAGTTCGGCGCGACCCACGTGCGCTCGGTCAAGCAGCTGGCCGAGGCCCTGGACGGGACGCTGGCCGCAATCTCGCGCGTCAGTGAGACCCACGACCCCCTCACCTCCGGCCACCAGGTGCACGTGGGAGCCCTCGGCGCGGCCATCGCGACCGACCTCGGCATCGACGCCCGGACCATCAAGCTGATTCGCCAGGGCGGGGAGGTCTGCGACGTCGGCAAGGTCGTCGTGCCGTCGGAGATCCTCACCCACCCCGGGGCGCTCACCACCGAACAGTTCGCCGTCGTCCAGGGCCACGCCGCCTCGGGCGCCGACATCCTCACCCAGGCCTCCCTGCCGTGGCCCATCGCCGAGATCGCCCTGCAGCACCACGAACGCATGGACGGCTCGGGTTACCCCCTGGGCCTGCGGGGCGACCAGATCATCATGCCCGCGAGGATTATCGCCGTCGCCGACGTCGTCGAGGCCATGACCCAGCCCCGACCGTACCGCGAGGCTCGCAGCATCGACGACGCGATGGCCGAGATCGCCGACGGCTCGGGGACCCGCTACGACGAGCGGGTCGTCGCCAGCTGCCTCGCGGTGATCCGTGCCGGCTTTAACTTCGATAGTGCCGGGGGCGAGACGCACGGCGTACCCCAGAACGGCGCCAACCTAGGGTGAGCCCCGCAAGAGTTGGGCCAGCACGAGGGTGATGACCAACGGGCGCGTCACGTAGCCGTCGAACTCGTCCTCGATCAACGAGTTCATGTCGAGGAGGAAGGCCTCTCTCGGCGCACGCTCCATCGTGTGGGTCGCGGAGAAACTGCGCAACAGATCGATATAGGCGGTGGTCTCGTAGGTCTGGTCCCAGCGGTAGCGATACAGCGCGGGCGCGCCGAAGTTCTCGGAGCGCTCGAGATCGGGCACGATGAAACTCGTCGCGTCGTCGGGAACGGGCAACGTCGGGCGATTCGACGTATCGCCGTAGCGGTCATAGACCGCCTGGGACCGATCGAAGAAGCCGTGGTCCGTCGACGCCTGGACCGGAACAGTATCGATGACGGCGAGCCAGCCGCCGGGACGCAACAACTGCGCGGGCTTCGTGAGGCGTACGGGCTCGTCGATCCAGTGATACGCCGTCGCCGAGACGACGGCATCGAAGGAGCACGGCTCGAGCTGGACCTCTTCGAAGCTCGAGAGGATGACCTCGAGGCGGACCTGCGTCTGGAAGTTCTTGCGCAGCAGCTCGGACAGGTGGAGGCCGAGTTCGACCGCGGTGACGCGGGCCTTGCGCGCCAGCAACGCACCGGTCGCCTGACCGGTCCCCGGACCCACCTCGAGTACGTCGGGCGAATCGGGCAGGCGAGAAAACAGTTCCTCGAAGAGGGCCGCGGGGTACTTCGGGCGGATCCGATCGTAGAGATCGGCGTCACGGTCGAACACCTCTCGAAGTTCGGGCATAAGCGCAGAGTTTAGGAGTGCCGCCCTCGCTCGACGGCAATGCTGTGGTCGCCGCGAAGGGGGGATGCGTCACCAAATAAGTGTCCGCTCAGTAATTGCGCGAGAAAATCACGCATCGACAGTCGCGGTCAATGGTGTTGGCGTTGGCCCGAGCAAATTGTGTCCATCTCGGCTATAAAGTGCCTTACGAAAATGCTGGCGGGCGAAAGGAGAGCCGTGGACGTGGCGACGTTCGTCGGAACGATCTTCAACAATCAACTGCCGTTCCGCGTCGAGGCCTACGACGGCAGCGTCGCCGGACCGACCGTCAGTTCGCCGGCCAACAACGTCACGCTGAAGATCCTTCGCCGCGACGCCCTCACCCGGGTGCTCACCCATCCCGGTGAGCTCGGCGTCGCCCGGGCCTACGTCGCTGGCGATATCGACGTCGACGGTGAACTCGACTCCCTCTTCGAACTCTCGGTGCCGCCGTTGGGCCAACTGCTCAAGGTCAACAACCTGCGATCGGTGCTCAGCGTCGTGGGCCTGTCAGCCTTGCGGCCGGTCGCGCCACCGGCCGTCGAGGCGAGGCAGCGCGGTCTGCTGCATAGCCGTGCGCGAGACCGCCAGGCGATCTCGCACCATTACGACGTGTCCAACCGCTTCTACGAGATGGTGCTCGGACCATCGATGACCTACTCGTGCGCCGTGTTCGCCACGCCCGGCGACACGCTCGAGATGGCCCAGGCGCGCAAGGTCGATCTCGTCGCGCGAAAACTGGGCCTCGAGCCGGGCCTTCGCCTGCTCGACGTCGGCTGCGGTTGGGGTGCGATGGCGATTCACGCCGCCAAGAACTACGGCGCGTCGGTCGTGGGCATCACGCTGTCGGAGCCGCAGCGCCGCTACGCGACCGAGCAGGCGGCCCTAGCCGGCGTATCGGACCTCGTCGAATTCCGTCTGCAGGACTATCGCGACGTCAACGACGGGCCCTACGACGTGATCAGCTCCATCGGCATGTCCGAACACGTCGGACGGCGATCGCTCGACAGCTACGCCCAGGGCCTGTTCAACCTGCTGCGCCCGGGCGGTCGTCTCCTCAACCACGCGATCGGCCGGCCGGTCTCCTTCGACGAGGATCCCGATCCCTCCACGGTCTCTGAACTCGCGCGCCGGCTGCAGATCGCCATGGGGATGCGCGGTCCTTCCAAGACCGGCAGCGCCTTCATCGAACGCTACGTCTTCCCCGACGGGGAACTGCACGAGGTGGGCACGCTCGTCTCGATGTTCCAGGCGCACGGCTTCGAGGTCCGACATCTGGAGAGCCTGCGCGAGCACTACGCGCTGACGCTTCGCTACTGGGTGGACAACCTGACCAAACGCTTCGACGAGGCCGTCGAGGAGGTCGGCCCCGAGCGGGCCCGCGTGTGGCGACTGTACATGACCGGTTCGGCCGTCGGCTTCGAGCGCCACCACCTGGAGATACACCAGGTCCTGTGCGTGCGACCGACGCACGGCGCGAGTGGACTGACGTTGCGGCCGGACTTTTCGGCCAGTTTCTAGTGCGACCGGCTCCGAGCAACCGGGCCGTCGACCAGGGCCACGGCGCGGCGGCGCGCGGACGTGGGGTGAATTCTTTTCACCCGATGTCGGCCTGACACGAATCGCGGGCAATCAGGCATAATGAAGCAATGCCATTCACTTCCATTAATCCCGCCACCGGTGAAGTACTCAAGACGTACCAGGGCCACAGCCCGGACGAGGTCGAAACGGCCCTCGCGCAGTCCGTGTCGGCCTTCGCACAGTGGCGCGAGGCCTCCTTCAAGGAGCGGGCCGACCTGATGAACCACGCCGCGGACCTGCTCGAGAGCGAATCGGTCGAGGTGGCCACCCAATTGACCCTGGAGATGGGCAAGACCCTGGCCGCCGCCAAGGGCGAGGTGGCCAAGTGCGTCGCCACCATGCACTACTACGCCGAACACGCCGAGTCGATGCTGGCCGACGAGCCGATTGCCTCCTCGGCGTCGCGTAGCGGCATCCGCTACGAACCGCTCGGCACGATCCTGGCCGTCATGCCCTGGAACTTCGCCATGTGGCAGGCCGTGCGTTTCATCGCCCCCTCCATCATGGCGGGCAACGCGGGCATCTTGAAGCACGCGAGCAACGTGCCCGGTACGGCGCACTACCTCGGCGAGTTGTTCGTGCGCGCCGGCTTCCCGGTCGGCGTCTTCACCAACCTCTTCATCGACCACCAGACGCTCGCCACGATGATCGCCGACGACCGCGTCGCGGCCGTTACGCTCACGGGCTCCGAAGGCGCGGGCAAGGTCGTCGGCCAGCTCGCCGGCATCAACCTGAAGAAGTGCGTGCTGGAGCTCGGGGGGTCCGACGCCTTCATCGTGGCCTCGACCGCGGACCTCGAACGGGCGATCCCGCTGGCCGTCACCGCCCGGATCCAGAACAACGGACAGAGCTGCATCGCCGCCAAGCGCTTCATCGTCGTGCGCGAGCGGGCCGACGAGTTCATCGAGGGATTCGTCGCCGCCATGGCGGCGGTCGTGGTGGGCGATCCCATGGACCCGGCCACCGTGATGGGGCCGTTGGTCAGCGCCGCCCAGCGAGATGAGATCGACGCCCAGGTGCAGGACTCGCTGAGCAAGGGGGCGACCGTGCGCACCGGCGGCGTCAAGCCCGACGGCCCGGGCTTCTTCTATCCGCCGACCGTTCTGACCGACGTCCCGCGCGACTCACGCGCCGGATGCGAGGAGCTGTTCGGACCGGTCGCGGTCGTCGAAGTCGTGGACAACCTCGCGCAGGCCATCGAACTCGCCAACTCGACACCGTGGGGACTCGGAGGCTCGATCTGGGCCACGGACCAGGAGGAGATCGATCAAGGGCTCGAAGGGATCGAGGCGGGCATGGTGTTCGCCAACGCCATCGTCGCGTCGATGCCCGAACTTCCCTTCGGCGGCATCAAGCGCTCGGGCTACGGGCGCGAACTCTCGACGCAGGGGATCCGCGAGTTCACCAACATCAAGTCGTACTACGTCGCCTGAGTCCCGGCCGGTCCATGTCGGGTCCGCGAACGCTCACCGGATCCGGGACGGGTCCGTAGCGGCAATTGCGCCACCCTGATCGTCCGGGGAGATCTTGTCGTAGACTCGACGCCATGGCGGTGCTTTTCTGGGTCTTGATCGCGGTCTTCTGTTTCGGGGTCGAAGTGCATACCAACGCCTTCGTCGCGCTCTTCCTGGGCGTCGGCGCCGCGATCTCGTTCATCCTGGCCTTGGCCGGCGTACCCTTCCTGGTTCAGGTCCTCGCGTCGCTCGGGGTCTCGGGCGCCACGCTGATCTTCATCCGGCCCTTCGCGCTGCGGAGGTTCCATCACCGACCGTACGAAATTGACATGTCCCGACCGACCAGCATCACGATGACCGACCTGCGCGGCGTCGTGCTCCAAACCGTGGGCGACGAACGCCACCCCGGCAAGGTCAAGATCCAGGGCGAGTCCTGGCGGGCCGTGACCGACTGGCCCGAGAGCATTCCCGACGGCGCGATGATCGTCGTGCGCAAGGCCTTCGGCACCACGTTGTGGGTCGACCCGGAGTCGACCAGCCACTAACGGCCCCGGGGCCGCCTAGGCGGGCGACGTCGTGCCGGGCACACCATCCATCACACTGCGAATGGCCTGCGCGGCGCCCAAGAGGGCCGAGCTTTCGGCCGGGATGATGATCTTCGTATTGGGACTCTCGGCGAACTTCGACAGCGTCTCGAGTTGCAAGATGGCGACCAAGGTCGGGTCGGGCGCCTGGGTCTTGATCGCGGCGTAGACCGACGCGATGGCCTGGGCGCGACCTTCCGCTTCGAGGATGAGGGCCTGGCGCTGTCCTTCGGCGCGCAGGATCGCCGCCTGCTGGGCCCCTTCGGCCTCCTTGATCGCGGCCTGGCGCTGACCGTCGGCGACGTTGACCGCCGACTGCTGCTGGCCCTCGGACTCGAGGATCTTGGCCCGCTTCTCCTGGTCGGCCTGCTTCTGCAGGGCCATCGCCTGGAGGATCTGCTCTGGAGGGGTGATCTCCAGCACCTCCACTCGATTGATCCGAACACCCCATTTGTCGGTCGCCTCCTCCATCTGGGTCTGCAGGAGAGTGCTGATCTGCTCGCGCTGGGAGAACGCCTCGTCGAGCGAGATGCTGCCGAAGACGGCGCGCACGGACGTGCGGGCCAGGTTGTCCACGCTCACGAGATAGTCGGAGTTCGTGAAGAGCGCCAGGCGGACGTCGACCACTTGGCTGAATATCGTGGCGTTGACGATGACCGCGACGTTGTCGCGGGTGATGACCTGCTGGCGGTCTCCGGTGCGCGGCGTCTCGCGGACGTCGACGATCTTCATGACCTCGATGAAGGGGACGATGAACGCGAGTCCCGGGTTCTTGACGTCCTTGAACTCGCCGAAGCGGGTGATGACACCCACGAAGCCCTGCTGCACGATCCGCACCGACTTGACGATGCCGGCCAGGACGATCAAGAAGATGACGCCCGCTATGACTGCTAACACAATTCCCACCATGTGGATCTCCTAAAGACCTGCCGCACCAGTGCGGCGTACGGCATCTTGCCTGTCAATCGGAGTGTAGTTGCTTGGAAATCGCGCTCTTCTGGGCCGCCGACATCTGGCCGACGACGGAATGCCCGCTACGGGGACGCCATCGCCGCGCGAGCGACGGCCTCGACCGCGGCCGCGACGCTGGTCACCACGTTGGGGTTGAAGACCGTCGGCACGATGTAATCAGGCGACAACTCGTTCTCCTTCACCACGTTCGCGATGGCCCGGCCCGCCGCGATCTCGATCGCCTCGGTGATCTTCGAGGCTCCCACGTCCAGCAGGCCGCGGAAAATCCCGGGGAAGGCCAGCACGTTGTTGATCTGGTTCGGTTCGTCGCTGCGACCCGTGGCGACGATGGCCGCGTGACGACGGGCCAGCATCGGGTCCACCTCGGGATCGGGGTTGGCCAGCGCGAAGACGATGGCGTCGCGCGCCAGGACCTTCAACTGGGTCTCCGTCACCAGGTTCGGACCGGAGACCCCGATGAACACGTCGGCGTCGGTCATGGCGTCGGTCAGGTCGCCTCGACGCTTGTCCCGATTGGTGTTGGCCGCGAGCCATCGGCGGTCCTCATCGAGGCGCCCGTCGTTCTCGTCGATAATGCCGTGGCGATTCACGCCGACGATGTCGCCGACCCCCTCGGCGAGTAGCAACTTGGTGATCGCGACCCCGGCCGCCCCGACGCCCAGCACCACGACGCGCAGGTCCTTCATCTGCTTGCCTACGACGCGCACGGCGTTGAGCAGGGCCGCGTAGACGACCGTCGCGGTGCCGTGCTGGTCGTCGTGGAAGACCGGGATATCCAAGAGGTCCCGCAGACGGGCCTCAATCTCGAAGCAGCGGGGCGCGGAGATGTCTTCGAGGTTGATCCCGCCGTACACGGGAGCGATGCACTGGACGATCCGCACGATCTCGTCGACGTCCTGGGTCGCGAGACAGACGGGCCACGCGTCGATGTTCGCGAACCGCTTGAAGAGCAGGGCCTTGCCCTCCATCACCGGCAGCGCGGCCGCCGGTCCAATGTTGCCCAGCCCCAGCACGGCCGAGCCGTCGGTCACCACGGCGACCGTGTTGCGTTTGATGGTGAGCTTGCGCGCCAAGGACGGATCCTTCGCGATGGCCATGGAGATCCGCGCGACGCCCGGCGTGTACGCCATCGAAAGGTCGTCGCGCGTCTTGAGAGCGACCTTGGGCTCGACGGAGATCGTCCCGCCCAGGTGCAGCAGGAACGTCCGATCGCTTATCGCGTGCACGTGCGCCCGGGCGACTGAGTCAACCGTCGCGCCCAGCACCTCGGCGTGACCCTCGTCAGTGGCGTTGCACGTCACGTCGATCACCATCCGGCCTTCGATCGGCTCGACGATGTCCAGTGCGGTGACCAATCCGCCGGCGCCGCTGATCGCGCCGGCAATGGCCGGAATGTCCGACGCGCTGTCGAGGGCCACCCGCATCGTGATCGAGTAGGAGGCGCTGGGAATGCTCATGATTGTGACGAAACCTCTTTGAATGTCGAAGCCGACCGTGCGGTCTTCATCGACTCTCCACTCTCTGCCAACGCCCAATAATCGTGGACTCGATGCTACCGCACCTGCGGCGCAGGTCACAGAGCCCGCGCCAGTCCACTCGGTCGCGACCCCGCGCGAGTGCTCGCACCACGCCGCGGCGACCGGGTGGGGCGTTCGGCCCGAGGAGGCCCTCTGGGGCACGTCGCGCAGCTACCTCCAGGCTGCGTCACACCGTCGATTCCAACGACCTCGCCGACCCACGCAACTCCAAGGAGTTCTGGCCGCTCTCCTCCACGATCGTGAACTGAGCGCGCCGACTAAAATGAACTACGCACTATGTGAGTCCCTCGATGGACCGTCGATTCTTCGACCTTCACGATTGAATCTGACCACACGACAGCCCGCCCCCACGCCGTCCCTTGGCAGCGTGCCGACCGATTGGACGACTCATGGAACATTCGACAATTCCCCAACGCATCAGTCGAGTACTGCACTGGGTCGGCGACCTGACGGCCCGGTCCGGTTTGGCCGCGGTCGTCACGATCGTCGTCGTCGCGTGCGCGATCACGCTGTCCGTTGCGGGATTCCCCGGTCATTGGGAGGAGGCCTTCTCAACGGCCGCGACCTCCATCACCCTCGTCATGTTGTTCGTCATCCAGCACACGCAGAGTCGTCAACAGGTCGCGACGCAACTAAAGCTCGACGAGCTCATCCGCACCTCCCCGGATGCCGACGACCTCCTGGTCAAGATCGAGAAGGCGCCGGACGAGGAACTCATCGAGCGCGAGCAGGACCATCTCAGTCATCACGAAGCCTTACGCGACGGAGAGCGTGAGAATTGAGCCAGCTCCTCGGACGACGGTGGCGGCCGAACGCCCCCTAGTACTCGTTGGCGATCATGAGGGTCTGCGCGGGGAAGCGCGTAAGGATCGCCGGGCCGTCGTCGGTGACGACGATCTCCTCCTCGATGCGCGCCGCCGAGACGCCGTCGCTAGCCGGACAGTAGGTCTCCAACGCGAAGACCATGCCGGCCTGAAGCTCGATCGGGTCGATCAAGCTATTCAGTCGGCTGATCACCGGACGTTCGTGAAGCCCGAGGCCCAGCCCGTGGCCGAACTGAAGCCCGAAGGCCGACATCTCGTTCGCGAACCCGAAGTCGGTGGCGGCGGGCCACGCCTGGGCGATGACGTCGGTGCCGACGCCGGGGCGCACCAGATCGATGGCCGTGTCCATCCATTCGCGGGCCTGGGTGTAGGCGTCACGCTGGGGCCCCGTCGAACTGCCCACCGAGAGCGTGCGGTAGTAGCACGTCCGGTATCCGTTGAAGGAGTGGATGATGTCGAAGAAGGCCTGCTCCCCCGGACGGATGATCCGGTCGGTGAAGTTGTGCGGAT
>JBEKKW010000076.1:0-9014 GCA_050010495.1 Acidimicrobiales bacterium
TCAAGAGCCCGCCGGCCGATCCGCCGCGCACCGCCAACTGCTCGGGCCTGGTCCAGCCCCGCGCGACCATCGCGCGCGCCACCGCCACGAAGTCGCTGAAGGTCGTGGGCTTCTGGGCCAGGCGCCCCATCTCGTACCACGAGCGGCCCATCTCACCGCCGCCGCGCACGTGCGCGATGGCGAAGACGACGCCGCGATCGAGCAGCGACAGGCTGAGCGACGAGAAGGCCGGGTCGATCGAGATCTCGTAACTTCCGTAGCCGTAGAGCAACAGTGGCGCCGGCGCGGTAGCCACCAGTTCCTCGCCCCCGACCTGCACCAGGTCGCGCCGCGCGACCAGGGAGACGGGAATGTTCTCGCCGTCGCTGGCCCGCACCCACAGCCGTCCGGTCACGTAGCGGTGCTCGTCGAAGTCGCCCAAGACCTTCTGCTGCTTGCGCACGAGCACCTCGCCGGTCGCGAGCACGACGTCGGCCACCAGGCGCGGCGTCACGAGCGAGGTGATCGAGACGCGCAGCTGAGCGGTGTCGAAGTTGGGATTGGCCGACAGCGACACCGTGCTCGGATAGGCCGCGCCCTGCACCAGGGTCGATCGGCCGACCAGGTCGTCGCCGAAGGGGTCGTCGCCCGGCAGTACCGCGACGAGGCGAACGGCGGCGCAGCCGTCGAGGCGTTCGCTGATCGCGAAGTGGGTGGCGAACGCGTCGATGCCGTCGAGGCGGGTGCCGGGACGGGGTTCGATCAGTTCGCGCCACGGCCCGCCCGATACGGGCCGGGCCAGCAGGCGAAAATCGGTCGCCCCCTCGTTGGTGATCTTGAGCCACCAGTCGAGGCCCGACCGGTCGCGGTAGTGCTCGACCCCGTACTCGATGCCGTGGCGGCGCGGCTCGATCAACGTCAGCTCGCCCGTCGGATCGTCGGCCGCGAGGTAGAGGACCTCGCTGGTCATCGAAGAGCTCACCAGCACCGCGATGATGCGGTCGTCGCGACTGCGACCGACCGAGACGTTGTACTGCTCGTCCTCCTCCTGCAGCACGAGTGCGTCGCTCGAGGCTGGCGTGCCCAACTCGTGGCGCCACAGCTGCCAGGGCCGCATGGCGTCGTTGACCCGGGTGTAGAAGAAGTGGCGCGAATCGGTCGCCCAGGCGAAGCCGTAGTAGACGTCGTCGAGCTCGTCGTCGACCGGCGCCTGGCCGTCGAGCGGGCGGATCGTGACGTGGTGGCGTTCGTTGCCCTCGAAGTCGGTGCCGACGGCCACCCACCGGTCGTCGGGGCTGACCGCGAGCACGCCGACCGAGAGGAAGTCGTGGCCCTCGGCCTCGACGTTCTCATCCAGGATGACCTGTTCGCCCTCGAGCGTCGTCACCGGGTCGATCACCGGCGGGGTCGGGTCGTCGCCGCTCGCGCGCACGCGTGCGCTGATGGGGTAGTTCAACCCCTCGCGGGTACGGTCGAAGTACCACCACGATCCCCGGCGCACCGGTACCGAGATGTCGGTCTCCTCGATGCGGGCCTTGATCTCTTCGAACAGTTCGTCCTCGAGCGGCTTGAGGTGCTCGAACTGTTGGGTCAGGAAGTCGTTCTCCGCGCGCAGGTGGGCGAGCACCTCCTCGCTCTCGCGGTCCATCAACCAGTAGTACGGGTCGACCCGGGTATCGCCGTGACGGGTGATACTGAAGGGTCGCTGGGGCGCGGTGGGGGGAGTGGGCACTGCACCACTTTGCCAGTAATTATGGGCAAAGAGCGACGGACAGTTGTTACTATGGACGTAGGGATATTCCCGGAGGAGCGCCATGGTAACCGAGAGTCTCGATTTCAGCCGGTACAAATTGGGTTGGTCCGACGAACAGATCCCCGTCTTCAAGCCCAAGAAGGGCATCAACGAGGCGATCGTGCGCGAGATGTCCGCCATCAAGGGCGAAGACAAGTGGATGCTCGACTTTCGACTCAGCGCGCTGAAGCGTTTCGAGAAGAAGCCCATGCTGCCGTGGTTCGCCACGCGCATGCCCGATCTCGACTTCGACGACATCTACTACTACATCAAGCCCACCGAGAACCAGGTCCAGAGCTGGGAGGACCTGCCCGACGCGATCAAGAACACCTACGAGCGTCTGGGCATCCCCGAGGCCGAGCGTAAGTACCTGGCCGGCGTCACGGCCCAGTACGAGTCCGAGGTCGTCTTTCACCGCAACCGCGAGGACCTCGAGCGCCTCGGCGTGCTGTTCTGTGACATGGACACCGCCGTGCGCGACTACCCGGACCTGGTGCGTAAGTACTTCGGGACCATCATCCCGCCCAACGACAACAAGTTCGCCGCGCTCAACTCGGCCGTGTGGAGCGGAGGTTCGTTCATCTACGTCCCGCCGGGGGTCAACGTCGACCAGCCCCTGCAGGCCTACTTCCGCATCAACACCGAGAACATGGGCCAGTTCGAGCGCACGCTCATCATCGCCGACGAGGGCTCGCAGGTGCACTACGTGGAGGGCTGTTCGGCGCCGGTCTACTCAACCGATTCGCTGCACTCGGCCGTCGTGGAGTTGGTCGCCCTGCCGGGCGCGCGCATCACCTACACGACCATCCAGAACTGGTCGAACAACGTCTACAACCTCGTGACCAAGCGGGCTCGGGCCGAGGCCGAGGCGCGCGTGGAGTGGATCGACGGCAACATCGGCTCGCGACTGACCATGAAGTACCCCTCGGTCTACCTGATGGGCCCCAAGGCCTCGGGCGAGGTGCTTTCGGTGGCCTACGCCGGACCGGGTCAGGTCCAGGACGCCGGAGCGAAGATGGTCCACTGCGCCCCGGAGACGACGTCGACGATCGTCTCGAAGTCGATCTCCAAGGAGGGCGGACTGACCTCGTACCGCGGCCTGGTGAAGGTCGAAGAGGGCGCCACCGGAGCCAAGAGTTTCGTGCGCTGCGACGCGCTGCTGCTCGACGAGCAGAGCATCTCCGAGACGAGGCCCTACATGGAAGTGGGCGAACAGGACGCGTCGATCGGGCACGAGGCCACGGTGTCCAAGATCGGCGACGACCAGTTGTTCTACCTCATGAGCCGGGGCCTCACCGAGGTCCAGGCCATGGGCATGATCGTCAACGGCTTCATCGAGCCGGTCACGCGCACTTTGCCGATGGAGTATGCCGTCGAGTGGAGTCGCCTGATCGAACTGCAGATGGAGGGCGCGGTCGGCTAGCGCCGGCCAACGCGAGACACCGCGACTCGAGATGACACGTCGCGATGGCGCGGGTGCCACCGCGGGCGACTGACCCGTTCCCTCAGTCCAGCGTTACAGTTGAGCCGAGGGGCTAATGGACGAGATGATGCAGGCGTGGGCCGTACGCGAGCCGGGGCCCATCGATAACGACCCGCTCACGCGCGTGCAACGGGCCCTGCCCGAGCCCGCCACGAAGCAGGTTCGCGTCCGAGTCACGGCCTGCGGTGTCTGTCGCACGGACTTGCACTTGGCCGAGGGCGCCCTTCGCGCGAGGCGTCCGCTGGTGGTGCCCGGTCACGAGGTTGTCGGCATCGTCGACGCGCTCGGTGACGGCTGCAGCCGTTTCGCCCTCGGTCAACGGGTCGGTGTGGCGTGGCTGGCTCGGACCTGTCGCACCTGTCGGTTCTGTCGACTCGGGCGGGAGAACCTCTGCGAATCGCCGACCTTCACGGGGTGGGACGTCGACGGCGGCTACGCCACGTACACGCTGGCCAACGAGGAGTACGCGTACGCGTTGCCCGACCAGTTCAGCGACGTGCAGGCGGCGCCGTTGCTCTGCGCGGGCATCATCGGGTTTCGCGCCCTTCGTCGCACCGAGCTCGGCGCCGGGGGTCGGTTGGGCATCTACGGCTTTGGAGGTTCGGCGCACCTGTGCGCCCAGGTCGCCATCGCCGAGGGCGCGATCGTGCACGTCATGACTCGCTCGGTGCGCGCCCAAGAGCTGGCGCTGTCACTGGGGGCCGCGAGCGCGCAGGGCGAGAGCGCGATCCCGCCCGAGCCGCTGGACGGCGCCATCCTCTTCGCGCCCGTCGGCACCCTCGTCGCGCCGGCGCTCGAGGCCCTGGATCGAGGGGGCACCTTGGCCATCGCTGGCATCTACCTGAGCGATATCCCCACCCTCAATTACGATCGACAACTCTTCCAGGAACGGACCCTGCGCAGCGTGACGGCTAATACCCGCGCCGACGGGGAAGAGTTCCTGCGCATCGCCGCTCACATCAACATCACGTGCGCGGTGACGCCTTACGAATGGACGAGGGCCGACGAGGCCCTGCGCGACCTCAAGCACGGCCGATTCGAAGGAGCGGCCGTGCTGACGGGCTTCTAGAGGAACGGGACCTGAGCCGCCAATGCGGCCGATTCCAGGACAACGATCGCGCGCCGGAAGCGAGAACTAGAATCGCTCCATGGGGATGCGCGAAGAGTGCAAACATTTTCAGAGCCGCACGTACGCCAACGGCGAGGCGGTGCGCTTTTGCGTACTCGGTCTCGCGCCGGACCAGCCATGGTCCTGTCCGGAGGGCTGCGTGGCGTTCGAACGGCGTTTCGCCGACGTTGGCTGGTCCCACGGAACGCTGGTCACCAAGCCGGTGGAGAAGGTCCCCGAATCGTCGATCCCGGCCGACGATCGCCGAGAGGTGCTCGATATGGCCAGCGACATCGTCAACGCGGTCGCCCCCGAGATGTTCGAGGAGCGACGCAAGGAACTCGACGACCAGGATGAGAAGCGACGTAAGCGCAAGCGCTGGCGCCGCTAGTCAGTCGCCGGTGAAGATCGGCGTGCGCCGTTCGACGTAGGCCGTCATCGCCTCTTTGAGGTCGTGGCTCTGCAGGTGCATGGTGTTCCAGCGTGCCGCGAAGACCAGGCCCTCGTGCACCGTGTGGCCGTCGTTCGCACTGAGCACCGACTTGGTTCCCCGCACCGCCAGGGGCGAATTGGCGGCGATCTCACGGGCGAGCTCGTAGGCGGCCGCCTGTACGTCGGCGGCGCCCGAGCCGTGCACGGAGTTCACCAGTCCGATGCGCTCGGCCCGTGTCGCGTCGATGTCCTTTCCGGTGAAGGCCAGTTCGGCCATGTGGCCGGCGCTGATGATCTTGGGCAGGCGCTGGAGCGACCCGAGGTCGGCCACCAGCGCGACCTTGGCTTCGCGCACCGAGAAGATGGCGTCGCCGGAGGCGAGGCGGATGTCGCAGGTGCTGATGAGGTCGACACCCGCGCCGATGCAGTAGCCGTGCACCGCGGCGATCACGGGGAAGGGCAGCTCGGCGATCGACGTCACCGAGTCCTGCATGATGCGCACGCTGTCGTAGGTGAGGGCCGACGAGTTCGACTTGCCGGTCGAATCACTGGAACCGTTGAGCAACATCGCACTGGCCTCTTTGAGGTCGAGGCCCACGCTGAAGTGCGGACCCTTCGCGGCGATGACCAGTGCGCGAACGGTGTCGTCGCTGGAGAGCGTCGACGTCGCGCGCAGTAGATCGCGCCACAGCGCGCTGCCCATCGCGTTGCGGGCCTCTTCGCGGTCGAGCCAGAGCGTGGCGATGTGGTCCTGGACCTCGAGGGTGATGACGGGCGATGAAAACTCCATTGGACCTCCTCGCGACTTGGGCCAAGCCTAGGCCCGGTCTCGGCCAGCGCCCTGGGGCGGTCTATTACACTGGCCAGGCCTCTTAACTATGACCATCTTCGCTGAATCAGCCTCCTCCTTCATTGCCAGCCGGTCCGACACGGCCTCGCGCCAACTCGCCTGGTCGGGTTTTGAGAAGGCCGGACTGCCGACGGTGAGCGACGAGGTCTGGCGTTACGCCCCCTTGAGCGAGTTCGACCTCGAGCGCTTCGCGGTGGCCACGGCGCCACGGACATCGAGCGACTCGGCCTTCGCGAGCCAACTCTGTGAGCGCGCCGGACTCATCGTGCGAGTCGTCGACGGTTTCTGCGTCGATTCCGGGCTCGCGCTCGAGGGCGTCAGCGTCGAGGTGGACGAGTCGTTCAGCTCACTGGGCGGCGACACCCTGCTCGAGCGCTACGAGAGCGACACCTTCGCGCTGTTGAACGTGGCGTTGGCGCCGGCGGCCACGGTGATCAAGGTGGCGCCGGGAACGCTCGTCGAACAGCCGATCGTCGTGGTGAACGTGACCAACGGCTCGTCGTCGTTCCCGCGCACCCAGATCGAACTCGGCCGCGGGGCCAGCGCGACCATCGTCGAGTACTTCGAGGGCGGGGCCGACGGGTTGGTGGTGCCCCTGAGCGAGTACCGGATCGGCGAGAACGCAGCGCTGCAGCTGATCACCTACCAGCGTCTCGCCATGAGCGCCTGGCACGTGGCCCGCACCACGGGGTTCCTCGAGCGCGACGCCCGCCTGCGCCAGGCCGTCGTGGGCATGGGGGGCCACTACAACCGCTCGCGAAACGACGCCGAGATGCTCGGCCTGGGGTCGGAGAACGAGCTTCGCACCACCTTTCTCGGTTCCGGCCAGCAGGTCCACGACTTTCGCTCCCACCAACTGCACGTCGCCGGACGGAGCCGCTGCACGCTGCTGTCCAAGGGCGCGGTCGCGGACGACTCGCGCTCGGTCTACACCGGTCTCATCGAGATCGAAAAGGGCGCCAAGCGCACCGATGCCCGACAGACCAACCACAACCTGCTGCTCTCACCGACGGCCCACGCCGACAGCGTGCCCAACCTCGACATCAAGGAGAACGACGTGATGTGCGCGCACGCCTCGAGCGTCGGACCGCTCGACGAGCTGCAACGCTGGTACCTCGAGTCACGCGGCGTGAGCCGAAGCGACGCCGAGCGGCTCATGATCCAAGGCTTCTTCAATGAGATGCTGGTCAGCCTGCCCACGGAGCTGGCCGAACTGGTCGAGGCCGACGTGAACTCGGTGCTGGCCACGGTGAGGATCGTGACGCCGTGACGGCCGTGGACATCGGCGCCCTGGACGACTTCGTCAGCGGCGAGGCTCGCCAGGTGCTCGTCGACGGCCGCGTGCTCGTGGTCGTGCGCATCGACGACGACGTCTACGTCCTCGATGATCGCTGCAGCCACGAGGACTTCAGCCTCGCCGAAGGGGAGGTCGACGTCGACAGCCGGGAGATCGAGTGCGAACGTCACGGCTCGATGTTCCGCCTCGCCGACGGGGTGCCGACGTCCTTTCCCGCCACGCGACCGGTCGCCCGTTACGACGTGCACCAGCGCGACGGTCGCGTCGAGGTCGTGGTGCCGTGACGTCGACGCTCACCATTGAGGGCCTGCGCGTGCAGGTGGCCGGCAAGGAGGTGTTGCGCGGCTTCGACCTCGTGATGAGGTCGGGCGAGGTGCACGCCATCATGGGCCCCAACGGTTCGGGCAAGTCGACGCTGGCCCACGCCTTGGCCGGCCACCCTGGCTACACCGTGCTCGACGGGTCCGCGGTGCTCGACGGCGTCGACCTGTTGGAGCTGTCCGCCACCGAGCGGGCCCGGCACGGGTTGCTGTTAGCCCTCCAGCAGCCCGTGGAGGTTCCGGGCGTGCGTCCGATCGATCTCTTGATCGCCGCCGGGGCCGACGAGACGGACCTGCGCCAGCGCATGAGCGACGAGGCGCTCGCGGTGGAGCTGCGTCCCGAGGTGCTGGACCGATTCGTGAACCTCGACCTCTCCGGAGGCGAGCGCAAGCGCGCTGAGATGGTACAGGTCGCGATCCTGCGACCGAAGATCGCGGTGCTCGACGAGATCGACTCCGGACTCGACGTCGACGCCCTGGGGGCCGTGGCCCGACGGCTGTGGCTCGCGACCACCGAATGGAACTGCGGCGTGATGGTGATCACCCACTTTCGTCGTCTTTTGTTGGAGCTCGTGCCGACGATGATCCACGTCGTCAGTGGCGGGCGCGTCGTCGCCACCGGCGGCCCGGAGTTATCCGAAACGCTGGAACGTGACGGCTACGAGCCGTTCCGCGACACGTCCGTCTGACCCGATTCTCCTTGAGTACCTCAGTAAACTTGACCAATGGCTGACGGACCGAATGGCGACCGCGGCCACGCCGCCAAGTCATCGCGGTCCCAGCGCTCGATGGCGAACGAGCAACGGCTCATCGCCCTCGGCGACGCGGTCGACCAGGGCTCTGGGGTCGAGCCCAAGCGCCGCCGCCGTCCACGGCCCCCTCGGCGCCGCCGCCGCCGTGTCGTCATCGCGCTCGTGGTGGTCGCGGTGTTGGCGATCGCTCTCGTGGGCGGCGGCTACCTCTACGCCAACTACCGCTTCGACAAGATCCCCAAGATCGACGTCGCCGGTGAGCTGCCCCAGTTGAGCGGTCAGCCCTACAACATCCTCGAGATCGGATCGGACTCGCGGGCCGGTCTCACCGGAAAGATCGCGGTCGCGACGGGGGCCTCCTCGGTCTCGGGCCAGCGCAGCGACGTCGTCAAGATCATGCACATCGATCCTCAGGCCGGGACCATCACCGTGCTTTCGATACCGCGCGACACGATGGTGACCCTGCTCGCCAACCAGTCCCTGTACGGCAATTTCAATCGCATCAACGTGAACTTCGCCAACGGCCCGTCGCTGCTGGCCCAGACCATCGCGGCAAACTTCGGCATCCCGATCCAGCACGTCATCGTGGTCAGTTTCGCGGGACTGATGAACTCGATCGACGCCATCGGCGGGATCTACCTGGACTTCCCCTTCCCGGCCAAGGACGACTACTCGGGGCTCAACATCACCCACCCGGGCTGCCAGCTGGTGTCGCGCTTCCAGGCTCTGGCGGTGGCGCGAAGCCGCCACTACGAGTGGTACCAGAACGGCGTGTGGAACTACGACCCGACGAGCGATTTCGGGCGCATCATCCGCCAGGACGCCTTCATGCGCGCCATGATCAATCGGGTCCGGGGCCTCTACAACCCCCTCACGATCAACTCGTTCCTCGCCAAGATCCCCCAAGGCATCGCGCTCGACGACAACTTCACCCTGAAGGACATGGTCGAACTGGCGGTCAAGTTCCACGGCATGAACCCCAACGCGATGGCGACCTACAC